>HF988090.1:47085-47338 GCA_000434635.1 Firmicutes bacterium CAG:110 | reverse complement strand
CCTTTTTCAGCAATGCCTGCACCTGCGCGCCGTACTTGCCCACGATGCCGATGTAGTACCGGCGGGCTTCGTCCGCCCAGTCTTCCTCCACGTCCAGAGCACCGAACTTGCCGAAGCCGTCAGCGGAGAAGAGAACCTTGTCATAGGAATCATAGGTCACGATGACCTCCGGCCAGTGAACCATGGGCGCACCCACAAAGGTCAGGGTGTGCTTGCCCAAACACAGGGTATCGCCCTCGCCCACCACAATGCC
>HF988090.1:40668-47056 GCA_000434635.1 Firmicutes bacterium CAG:110 | reverse complement strand
GGCGGTCGGCGTAGTCGTCGCCGAAGAAGTTTTTCATCATGACAAAGGCCTTGGCGGAGGAAACCACGGTCGCCTCGGGGTAGACCTTCAGGAAATTGGCGATGTTGGCGGAGTGGTCAGGCTCCATGTGCTGCACCACCAGGTAGTCCGGCTTGCGGCCGCCCAGGGTGTTCTGAATGTTGTCCAGCCACTGATGGGTAAAGCCCCGGTCTACGGTGTCCATAATGGCGACCTTTTCGTCCACGATGGCGTAGGAATTGTAGCACATGCCGCCTGGGACAACGTACTGTCCCTCGAACAGGTCGACCGCATGGTCGTTGACGCCGATGTACCGGATGTCCTTTGTGATTGTCATAAAATTGCTCCTTTTTTGTGTTATTATGTCAGTTCTGCTCGTAATCCAGAACTTCCTTGGAAATATAAATCGGGCGGTCCTTGCTCTGCTCAAAGGTTCTGCCCACGTATTCGCCGATGATGCCGATGCAGAACAGCTGCACGCTGCCCAGCAGCAAAATCAGCACGATGATGGTGGCATAACCGGGAACGTCGATGCCCTGAATCAGCTTTTGCAGCACCACCACGATCAGGTAAATGACAGCCGCAACGCCCGTCACGCCGCCGAGCCACGTCGCCAGCCGCAGGGGGGCGGTGGAGAAACCGATGATACCCTCGATGGCGTAATTCACCAGCTTCCAGAAGCTCCACTTGGTGGTGCCGGTCGCCCGCTCGCAGGCGGTGTAGGGGATGAACTTGGTGCTGTAGCCCACCCAGGCGAAAATGCCCTTGGAGAAGCGGTGGTATTCCGCAAGCTCCAGAATGCTGTCCCGGACGCTGCGGCGAAAGGTGCGGAAGTCGCTGGCGTCGGGCTGCAATGTCACCTTGGACAGCTTGTTGATGATGCTGTAAAAGCACTTTTTGAAGAAGGACAGCACCTTTCCTTCTCCCCGGCGATCCTGAAATGCCGCGACCACGTCGAATTCCGGTTCCTCGTCCAGAATTTTCACCATGTTACGGACGATTTCCGGACGCTGCTGGAGGTCGGCGTCAATGAGGCAGATATAGTATCCTGCCGCGTGCTGCAAGCCCGCGTAAATTCCGGCCTCCTTGCCGAAATTCCGGGAGAAGGACACCACCTTCACGGGGCATTCCTGCGCGGCGTAGATTTTTTTCAGATTGTGCAGCGTGGCGTCCCGGCTGCCGTCGTCAATGAAGACGATCTCGTAATCATAGCCGCAGCCATCAAAGGCGGAGATGACCGCCTGCTGAAACAGGGCGACGTTATCCGCTTCGTTATAGCAGGGAACTACCAGGGATAATTTCATGAGCAAACACTCCCGCTTCCAATAAACTGCATACATTATATGCGATTTTTACCGGCTCGTCAACGCCTTGTGCAGCCATTTTCCACTGCCGAAGCGGACGGAGAAGACGACGCACCGGATTGCCCACGACGCCCACATGGCGATCCACACGCCCAGCAGGCCGAGCTTGCAGGGAATCGCCAGCACATAGCCAAGGCCGATGGTCACGACCCACAGCACAGCCAGTGACACCACGGAGGGGTACAGGGTATCGTTGGCCGCCCGGAGGGTGCTGGGCAGGGTGTTCGACCGCGGCCAGAACAGCAGCAGGCTGGGAATCGACCAGTACAGCAGCTTTTTCGCCATGGCGAGAACCTCCGGCGTGGGGTGGTACTGCCCCAGAAGCGCGGGAAGCAGGGGAATAAACAGGGCGGAGGTCAGCAGCACCAAAATCAGGGCGATCTGGTCGCACCGGACGCCGTAGCGTTTGGCTTCGTCATACTTTTCCGCGCCAAAGCACCGGCCGACCACCGTTACGGACAGGTTCGCCGCGGCCATAGCAGGGGAGTACCACACACCGATCACGGAATTGGCAATGGCGTGGGTCGCCAGTGCTGTGGTGCCGAGAGAGATCATGTACATTTCGGCCACCACATTTCCGAGGGACGAGCACACCTGTTCCAGCCCAAGGGGAATGCTGACCTGCAAGGTGGAGCGGAGAATCCCTTTATCGCCGGTGAATATCTGCCCGAAGGTCATTTTTACCGGCGCTTTCCAGAAAAACAGCAGGATCACGGACGCGGCGGAGCCAATGAACCGCGCCAGCAGCAGGGCAAAAACGCTGCCGAGAATATCCATCCGAAGCACATTCAGAAACAGAATGCTGAACACCAGATAGGCGGCGTTGATGATGACGCTCAGGGCAAGGCACCGGCCGGATTCTCCCAGCCCACGGAGAATGCCGAAGTTTGCGGTATATATGGTAAACACCAGAATCGACCAAGCTCTGCCGGAAAGATAAATCCGGGCTTTTTCCAGAACGACGGCTTCTGCCTCCGGGTAAAGCAGGGTCAGCACCTGACGGGGAAACATCAGCAGGGGCAGGCACACCACGGTGCCGACTGCCACCGTCAGCCACAGCGTCATGCCCGCGGCCTTGCGGATACGAACAGGGTCTTTCATGCCGCAGCTCTGGGCGACCACCACCGTGCCGCCGGCGCTGATACCGTTGAAAATGCAGGTGATCATCCACGCCAGCGGCGTCACCAGAGACACCGCCGCGACGCTGGCTTCGCCGTTGCTGCTGATGAGGGCGGTGATGAGCATACTGATGAACATGATGGACAGGCAGTCCAGAACGTTGGGAAAGGTCAGACGGAGAATTTCCCGCCATGAAAACACCGTACCGGACAGGGTACGTGTGAGAAAGTTGTCAAGGAATTTGGGTACAGAATGCTGTTTCATGAAGAAATGGCCTCCGCAGGATTTTTCGTCCAAAGCATAGCATGACCGGCAGGAAATGTCAATGGATGGCAGAAGGGCACCAACATTTTTCTTGACAAAATACTGCCTTTGCAATACAATGAAATGAAATTGATAACGCAGTGAACGGGAGGTTCCGTTTTCGGCTCAAGGAAGAGAGTGCGCATTCTGGTGCGAGCGCATATTGGCCGGTTCGGATGGTCGCCCGGGAGCGGTCTTTCTGAATAAAGTAGGAAAGAACGGGGCTGCCCGTTACAGCAGTTTTTAAGTGCCCGAAAGGGAATTCAGGTGGTACCGCGGAAAATTTTCGCCCTGAGCTTTTGGGGAATCTCTGAGTCAGCCAATTCAGAGCTTCCCCGGCTCAGGGCGTTTCTTATTTAACAAAAGGAGCGAAAAAAATGGCAAGAGAATTACCAAAGGTCTACGAGCCGCAGCAGGTGGAGTCCAAGATCTACGACATGTGGCAGCGGGGCGGCTACTTCCACGCCGAGAAGGACGAAAGCAAGAAGCCCTTCACCATCGTCATGCCCCCACCCAACGTCACCGGTCAGCTGCACATGGGTCACGCCATGGACGCGACATTGCAGGATACTCTGATCCGGTTCAAGCGGATGCAGGGCTACAACTCCCTGTGGATTCCCGGCGTCGATCACGCCGGCATCGCCACCCAGATCAAGGTGGAGGAGGAGCTTCGCAAGGAGGGACTGACCCGCTACGATCTTGGCCGTGAAAAATTCCTGGAGCGTGTCTGGGACTGGAAGCACAAGTATGGCAACCGCATTGTGGAGCAGCAGAAGAAGCTGGGCGCAAGCTGCGACTGGGAGCGTGCCCGGTTCACCATGGACGAGGGCTGCTCCAAGGCCGTGCGGGAGGTCTTCGTCTCCCTGTACGAAAAGGGTCTGATCTACAAGGGCAGCCGCATTATCAACTGGTGCCCCCACTGCGTCACCGCCCTGTCCGACGCTGAGGTGGAGTATGTGGACAAGCCCGGCCACCTGTGGCACATCCGCTACCCGCTGGCCGACGGCTCCGGCGAGGTGATCGTGGCGACCACCCGTCCCGAGACCATGCTGGGCGACTCCGGCGTGTGCGTCAACCCCAACGACGAACGCTACAAGGACATCGTGGGCAAGATGGTCATTCTTCCCCTTGTGAATAAGGAAATCCCCGTCGTCGCTGACGATTACGCCGAGATGGACTTTGGCACCGGCTGCGTTAAGATGACCCCCGCCCACGACCCCAATGACTTTGAAGTGGGACTGCGCCACAATCTGGAAGTCATCCGGGTTCTGGACGACAACGGCAAGGTCAACGAAAACGGCGGAAAGTATGAGGGTCTCGATCGCTACGAGGCCAGAAAGCAGATCGTCGCCGATCTGGAAGCGGGCGGATATCTGGTGAAGGTGGAGCCTTACAGCCACAACGTCGGCACCTGCTACCGCTGCCATCAGGACGTGGAGCCGATCATCTCCGCCCAGTGGTTCGTGAAGATGAAGCCTCTGGCCGAGGAAGCCATCCGGGTCGTCAAGGAAGGGGAGACCAAGTTCGTCCCCGAGCGGTTCAGCAAGACCTATCTCAACTGGATGGAGAATGTCCGCGATTGGTGCATTTCCCGTCAGCTGTGGTGGGGTCATCAGATTCCCGCGTGGACGTGCGCCGACTGCGGCCATATCACCGTGTCCCGTGAGGATGTCTGCAAGTGCGAAAAGTGCGGCAGCACCAACATTGAGCGTGACCCCGACGTGCTGGATACCTGGTTCTCCTCCGCTCTGTGGCCCTTTGAAACGCTGGGCTGGCCGGAAAAGACGGAAGACCTTGACTATTTCTACCCGACGGACGTGCTGGTCACGGGCTATGACATCATTTTCTTCTGGGTCGCGAGAATGATCTTCTCCGGCTGCGAGCATACCGGCAAGACGCCCTTCCACACCGTTCTGATTCATGGCCTTGTCCGGGACAATCAGGGACGCAAGATGTCCAAGTCTCTGGGCAACGGCATTGACCCGCTGGAAATGATCGACAAATATGGCTGCGACGCCCTGCGGATGAACCTGATCACCGGCAACTCTCCCGGAAACGACACCCGTTTCTACACCGAGAAGTGCGAGGCCATGCGCAACTTTGCCAATAAGCTGTGGAACGCTTCCCGCTATGTGCTGATGAATCTGGGCGAGGACGCCAGGAACGAGCTGCCTGCCTTTGACAAGCTGGAAATTGCCGACAAGTGGGTGCTGTCCAAGCTGAACACGCTGATCGCCGAGGTCACGGAGAATCTGGAAAAGTACGAGCTGGGCGTGGCCGTCCAGAAGGTGTACGACTTCATCTGGGACACCTACTGCGACTGGTATATCGAGCTGACCAAGGCGCGGCTGTACTCCGAGGATGCGATCCGCAAGCAGACCGCGATTCAGGTGCTGGTGTACGTGCTTGACCAGATCCTGCGGCTGCTGCATCCCTTCATGCCCTTCATCACCGAGGAAATCTGGCAGAGCATCCCCCACGAGGGCGACGCGCTGATCATTGCTAAGTGGCCGGAATATCGGGAAGACCTTGCCTTCAAGGCCGAGGAAAGCCACATGGAGTCCGTCATGGACGCCATCCGTGCCATCCGCAACCGCCGTGCGGAAATGAATGTTCCGCCCTCCCGGAAGGCGGCGCTGTACGTGCTGACCTCCAAGCCTCAGGTCTACGCCGAGGGCGAGGGCTTCATCCAGCGTCTGGCCTACGCCGACACCGTGACCATGCTGGATAAGGAGCCGGAAAACTTAAACGGTATGGTGACCATTCCCACCGCCGACGCCAAGCTGTATATCCCCATGGGTCAGCTGGTGGACGTGGCCAAGGAGCTTGACCGTATCTCCAAGGAACTGGAAAAGAACCGCAAGTTCTTAAGCTCTCTGGAAGCGAAGCTCAGCAACGAGAAGTTCGTCTCCCGCGCCCCCGAGGCCGTGGTGAACGCGGAGAAGGAAAAGGCGCAGAAGACCCGCGACCTGATCGCAAGTCTCGAGCAGAGCGAAGCGGCGCTGAAGAGCCTGTAAATGAACAAAACCCGCAGGAAACCCCTGCGGGTTTCCTTTACCAAAGGGGCTGCAATCAAAAGATCAATTTTGCCGTTTGTCCAAAACCTTTATTTTCAAAGAATCCCGTTTCCGACTGAAAAATCGGAAACGGGATTTTATACTGTTAATCAGCAAATTTACCTAGGAGGGAAGCAATATGCACTTTACCAGTTTTTTGGAGGAAGGACGGCTGACGGTGGCGCTCACCGGAGAAATTGACCACCACTGCGCAAAAGCCTATATTCAGGCCATCGCCGCAAAAATCGAGGCTTACACCCCGGAGGTCTGCGTGCTGGATTTTCAGGAGGTTTCCTTTGTGGATTCTTCCGGCATTGCCGTGGTCATCAACGCCTTAAGGAGCATGACCCAGATCGAGGGCCGGCTGCTTCTGACAGGCATTGCGCCCCAGCCCATGCGGGTGTTCCGGGCGTCGGGAATCGATAAGCTTGTGGAGATCAAGGAGGCTGTATCATGAAATTCGACAACTATATGATTCTGGATTTTCCCAGCAAATCCGCCAACGAGGCCTTTGCCCGGTCGGCGGTG
>HF988090.1:35671-40647 GCA_000434635.1 Firmicutes bacterium CAG:110 | reverse complement strand
GTGGCCTGCTTCGCCGCCCAGATGGACCCGACGCTGGAGGAGCTGGGGGACATCCGCACGGCGGTGAGTGAGGCGGTGACCAACTGCATCGTCCACGCCTACCCGGAAAAGCTGGGGAATATCACCCTGCGCTGCCGTATCCTGAAGGACAACGTGCTGGACATCGTCATCAAGGACAAGGGCGTCGGCATCCCGGACATAGAGCAGGCCAGACGTCCCGCGTACACCACCGGCGGCGCGGAACGCAGCGGAATGGGCTTTACCATCATGGAAAGTTTTATGACCGATCTGGAAATTACATCCAAACCCGGAAAAGGAACCACGGTGCATATGCGCCGGAAGCTGCAACGGCGGCAATGAGCAGGACGGAGGAACTGATCGCCAAGGCGCAGCAGGGCGACCGGGAAGCGTCCGAAGCTCTGGTGGAGGAAAACTCCGGCCTGATCTGGTCGGTGGCAAGGCGCTTTTTAGGCCGGGGAACGGAAGCCGATGATCTGTACCAGCTGGGGTGCCTTGGCTTTCTCAAGGCCGTGGAGGGGTTCGACCTTTCCTACGGAACCCAGTTTTCCACCTACGCCGTGCCGAAAATCGCCGGGGAGATCCGGCGGTTCCTGCGGGATGACGGGGCAGTAAAGGTGTCCCGGAGCTTAAAAGAGCAGGCCGCGACCATCAAGGCCACCCGCAGCCGCCTGACCGGGGCGCTGGGCAGGGAGCCGACGATTCAGGAAATTTCCCGCCAGACCGGGCTTACCCCGGAAGAAATCGCCCTGGCCGAAACGGCCACCGCCGCCACGGAGTCTATTCAGCGAGAAACGGGGGACGAAGGCTTCACGCTGGAAAACGTTCTCACGGACACGGAATCGGAAGAACGGATGGTGGAGAAAATCGCTCTGCGGCAGGCGATTTCCGGCCTGCCGGAACGGGAGCGGATGGTCATTCAGCTGCGGTATTTCCACGGCCTGACCCAGCAGCGGGTCGCGGCGGTGATGAATGTCAGTCAGGTGCAGGTGTCGAGAATTGAGAAGAAGGCCGTCGCCATGCTTCGGGAGCTGATGGCTTAAAACGGCATTTTCCCTCTTTACGTTTTGCCGAAAATGCGCTAAAATAATGGCATCATGTTGAAGACAGGTGCAATTATGACAGAACAAATGGACTCCCGATTTCTGACCGCCCGGAAAAATTACATCGAGCGGCAGTTTTCTCAGCTGAACGATATGCAGCGTCAGGCCGTGCTGACCACGGAGGGGCCGCTGCTGCTGCTTGCCGGTGCAGGCAGCGGCAAGACCACCGTCCTTATCAACCGCATTGCCAACCTCATGCGCTTCGGCCGGGGCAGCGACTGCCGCGAGATTTCCCACGCCGTCACGGAGGACGACGTGACTTTTCTGGAAAATCTGGGGGACGACCCCAGCCCCGATGATACCCGCCGGGCGGACGCTCTGTGCGCCGTGGAACCCGCCGCGCCATGGAGCATCATCGCCATCACCTTTACCAACAAGGCCGCAAACGAAATGAAGGAGCGGCTTTCCAATCTTCTCGGCCCTCAGGCGCAGGATATCTGGGCAATGACGTTTCACTCCGCCTGCTGCCGTATCCTGCGGCGGGACATCGAGCGGATGGGCTTCACCCGGAGCTTTACCATTTACGATTCCTCGGACTCCGAGCGCATTATGAAGGAGATCATTAAGGACATGGAGCTGGACGACAAGACGTTTCCGGCGAAATATGTCCTTGGCGCCATCAGCCGGGAGAAGGACAAAATGGTGTCTCCCGGGGAGATGCTGGACAGGGCGGAGCGCACCGGCGACATCCGGGCGCAGCACATCGCCCGCGCCTACGGCAAGTACCAGACCCGCCTGAAGGACAACAACGCGCTGGATTTTGACGATATTATCTATATCACCGTTCAGCTTTTGCAGCAGAATGAGGATGTTTTGCAGTATTATCAGCGCAAATTCCGGTATGTGCTGGTGGACGAGTATCAGGACACCAACCATATGCAGTACCTCTTAACATCCCTGCTTGCAGGCGGACATGAGAACATCTGCGTGGTGGGCGACGACGACCAGAGCATTTACCGCTTCCGGGGCGCGACCATCGAAAACATTCTGAACTTTGAAAAGCAGTACCGGGGCGCGCGGGTCATTCGTCTGGAACAGAATTACCGCTCCACGCAGGCCATTCTCACCGCCGCAAACGCGGTAATCGCCCACAACCTCGGGCGCAAGGGGAAAAAGCTCTGGACAGCCAATGCGCAGGGCGACCCCGTTCTGGTATACGAAGCCTCCGACGAGGGCAGTGAGGGCAATTTCGTGGCGGGGCAGATTCTGGCCGGTTCCCGGGGGAAAAACTTCAAGGACTATGCCATCCTGTACCGCACCAACGCCCAGTCCAACGCAATGGAATTTGCCCTGAAACGAAACGGCATTCCCTACCGGGTCATCGGCGGCACGCGGTTCTTTGACCGGGCGGAAGTCAAGGATATGCTGTCGTATCTGTGCGTCATCAACAACCGGGCGGACGACCTGCGTCTGGGGCGTATCATCAACAATCCTCCCCGTGGGCTGGGCGCGAAGACCATCGAGACCGCCCGGCGGCTGGCGGAGGCCGAGGGAAAGCCGCTGTACAGCGTCATTTCCGACCCCTATTCCTACGCCCCGCTGGAAAAGTCCGCTATTAAAATGATGCAGTTTTCCGCCCTCATCGAGGGCATGGCGCAGCTTCTGGAGGACGGCATGAGCCTGCCGGACTTCTACGACGAGCTGCTCATCCGAACCGGGTATGTGGATATGCTGGAAAGCAAGGACACCGAGGAAAACAAGACTCGGCTGGAAAACGTGCGCGAGTTAAAATCCAGCATAAACTCCTATGTGGAGAATGCGGAAACGCCTACTTTGGCGGGATTTCTGGAAGAAATCGCCCTGTATACTGATCTGGAGCAGTACAACGAGAACGACGACGCCGTGGTGATGATGACCATGCACTCGGCCAAGGGACTGGAATTCCCCCATGTGTTCCTCGTTGGCTTTGAGGACGGGCTGTTCCCCGGAATGCGCGCCATCGGCGACGCGGAGGAAATGGAGGAGGAGCGGCGGCTTTGCTACGTGGCCATCACAAGGGCCAAGCAGAGCCTGACCATCACCCACGCCCGCCAGCGTATGATCTACGGGCGCACATCGTCGGCGCTGCCCTCCCGGTTCCTCAGGGAAATCCCGGAGGAGTGCATCGTGAAAAAGGGCGGCTACCATCGGGTTTCGACAAGCGAGCATAGCAGTTATTCGCCCTATGGTTCCCATGCTTCGCAGTATAAAAAGCCCAGAAGCAGCATTCTTTCTACCCCGCAGGCTGCTCCCACACCATGTCTCGAACTGAATCAGGGGGACATGGTCATGCACGCAGCCTTTGGCCGTGGGTTGGTGCTGTCCGTGCGGAAGATGGGCGGCGACGCGCTGCTGGAGATCGCCTTCGACGACATCGGCACAAAGAAGCTCATGGCAAAAACCGCCTCGGCGCATATGAAAAAGCTGTAAGGAAGCTCTGATTAAATCGGCAAGAACTGTGAGTGAGAGATTTTTCGTCCAATCGAGGCACCGGAAAGGGAGAAATACTGTATGTATTTCCCGTTTCCGATGCCGAAGAGTGGGAGGAAAAGATCCGCTCACAGTCGCAGACGATTTATTCAGAGTTTCCGTAATGCTTTTCGTTTTCCCGCATATCCTCTACAGGAGGGATGGGTATGCGCTGGCGGCTTCGGAGATTTTTTTACACGCTGCTGGTTCTGGCGGTGATCGTTCTGGTGGCGTTTCTGATGCTTCGCAGCCGCTACCGGGAAATCGTCACGGAGCTGGCGGAAACGCAGGTGAAAAACGCCACGTCGGACTTGACCAATGACGCCATTGCCAAGCAGATTGCAAACGGCACCATTCAATACGACCGCATCGTCTATTTTGAAAAAAATCTGGACGGCCGCATCACCGCTCTGAAAACCAACATGAGCGAGATCAACCACCTGAAAACGGATATCCTGAACATTATCAACGACGAAATTTTAGCCCTGGACACCGCGGACATCGGTATACCGCTGGGGAGCCTGTTTCTGCCGGAGTTTTTCTCCGGAAAAGGCCCGGCGATCCCGGTACACATCCTGTCCATCCGCAACAGCGACGCCACGTTTGAAAGCAATTTCTCTCAGGCCGGCATTAACCAGACGCTTCACCAGCTGAACATGATCGTCAGCGTGGACGTGTCGGTTCTGGTCATGGGGGAGACGGACAGCTTTACCATCCATTCGGAGGTCGTGGTGGCGGAGACGGTGATCATCGGCGACGTACCCAGCACTTATTTACAGACCGGAGGATACTATGGATTCCAAAGAGAGAATTGACCGGCTGACCGATCAGCTGAAGGAAGCGGGCTACCGCTATTACGTTCTGGACGACCCGACTATGGAGGACTACGAATACGACCGGCTCTACCGGGAGCTGGAGGAGCTGGAAAGCGCCCACCCGGAGCTGGCAAGGGCGGATTCTCCCACGAAACGGGTGGGCGGAGAAGTGTTGAGCCAGTTTGAAAAGGTGTCCCACCCCGTGCCGCTGATGAGCTTACAGGATGTGTTCAGCATGGAAGAGCTGAACGATTTTCTGGAAAAAACCATCGCGGCAGAGGGCAATGCGGAATTTTCCGTAGAGCCGAAGATCGACGGTCTTTCCGTGGCGCTGGAATATGTGGACGGGAAATTCGTCCGGGGCGCGACCCGGGGCGACGGTACGGTAGGGGAGGACGTGACGGAAAACTTGAAAACCATCCGCTCCATCCCCATGACCCTGACCGGCGCACCCTCCCGGCTTATCGTCCGGGGCGAGGTCTTTATGCCCAAAAAGAGCTTTGAAAAGCTGAATCTGCGTCAGGAGGAGCTGGGAAAGCCTCTGTTCGCCAATCCCCGGAACGCCGCCGCCGGGTCGCTGCGGCAGCTCGAC
>HF988090.1:4349-35654 GCA_000434635.1 Firmicutes bacterium CAG:110 | reverse complement strand
GGGTCGCTGCGGCAGCTCGACCCGAAAATCGCGGCGAAGCGGGGACTGGACATTTATGTTTTCAACGTCCAGCTTGCGGATGGCGTGGAGTTTACCGGACATACCCAGTCTCTGGAATACCTGAAAAGCCTGAAATTCAAAGTAATTCCACACAAAAAGCTGTCCAAAGTTTCGGAAATTGATGCAGAAGTGCTGTCCATCAACGAGAACCGGGAAAAGCTGATCTGCGATATCGACGGTGCGGTCATCAAGGTAGACGATCTTTCTCAGCGGGAACGGCTGGGCAATACCGCTAAGTTCCCCAAGTGGGCTGCTGCCTACAAGTATCCCCCGGAGATCAAGCCCACCGTGGTGGAGGACATCATAGTGCAGGTGGGAAGGACCGGCGTGCTGACCCCCAAGGCCGTTGTGCGGCCTGTCCGTCTGGCGGGCACGACGGTGACAAACGCCACGCTGCACAATCAGGATTTCATCCGGGAGCGGGACATCCGCATCGGCGATACCGTTCTCATTCGCAAGGCAGGGGAGATCATTCCGGAAATTCTGGAGGTCGATCTTTCCAAGCGCCCCGAGGGAACTGCGGCCTATCATCTCCCCGACCGCTGCCCGGTCTGCGGCGCACCCGTGGAGCAGGACGAGGACGGTGCGTTCCTGCGCTGCACCGGGGCGGAATGTCCCGCCCAGCTCAGCCGGAACATTGCCCACTTCGTCAGCCGGGACGCCATGGATATCGACGGCCTTGGCGCGGCCATTGTGGACGCGCTGATCGAAAAGGGGCTGATCAAGTCCCCGGCGGATATTTACTATCTGACCCTTGACGACGTAAAGAGCCTGTGGAAAGCCGGTTCCACGGCGGCGAAAAAGCTGCTTGCCGCCATTGAAGCCAGCAAAGAGCAGGACGTCAGCCGCCTGATTTACGCTTTGGGCATCCGTCAGGTGGGCGCGAAAACCGGAAAGGTGCTAGCTTCCGCTTTTGGGAATCTGGACGGCCTGATGGCCGCGTCGGTGGAGGAGCTGACGGAGGTTCCCGACGTGGGCGCTGTCACCGCCGAGAATATCTATCAGTGGTTCCGACAGGAGCAGTCCGCGCATATGGTAGAGCGCCTGCGGCAGGCAGGAGTCAATTTTGAAAGCAAACGGGTGATAACCGACGCCCGTTTCGCCGGAAAGACCTTCGTGCTTACCGGTGCGCTGAGCAAATTCACCCGGGAAGAAGCCACGGAGAAAATCGAGCTGCTGGGCGGCAAGGCATCCGGCTCCGTGTCGAAAAAGACCAGTTTCGTGGTGGTAGGCGAAAACGCCGGTTCCAAGGAGCGCAAGGCAAGAGAGCTGGGAATCCCCATCCTCACCGAGGACGAATTCTTAGAAATGATGCAATAAACAGAAACGCTGCAAAGGATTTTTCCCTTGCAGCGTTTTCATATGTAGATATTGGGGGGCAATCATGCGTAGGTCTTGATGATTCCCAAGGCGATCTCCCGTCTGGTCGTGCAGCGATCCATGGCCTGCTTTTCGATGTGGCGGTGGGCTTCGGCCTCGGTCATTTTCAGCTGCTCGATGAGCAGCCACTTTGCCCGGTTCACCAGACGGATTTCTTCCATTTTTTCTTCCACGGAGGTGGCCTTTTCCTCCATGCGCCGTAACCGTTCCCGGGCGGAAACGAGCCATTTCAGGCTTTGGTTCAGCAGCAGAGCGGACGTTGGCTTTGCCAGCGTGAACACGCCCTGACAGGTGAGTTTGGCTTCCATCTCATCGTAAACATCCGACTTTGCCAGCAGCAGCGCCACGGTGCCGGACTGGCTGCAGACGTCGATGGCGAAGCGGGTGCCGAAGTCGTCGGGCAGGGGGGCGTTGATGATGACAAGATCGTAGGTCTTGTTCACCATCTCCCGCCGCGCCGCCGCAATGTTGCCCACGAAACGAACCGGATAATACTCCGAACCGGGGAGCATCGCGGCGAAGGCTTCGTTGAATTTCTGCGCGGCGGACACCACCAGAACGCTGTACGTCTGGTCGCTGAAAACCATGGTAATGCTCCCTCCTTTCAGAGTTTTGCGGAGTTTATCACTTGGTAAAGAACTCAATCAGGGACTGGGGAAGGTGCTGGGCAATGAAATTGCTGTCGGCGGCGCACTTTTCCGCGTCGGACAGCGACTTGGGAAGGGTTGCAAGGGTCACATTTCGGGAATCCGCCGTGTGGAGATTGACGTTGCAGGCTTCCGGGAGAGCAATGTCGTTCTCGATTCCGGAAAGTCCCGCCCAGATGAGCAGCGCAAAGGCAAGATATGGGTTGGCGGTGCAGTCGGGGCTGCGCAGCTCGAAGCGCCGGTACTCGCCGGAGGCGGCAGGAACGCGAATGAGCTGGGAGCGGTTGTTGCTCGACCACGAAATGTACTTCGGCGCTTTGTGTGCGCCCAAGCGGCTGTAGGACTGCTCGGTGGGGTTGAGGAATAGGGTCATGTCCGTGATCTTGTCCAGAATCCCGCCCATCGCCCGGTGCATGAGCGCTTCCGCACCGCCCTGAACGGACATATTAATGTGAAATCCGCTGCCGGGGCGTCCCTCCAGAGGTCTGGGGGAAAAGTCCGCGTACAGCCCGTTCCGGGCGGCGATGGTTTTGACGACGGTGAGGAAGGTAACGGCGTTGTCCGCGGCGGACAGGGGATCGGAATAGCGGAAATCCACCTCGTTCTGGCCGGGGCCTTCCTCGTGGTGGGAGGATTCCGGCTGAATGCCCATCCGCTCCAGCGTCAGGCAGATCTCCCGGCGGACATTTTCACATCTGTCCTCCGGCGCGACATCCATATAGGTGGCCTGATCATAAGGAACGTCCGTGACCTCGCCGTTTTCGTCCAGCCGGAACAGGTAGAATTCCAGCTCGGAGCCGAAGGAGAAGGCGTAGCCCGCCTTCGCGGCGTCGGCAACGGCCTGCTTGAGAATGCCCCGGGTATCGTGGGCAAAGGGCGTGCCGTCCGGATGGGTGATGGAGCAGAACATCCGCACCACGCTCCCGTGCTCCGGCCGCCATGGCAGCAGGGCAATGGTGGAAGCGTCAGGGTGGAGAAACAGGTCGGAATTCACCTCGTCGCCGAAGCCCGCGATGGCGGAAGCGTCGATGGCAATGCCGTACTTGAAGGCGCGTTCCAGCTCGTGGGGCATGATGGAGATATTCTTGGGTCTGCCGAAGCAGTCGCAGAACGCAAGGCGGATGAACTTCACATCCTCCTCCTGAATGAATTGTATGACCTCCTGAGGCGTATATTTCATACAGCAACCAACCTTCCTGCCCGATACGCGGTAAAATTCAAACAAATGAAGTCAGATTAAAAGGAAAAGCAACGGGATTCTCCCGGAAAAGCCAAAACTTCCCGGAAAGCCTATGCTTCCGAAATTATTATATTCAATTTATCGGGCCTTGTCAATCTGTCCAAAGACAAAAAACTTTTTTTGTGCAGGGTGTTGACAAATGGGGAAAGATGGTGTAGAATGCCCACTGTGAAGGCAAGGACGTCTCCGAGTGTATGCTCAGCGCGTCCTTGCCGTCTTTTTTTATTTTCGGCGGTTCGGGCGGGGCATTCCCGGAACGCCAATAAGGAAGCTCTGATTAAATCGGCAAGGACTGTGGGCGGAAAAGATCCGCCCACAGCCGCAGACGATTTATTCAGAGGTTCCTAAATTTGAAAAGGAGCGTTTGCTATGAGTACTGTTTCTGACTATTTCGGCTGTATGGTATTTGATGACCGGGTGATGAAGGCCAATCTTTCCGCTGACGTATACGCGTCGCTGCGCAGAACCATCGACGAGGGTGCGAAGCTGGACGCTTCCGTCGCCAACGCGGTGGCCGCTGCCATGAAGGACTGGGCTGTCGCCCATGGCGCGACCCACTATACCCACTGGTTCCAGCCGCTGACCGGCATCACCGCCGAAAAGCACGACAGCTTCATTTCTCCCGCTCCCGACGGCGGCGTCATCATGGATTTCTCCGGCAAAGAGCTGATCAAGGGCGAGCCTGACGCCAGCTCTTTCCCCTCCGGCGGCCTGCGCGCCACCTTTGAGGCCCGGGGCTACACCGCATGGGACCCCACCTCCTACGCATTCATCAAGGGCAAGACCCTTTGCATCCCCACGGCGTTCTGCTCCTACGGCGGCGAGGCGCTGGATAAGAAGACCCCGCTGCTGCGCTCCATGGAAGCCCTGAACCGTCAGGCCATGCGTATCCTGAAGCTCTTCGGCAATACCGACGTCAAGTGTGTCCGCACCAACGTCGGCCCCGAGCAGGAATATTTCCTTGTGGATAAGGAAATGTACGAGCAGCGCAAAGACCTGATCTTCACCGGCAGAACCCTGTTCGGTGCCAAATCCCCCAAGGGGCAGGAGATGGATGACCACTACTTCGGCGTCATCAAGCCCCGCGTTGCTGCTTACATGGAAGACCTGAACGAGGAACTGTGGAAGCTGGGTATCCTTGCCAAGACCGAACATAACGAGGTCGCCCCCGCTCAGCACGAGCTGGCGCCCATTTACACCACCACCAACATCGCCACCGACCACAACCAGCTGACCATGGAGATCATGCAGAAGGTCGCGGCAAAGCACGGTCTGGTGTGCCTGCTGCATGAGAAGCCCTTTGCCGGTGTCAACGGCTCCGGCAAGCACAACAACTGGTCCATGGCCACCGATACCGGCGTGAACCTGCTGTCCCCCGGCGAAACCCCCTATGAAAACGCCCAGTTCCTTCTGTTCCTGTGTGCGGTCATCAAGGCCGTGGACGATTATCAGGATCTGCTCCGCCTGAGCGTGGCTACCGCAGGCAACGACCACCGTCTGGGCGCCAACGAAGCGCCTCCCGCCGTGGTTTCCATTTTCCTGGGCGACGAGTTGATGGGCATTCTGGATGCCATCGAGAACGACACCCCCTACAGCGGCACAAAGAAGACCACCATGAAGCTGGGCGTGGACGTTCTGCCCCGCTTCCCCAGAGACACCACCGACCGGAACCGTACTTCGCCCTTCGCCTTTACCGGCAACAAGTTTGAGTTCCGTATGCTGGGTTCCTCCAATTCCATCGCCTGCGCCAACATCATGCTCAACGCCGCCGTGGCCGAGTCCCTGAAAATTTACGCCGACCGTCTGGAAGGCGCGGAGGACTTTGAGACCGCCCTGCATGACATGATCAAGAAGACCATCAAGGATCACAAGCGCATCATCTTCAACGGCAACGGCTACGATGCCACATGGATCAAGGAAGCCACCGAGGTTCGCGGCCTGTGCAACTATCCCACGACCCCCGACTGCATGCCCCATCTGCTGGACAAGAAGAACGTGGATATGCTCACCGCCCACAAGATCTACTCCGTATCCGAGATTCAGGCGCGGTGCGACATCATGCTGGAGAACTACTGCAAGGCCGTCATCATTGAGGCCAACACCATGGTGGACATGGCGAGAAAGCAGATCCTCCCCGCAGTGGAAGGCTATGCCGCCGAGCTGGCCGCTTCCGTGGCTGCGAAGAAAGCCGTCGCGCCCAATCTGGCCTGTGCTTATGAGACCGGCCTTGTCACCAAGCTGTCCGGCCTGACCGACCAGATCGCCGAGAAGACCGACGAGCTGGAATCCGCCGTTCTGGAGCTGAAGAATGCGGAGAGTGTCAAGGAAGAGTCCTTCGCCATCCGGGACACCATTCTCGGCAAGATGGCAGCCCTCCGGGCTGTCGCGGACGAGGCGGAGACCCAGACTTCTTCCGATTACTGGCCGTTCCCCACCTACGGCGAACTGCTGTTTGGCGTGAAGTAAATCTTCTTTTCACGGCTGCCCATGCCGATCACGGCGGCAGAGGAGGGGACTGACCACCCCCTCCGGGCGGGCAGCGGGGAACAGGAGATGAAACGTTAACTGAATAGAGAGAATGAGGAGGTAACCACTATGACACTGAGTTCTGTAAACACCATTTGGGTACTGTTGGGCGCTGCAATGGTCTTCTTCATGCAGGCGGGCTTTTCCCTGTGCGAGGCCGGCTTCACGCGGGCGAAGAACACCGGCAACATCCTGATGAAGAATCTGATGGACTTCTGCATTGGCACGCCATGCTTCTGGCTGTTCGGCTTCGGCATTATGTTCGGCGCGGGTAGCGCGGTCGTGGGCTGGCTGGATCCCGGCATCACCAAGGATTACAGCTTTATTACCCCGGCCGGCGTTCCTCTGTGGGCGTTTGCCATTTTCCAGACCGTATTCTGCGCGACCTCTGCCACCATCGTTTCCGGCTCCATGGCAGAGCGTACCAAGTTCAGCGCGTACTGCATTTATTCTGCCTGTATTTCTCTGTTTATCTACCCCATCTCCGGGCACTGGATCTGGGGCGGCGGCTGGCTGAGTCAGCTGGGATTCCATGATTTTGCCGGTTCCACGGCAGTACATATGGTCGGCGGCATCTGCGCCTGCATCGGCGCGTCCATGCTCGGCCCCCGTATCGGTAAGTACGACAAGGAAGGCAAGCCGAAAGCCATTCTGGGACATAATATTACGGCAGCTGCGCTGGGCGTGTTCATCCTTTGGTTCTGCTGGTTCGGCTTCAACGGCTGCTCCACGGTAGCCATGGATTCCGACGACGCGCTGATCAGCGCCGGTATGATTTTCTTCAATACCAATCTGGCTGCGGCGGTTGCCTGCTGCGTGACCCTTGTGTTCACCTGGATTCGCTACGGGAAACCCGATGTGTCCATGACCTATAACGCGGCTCTGGCCGGCCTTGTGGGCATTACCGCCGGATGCGACGCCGTTTCTCCCCTTGGCGCTGCCATCATGGGTGCGGTGTTCGGTATCGTTATTGTCCTTTCCGTCGAATTCTTTGACAAGGTTGCCAAAATCGACGATCCGGTTGGCGCCGTCTCCGTACACGGTGTGTGCGGTGCGCTGGGCACCATCCTTACCGGCCTGTTTGCCACGGGTGTTTCCACGGAGAAGGGTCTTTTCTACGGCGGCGGATTCCATTTCCTGGGGATTCAGTGCCTTGGTGTCGTCTCCGTAATGGCCTATGTGGCAGTGATAATTACTGTTGTTTTCATGATCATCAAAAAGACCATCGGGCTGCGGGTCAGTGCCGACGAGGAGATCGCCGGTCTGGATGTCTGCGAGCATGGTCTTCCCACCGCTTACGCAGGTTTTGCCACACTGCCTGACACCGCTACGGCGGATGAGGCTCCCGTGGTCGTATCCGGCGATGTTCCCGCTGCCGAGGCGGTTCCCGTGAAGAAGGTTCCCGACTTCCGGGAGGAGGGCGCGCCCAAGTTTACCAAGGTGGAGATCATCTGCAAGGAATCCCGCCTTGAAAACCTGAAGAACGCCATGATCTCCATTGGCATCACCGGCATGACCGTATCCCACGTTCTTGGCTGCGGCACCCAGAAGGGAAAGCCTGAGTATTACCGCGGCGTGCCGGTAGAGACGAATCTGCTGCCCAAGGTGCAGGTGGAAATTGTGGTCAGCAAGGTGCCTGTCCGCACCGTGATCGAGACCGCCAAGAAGGTGCTGTATACCGGACATATCGGCGACGGCAAGATCTTCGTCTACGATGTTGAAAATGTCGTCAAGGTTCGCACCGGGGAGGAAGGCTACGACGCGCTTCAGGACGTTGAATAAAAAGAGAGCCCATGGGAGAGCCGCAAGGCTCTCCCGCGGGCTATTTGAGGAGGAATTCCTATGTGTTCCATCATTGGGTATTGCGGCAGGCCCGCCGATCTGACCGCGTTTCAGGCAGGCTTCGCCAGAACGGTTTCCCGAGGCCCTGACGATTCCCGCGTCATCGACGTGGGGGAGGGGATGCTTGGCTTTCACAGACTGTCCATCATGGGGCTTCACCCGGAAGGAATGCAGCCCTTCGGCCTGAACGGCAGCTGGGTGGTCTGCAACGGCGAGATTTACGGCTTTGAAAAGCTCAAACAGGCGCTTTCCAGGGACTACACCTTTACCAGCGAGTCCGACTGCGAGGTGCTGCTGCCTATGTACGAAAAGTACGGCGTCGGCATGTTTGCCAAGCTGGATGCGGAGTTTGCCTGCATTCTCTATGACGGAAAGCAGAAAAAGTTTATCGCCGCCCGTGACCCCATCGGCATTCGCCCGCTGTATTACGGCTACGACGGAAACGGCACGATCCTGTTTGCCAGCGAACCGAAAAATCTGGTGGGGCTGACCGACAAAATCCTGCCGTTTCCTCCGGGACATTATTACTGCGACGGGAAATTCGTCTGCTACTGCGACATAGCGGCGGTGGATCATGTGCTTCCCGATGATCTGGAAACGGTCTGCGCCAACATCCACGACAAGCTGGTGGCCGGTGTGAAAAAGCGTCTGGTGGCCGACGCCAAGGTCGGCTTCCTGCTCAGCGGCGGACTGGATTCTTCTCTGGTGTGCGCCATTGCCGCCCGGGAAAGCGAAAAGCCCATCCGCACCTTTGCCATCGGTATGAGCGAGGACGCCATTGACCTGAAATACGCGAAACAGGTCGCGGATTACATCCACAGCGACCATACCGAGGTCATCATCTCCAAGGAGGACGTTCTCGCCGCGCTGGAACCGGTGGTGGAGCTGCTGGGAACCTTCGACATCACCACCATCCGTGCCAGCATCGGCATGTATCTGGTGTGCAAGGCCATCCATGAGATGACTGACATCCGGGTTCTGCTCACCGGCGAGATCTCCGACGAGCTGTTCGGCTACAAGTATACCGACTTTGCCCCATCCGCCAAGGCGTTCCAGGAGGAAGCCCAGAAGCGCATCCGGGAGCTGCACATGTACGACGTGCTCCGGGCAGACCGGTGCATCAGTGTCAATTCGCTGGAGGCGCGGGTGCCCTTCGGTGATCTGGACTTTGTCAAATACGTCATGGCCATTGACCCGGAGATGAAGCTGAACAAATACGGAAAGGGCAAGTATCTGCTGCGTCACGCCTTTGAAAAGGGCGATTACCTGCCTCATGACATCCTCTGGCGGGAAAAGGCGGCTTTCTCCGACGCCGTGGGTCACTCCATGGTGGACTATCTCAAGGAATATGCCGAAACCGTCTATACGCAGGAAGAATTTGAGGAAAAACGGGCAAAGTATACCCATGCCCAGCCGTTTACCAAAGAGTCCCTGCTTTACCGGGAGATTTTCGAGAAATACTATCCCGGACAGAGCCAGATGATCGTGGACTTCTGGATGCCCAACAAATCCTGGGAGGGCTGCAATGTGAACGACCCCTCCGCCCGCGTCCTCGCCAACTACGGCGACAGCGGGAAATAACCGGGTTTCCGCGGCTGCACGGGCAGACAAAAGTTCCAATTTTCGCCCCGCAAAAGCGGCACATATCGTGGAAATGATGATTGCGTTCCGCCACATATTGTGGTATTCTAAAGAGTGTGAGATGGGGGCCGCAGTGGGCTGCCGCCGTTTCCTGAAACCGACAATGAATACACATATGGAGGTAACCACAAATGGAAAAATTGCAGCAGCTGTATGAGGGCAAGGCCAAAAAGGTTTTCGCCACCGACGATCCCGAACTCCTGATCGTGGATTACAAGGACGACGCCACCGCCTTCAACGGGCTGAAAAAGGGCACCATCGCAGGCAAGGGCGTCATCAACAACCAGATGAGCAACCGCCTGATGGCTTATCTTGAAAAGCAGGGCATTCCCACCCACTTTGTCAAGGAGCTGTCCGAGCGGGAAACGCTGGTGAAGAAGGTCTCCATCGTTCCGCTGGAAGTCATCGTCCGCAACATCGCTGCCGGTTCCTTCTCCAAGCACTACGGCGTGGAGGAAGGTGTTGTGTTCGAGCAGCCCACCATTGAATTCTCCTATAAGAACGACGAGCTGGGCGACCCGCTGCTCAACACCTATCACGCCCTCGCTCTGAAGCTGGCGACCCCCGAAGAGATCAAGACCATTGAAGACTACTCCTTCCGGATCAACGACGCGCTGAAAGCCTTCTGGCTGACCTGCGGCGTGACTCTGGTGGATTTTAAGCTGGAATTCGGCCGCCTGTCTGACGGCACCATCGTTCTGGCTGACGAGATCAGCCCCGACACCAGCCGTCTGTGGGACAGCAAGACCCATGAGAAGCTGGACAAGGATCGTTTCCGCCGCGACATGGGCGGCGTGGAAGAAGCCTACGCCGAGATCATGAAGCGTCTGGAAGAACATCTGAAATAACCGTATTCTACAGGACGGAGGAACCCCTCCGCCCTGTAAACGTGCTGTCATCGATCCTTACAACTTTAGAATCGGAGGAAATCCAAATGGCTAATACTGTAATCGTCGGCATCAACTGGGGTGACGAGGGCAAGGGACGCATGGTCGATCTGCTGACCGAAAACTATGACATCGTTATCCGCTATCAGGGCGGCGGCAATGCCGGCCATACCGTTATCAATGAGCACGGCAAATTTGCCCTGCACCTGCTGCCCTCCGGCATTTTCCGGGAGGGTGTCGTGAATATCCTCGGGAACGGCGTCGCCGTTGACCCGGAAAACCTGTGGCAGGAAATGCAGGATGTTGCCCAAAAGGGCGTGCCCATCACCCCGGACAATCTGAAAATCAGCGACCGGGCGTCTCTGCTGCTGCCCTGGCACCGTCTTCAGGACGGTCTGGAGGAAGCCCGGCTGAAGGATAAAAAGTACGGCTCCACCAAGCAGGGCATTGCGCCTTTTTACTCTGATAAATACCAGAAAAAGACCATTATGGCGGGAGAACTCCTGCATTCCGAGCATCTTTATGAGCATTTGCAGGATTTGCTGGAGTGGAAGAATCTGACGCTTACCGGCGTTTACGGCGCTGAGCCTGTCACCATGGACGAGCTGAAAGCGTGGATGGACAATTACTGCGAGAAGATCAAGCCCTTCATCTGCGACACCGGCGTATACCTGCGCAAGGCGCAGGCGGAGGGGAAGAATATCCTGTTTGAAGCCCAGCTGGGTGCTCTGCGGGATCTGGACTACGGCATTTACCCCTACACCACCTCCTCCAACGCCATCGCCGCTTACGCCCCCGTGGGTTCCGGTCTGCCCACCGCCAAGATCGACGAGGTCATCGGCGTTGTGAAAGCCTACTCCACCTGCGTGGGCGAAGGCCCCTTCGTCTGTGAGATGTTCGGTGCCGAAGCGGACGCCCTCCGGAAGGCGGGCTTCGAGTACGGCGCGAAGACCGGCCGTCCCCGCCGGGTCGGCCCCATCGACCTTGTTGCCACCCGCTACGGCGTTCAGGTGCAGGCCGCGACCAACATCGCCCTGACCAAGCTGGACGTGCTGAGCTATCTGGACAAAATCCCCGTCTGCGCCCATTACGAGCTGAACGGGGAAGTGATCGACGAATTCCCGTTCCCCACGCTGCAAAGCAGCGCCAAGCCCGTGATGGAATACATGGAGGGCTGGAAGTGCGACATTTCCGGCGTGCGCAAGTGGGAAGATCTCCCGGAAGCGGCGCGGAACTACGTGCAGTACGTGGAAGAAAAGATCGGCTGCCGCATCGGCTACGTTTCCGTAGGCCCGGAGCGGGATAGCATCATCATTCGCTGAGCAGGGGGGCAGACTATGACGGATCAATACGAATCCCCCTTAAGCTCCCGGTATGCTTCCGACTATATGCTGCACCTGTTTTCCCAGCAGAAGCGGATTGAGACCTGGCGGAAGCTCTGGATTTCTCTTGCCAAGGCCGAGCATTCTCTGGGGCTGCCTATCACCGAGAAACAGATCGAGGAGCTGGAAGCCCACATCACGGACATCGACTTTGCCTGTGCCGCTGCCCGGGAAAAGGAAGTTCGCCACGATGTAATGGCTCACGTGTATACCTACGGTAAGGCCGCGCCCTCCGCCGCCGGTATCATCCACCTGGGCGCCACCAGCTGCTATATCACCGATAACGCCGACATCGTTCTCTACCGGGACGGCCTGAAATACCTCCGGGGAGAGCTGCTGAAGGTCATCGCCAACCTTTCCCGTTTCGCGGAAACGTACAAGGCCACGCCCACGCTGGGCTACACCCATTATCAGCCCGCCCAGCTGGTCACAGTTGGCAAGCGGGCGACGCTGTGGATGCAGGATCTGGTCAGCGATCTGGTAGAGCTGGATTTTGTCGTGGAAACCATGAAATTTCTGGGCTGCCGGGGAACCACCGGCACGGAAGCCAGCTTCCTGGAGCTGTTTGACGGGGATACGGCAAAAATTGACGAGATGAACCGCCGCATCAGCGCGGACTTCGGCTTTAGTCAGTGCTTCGACGTCTGCGGCCAGACCTACCCCAGAAAGCTGGACAGCCGCATCCTGAACTGCCTGTCTTCCATCGCCCAGAGCTGCTACCGCATGGCAAACGACATTCGACTTTTGCAGCACGACCGTCAGGTGGAAGAACCCTTTGAAAAGAACCAGATCGGTTCCTCCGCCATGGCCTATAAGCGCAACCCCATGCGCTCCGAGCGCATCTGCTCCCTGTCCCGCTACCTGATGGCGGACGCGCTGAACGCCCCCATGACCGCTTCCACCCAGTGGCTGGAACGCACGCTGGACGATTCCGCCAACCGGCGTATCTCCATGCCCGAGGGCTTCCTCTGCGCCGACGCCATTCTCAGGCTGGCACAGAACGTCACCGACGGCCTGCACGTGAACGAAAAGATCGTAGAGAAGACCGTGCGGGAGTATCTGCCCTTCATTGCCACGGAAAATCTGATGATGGAGGGCGTCAAGAACGGCGGCGACCGTCAGCAGCTGCATGAGATCATCCGCACCTGCTCCATGGACGCCACGGCCAAGATGAAAAACGGCGAGAGCTGGGATCTTCTGGCCGATCTGGCCGACCATCCGGAGTTCGGCATGACGAAGCAGGAGATGGAGGCCGTTCTCGACCCCATGCTGTACACCGGCCGGTGTGCGGAGCAAGTGGAGAGCTATGTGAAAAAGGTAGCCCCTCTGATCGCCGGTATTGACCGCGAACAGGCGGAGATCAATATTTAACCGGCGGGCAGGGAAGGAGAGAGCACTGTATGCAAGAAAAAATCCTGATTCTGGACTTTGGCGGACAGTACAATCAGCTGATCGCCCGGCGGGTGCGGGAGCAGAACGTCTACTGCGAGATCAAGCCCTACACCACAACCCTGGACGAGATCCGCGCCTTTGCGCCCATGGGCATTATTTTCACCGGCGGCCCCAACAGCGTGTATCTGGAGGAATCTCCCCACGTTGACCCGGAAGTGTTCCGGCTGGGCGTTCCCATCCTGGGCATTTGCTACGGCTGTCAGCTGATGGCCCACACCCTGGGCGGTCAGGTCACGGCCGCGCAGGAGGACACCGCCCGGGAGTACGGCAAGACCGTCACCTATTACGATACCGGCTGCAAGCTGTTCAAGGGCATCCCCGAGCAGGCCATTTCGTGGATGAGCCACGGCGATTACATGGCGAAGGTTCCGGAGGGCTTTGCGCTGGTCGCCCACACCGACGCCTGCCCCAATGCCGCCATTGCCGACGAGAGCCGGGGCTTCTACGGTGTTCAGTTCCACCCGGAGGTGAATCACACCCAGTTCGGCAGCCAGATGCTGCGCAACTTCCTTTACGAAATCTGCGGTGCCAAGGGCACTTGGACGATGGGGGACTTCTGCAAAAATACCGTGGCACAGCTCCGGGACACCATCGGCCCCAAGGGCCGCGTGCTGCTGGCGCTGTCCGGCGGCGTGGATTCCTCCGTTCTGGCGGCGCTGCTGGCCGAAGCGGTAGGGGATCGTCTGACCGCCGTCTTTGTCGATCACGGCTGTATGCGCAAAAATGAGGGCGACGAGGTAGAAGCCGCCTTTGCCAAGTGGAACATCCACTTTGTCCGGGTGGACGCGGAGAAGCGCTTCCTGGACAAGCTCAAGGGCGTGGAAGACCCCCAGCGCAAGCGCCAGATCATTGGCGCGGAGTTCGGGTATGTATTTCTGGATGAAGCCGTGAAATTCGGCATCACCAAAGAGGACTTTTTCGCTCAGGGCACCATCTATCCCGATGTCATCGAGTCCGGCGCGGGGGATGCCGACGTCATCAAGAGCCACCACAACAAGCTCCTGCCCAGAGAGGTCATTGAGCAGTTCAAGGCCGTTCTGGAGCCGCTGGATCATCTTTTCAAGGACGAAATTCGGCTGCTGGGCAAAGAATTGGGGCTTCCTGATTATCTTGTCCACCGCCAGCCCTTCCCGGGGCCCGGCCTTGCCATTCGAATCCTGGGCGACGTGACCAAGGAAAAGCTGGACATTCTCCGGGAGGCGGACTTCATCTTCCGGGAGGAGATCTCCAAGGCCGACCTTGGAGACATTTGCAGCCAGTATTTCGCAGTCCTTACCAATGCCAGAAGCGTCGGTGTCATGGGCGACGGCCGCACCTATGAAAACGTTCTTGCCCTTCGCAGCGTCACGACCAGCGATTTCATGACGGCGGAGTGGACGCGTATCCCCTACGAGGTGCTGGATCGCGCTTCCGTGCGGATCGTCAACGAGGTGCCCCACATCAACCGCATTGTCTACGACATCACAAGCAAGCCCCCGGCGACGGTGGAATGGGAGTAACCCCTCCCCAATTCAGGAAGGAGAAAACGACTATGGCAGTTAATTTCAATCAGGATTCCGTATGGAATCTGAAACCCATCAGCGTTGACGCCGTCAAAGGCGAGGTAAACGGACTTCTCATCGGCGGCGAGGAAGTGGTCATGGCATTTCAGACCGTCCGCGACCAGCTGATTTTCACAAACAAGCGCATCATTGCGGTGGACGTGCAGGGAATTACCGGAAAGCGGAAATCCTTCAGCACCATGCCCTATTCCAAAATTCAGTATTTTTCCATCCAGACCCCCGGCTTTGCGGAGCTGATTCCGGATTCCGAGCTGTTTATCATGTTCTCCAATACCTTTACCGCAAAGTTTGAGTTCAAGGGCGGCGTGGATATCGGAAAAATCGGCCGCATGATTTCTGAGTACGTATTAGGCTAAGCTGCAACAGCACAAACAAAGGAGGTTTCTTATGTGTGGAATCGTAGGATTTACAGGCACGCAGAACGCCGCGCCGGTACTGCTGGACGGACTTTCAAAGCTGGAATACCGGGGCTATGATTCCGCCGGAATTGCGGTGGTGCAGGGAGACCACATCGCCATCAGCAAGGTCACGGGACGCATTCAGAACCTCCGGGAAAAGACGGACGACGGGCGGCTGGTTTCCGGCACTACCGGAATCGGTCACACCCGCTGGGCGACTCACGGCGCACCCAACGACATAAACGCCCATCCCCATGCCAGCAACGACGGAAAATTCGCCGTCGTTCACAACGGCATTATCGAAAACTACATGGAGCTTCGGGAGGAACTCGTCCGGAAGGGCTATCGTTTCGAGAGCGAGACGGACACCGAGGTCATCGTCCATCTGATTGAAATGTACTATGCCGGCGATTTCCGGAAAGCCGTCATGAAGGCTTCTTCCCGGCTGGTTGGCTCCTACGCTCTGGGAATTGTCTGCACGGACACGCCGGATACGGTTCTCGCCGTCCGGGAGGCAAGCCCTTTGATTCTCGGCGTGGGCATCGGAGAGAATTTCTTTGCCTCCGACGTCACCGCGCTGGTGGCGCACACCCGGAACGTCATCTATCTGGAGGACGGCGAGCTTGCGGAGCTGACGCCCGACTCCATTCAGGTCTACGATTGCTCAGGCCACCCCATCACCAAGAAGGCCAGCCGCATCACATGGGACATCCAGGCGGCGGAAAAGGGCGGCTACGACCACTTCATGCTCAAGGAGATCATGGAGCAGCCCCGGGCGGTGGAAGCGACCATCACCCCCAGAATCCGGAATGGGGAGATCGTTCTGGACGACCTGAACATCGATCTTTCCCCAATCCATAAAATTGTCATTACGGCCTGCGGCTCGGCCTATTATGCCGGGTGCGCGGGGAAATATACCATCGAGAAGCTGTGCCGTATCCCCGTGACTACGGAGCTGGCAAGTGAGCTTCGCTACGCAGACCCCCTGATTGACGGGCATACGCTGCTCATCGTCCTGTCCCAGTCCGGCGAGACGGCGGATACCATTGCTGCCATGAAGGAATGCCAGCGCCGGGGTGCGAAGGCGCTTGCCATCGTGAACGTGGTGGGCAGTACCATTGCGAAAATCGCCGACTACACCCTGTACACATGGGCAGGCCCGGAGATTGCCGTGGCCACCACCAAGGGCTACACCACCCAGCTGACGGTGCTGTACCTGTTTGCCCTGTACGCGGCCAAATCTCTGGGGACTGTCGAGGGGAAGGAGTACAAGCGGCTGCTCACGGCGCTACGCTCCCTGCCCAAGCAGATGCAGACGGCGCTGGACATGAACCCTGCCATTCCTGCTCTGGCAAAGAAATACCACGGCAGCCCCTCCATGTTCTTCATCGGAAGAAACACCGACTACGCCGTCGCTCTGGAAGGGGCGCTGAAGATGAAGGAGATCTCCTACATCCACGCGGAATCCTACGCGGCGGGCGAGTTGAAACACGGCACCATCGCCCTGATTTGCGAGGGGCAGCCGGTGATCGCCCTGTGCTGCAACGACGCGGTCATGGAGAAGACCATGAGCAACATCGTGGAGGTCAAGGCGCGGGGCGCGGAGGTGCTCGCGGTGGCCTTCAAGGGGAACGGGAAGATCGTTTCTCTGGCCGACGACATGATCTTTGTGCCGAAAATCGACCCGCTGCTGTGCGCGGTGGCCGAAATCGTCCCGTTACAGCTGCTGGCCTATTACGTGGCCAAGGAAAACGGCTGTGATATCGACAAACCGAAAAATCTGGCAAAATCCGTTACAGTAGAGTAAAGGAGAAATCACCAATGACGAAATACATCTTTGTGACCGGCGGCGTGGTTTCCGGTCTTGGCAAGGGCATCACCGCGGCGTCTCTTGGCCGTCTTCTCAAGGCGCGGGGACTGAAGGTCGCCGCCCAGAAGCTGGACCCCTACATCAACGTTGACCCCGGCACCATGAGCCCCTACCAGCACGGCGAGGTCTACGTCACCGAGGACGGCGCGGAGACCGACCTGGACTTGGGTCACTACGAGCGCTTCATCGATGAAGACCTGAACAAGTTCTCCAACCTGACCACCGGAAAGGTGTACTGGAACGTGCTGAACAAGGAACGCCGGGGCGAGTATCTGGGTTCCACGGTTCAGGTCATTCCCCACGTGACCAATGAGATCAAAGAGTTCGTCTACAGCGTCGGCCGGAAGACCGACGCGGATGTGGTCATCACCGAAATCGGCGGCACCATCGGCGATATCGAGTCCCAGCCCTTCCTGGAGGCGGTGCGCCAGATCGCGCTGGAGGTAGGGAAGGAGAACAGCCTGTTCATCCACGTGACGCTGGTGCCGTTCCTCCGTGGCTCCGACGAGCATAAGTCCAAGCCCACCCAGCACTCCGTCAAGGAATTGCAGGGCATGGGCGTCAAGCCGGATATCATCGTTCTGCGCTGCGATGAGCCGCTGGAATCCTCCATTTTCCAGAAGATCAGTATGTTCTGCAACGTCAAGCCGGACTGCGTCATTGAGAATATCACTCTGCCCGTGCTGTACGAAGCCCCGCTGATGCTGGAAAAGTCCAATCTGTCCGGCATTGTCTGCCGGGAACTGGGTCTGGAAACGCCCAAGCCTGAACTGACGGAATGGATTCAGATGGTGGAGAAAATCAGAAACAGCAGCAAGCACGTCACCATCGGCCTGGTTGGCAAGTACGTCCAGCTTCACGACGCCTATCTCTCCGTGGCGGAAGCTCTGCGCCATGCGGGCTACGCCCTGGACGCCGTTGTGGACATCCAGTGGATCGATTCGGAGACGCTGACGGAGGAAACCGTCAATGAGAAGCTGTCCCATCTGGACGGCATCATCGTTCCCGGCGGCTTCGGCGGCCGGGGCATCGAGGGCATGATCCTTGCGGCGAAGTACGCCCGGGAAAAGAAGGTGCCTTATTTCGGCATCTGCCTTGGTATGCAGATCGCCGTCATTGAGTACGCCCGGAATGTTGCCGGTCTGGCGGACGCCAATTCCGGCGAATTTGACCCGGTAAGCGAGCATAAGGTCATCGACTTCATGCCCGGACAGAGCGACGAAGTGGACAAGGGCGGCACGCTGCGCCTTGGCGCTTACCCCTGCGTCATCACCCCGGATACGACCATGGCGCGGTGCTACGGCGCGGGTCTGATTCACGAGCGCCACCGCCACCGCTACGAATTCAACAATGATTACCGGGACGTTCTGCAAAAGGCCGGACTTACCTTAAGCGGTACCTCCCCGGACGGGCGTCTGGTGGAGACTGTGGAGCTGACCGACCGCCCCTTCCATGTGGGCGTGCAGTACCATCCGGAATTCAAGAGCCGTCCCAACAAGCCCCATCCGCTGTTTCTCGGCTTTGTCAAGGCCAGTCTGGGAGAATAACCATGAGTATCCACGAAGAATGCGGCGTGTTCGGCGTTTACAGCCAGCGTCAGGAGGATGTAGCGAGCCTTGCCTACTACGGGCTGTATTCCTTACAGCACCGTGGGCAGGAGGGCTGCGGCATTGTCGTCAATGACGACGGTGTTTTTGACGGCCACAAGGGTCTGGGGCTGGTCAGTGAGGTGTTCACGGGCAGCGTCATGAAGCAGTTCCCCATGGGGAAAATGGCGGTTGCCCACGCCCGCTATGGCACCACCGGCGGCTCCAATCTGGCAAACTGCCAGCCTATTCAGGTCAATCACTTAAAAGGCAAGCTGGCGCTTGCCCATAACGGCAATTTGAGCAACGCGCTTCAGCTCCGCCGGGAGCTGGAGCTTTCCGGCGCCATTTTCCATACTACCTCCGACACGGAGACCATCGCCTATGTGATCACACGGGAGCGGATCACCGCTCCCTCCATTCAGGCGGCGGTCAGCCGCGCGGTGGACAGGCTGGAGGGCGCTTTTTCTCTGGTCATGATGTCCTCTACCAAGCTCATTGCGGTGCGCGACCCCCATGGATTCCGCCCGCTGTGCTATGGAAAAATGAAGGACGGGACGTATATCGTCGCATCGGAGAGCTGTGCCCTTCACGCTGTCGGCGCGGAATTCCAGCGGGACATTCTGCCCGGAGAAATCCTGACCTTTGACTGCGACGGCATCCACTCCGACACCAGCCACTGCGGCACCGCGCCCAAAAAGATGTGCATTTTTGAATACATCTACTTTGCCCGGCCGGATTCCGTCATCGACGGTGTCAGCGTTCACGATGCCCGGGTCAGGGCAGGGGAGATCCTTGCGAAAACCCATCCGGTGGACGCGGACATTGTCATCGGCGTGCCGGATTCCGGTCTGGACGCCGCCATGGGCTATGCCAGGGAATCGGGGATTCCCTACGGCATCGGCCTGATCAAAAACAAATATATCGGCAGGACCTTCATCGCCCCCGGGCAGGATCACCGGGTAGATCAGGTCAAGATCAAGCTCAGCCCCGTGGAAAGCGAAGTCCGGGGCAAACGGGTGGTGATGGTGGACGATTCCATCGTCCGGGGCACAACCTCCGGGCGCATTGTGCAGCTTCTGCGGGACGCGGGGGCGAAGGAAATTCACATGCGCATCTCCGCGCCGCCGTTCCTGCACCCCTGCTACTATGGCACGGACATCGACTCCCGGGAGCACCTGATCGCCTGTCACCATACTGTGGAGGAAATCGCGGAGATCATCGGTGTGGACAGTCTGGGCTATCTGCCTCTGGGGAATCTGCGTGACCTCTGCGGCAGCGAAGAATATTGCAGCGCCTGCTTCAACGGCGACTATCCCACGGTGATCCCCGAGGACACCCGGAAAGACCAGTTTGAGCAGAAGCTTTCCCAGAGAAAGGCCGGTGAAAAGCCATGAATCGGATTTTTGACAGAAAAATCATTCTGGAGGACGGCACCGAGTTTTATGGCTACGGCTTCGGCGCCAAACGGGACGCGCTGGTGGAGCTGGTGTTCAATACCTCCATGGTGGGCTATCAGGAAATTCTCTCGGACCCTTCCTACACCGCGCAGGCTGTGGTCATGACCTACCCCCTGATCGGCAATTACGGCATGTGCAATGAAGACTACGAGACGGACAGACCCACCATCAGCGGTCTGGTCGTCCGGGAATTCAACAGCGAGCCTTCCAATTTCCGCGCCGCGCGGACACTGGAAGACGTGATGATCCAGTATGACATTGTGGGTATCGCCGGGGTGGACACCCGCCGCCTTGCCCGCCACATCCGGGATGAGGGCACTTGCAAGGCGCTGATCGTGGACGCGCAGACCCCCAGCATCGCCTGCCTTGCGGAAATGCGCTCCACCGCTCTGCCCACCAATCAGGTTTCCGTGGTGAGTACGAAATCCCCGTGGATATCCGCCTGTGCAAATCCAAAGCACCGCGTTGTGGCCGTTGACTGCGGCATCAAGCACAACATCATCCGCAGTCTGAACGCCCGGGGGTGTGAAGTAACCATCGCTCCGTGGACGGTTACCGTCGAGGAAGTGATGGCCATGCACCCGGATGGCCTGTTCATCTCCAACGGCCCCGGCAACCCGGAGGACGCAAAGCCGGTGATTGCCCTTGTCCGCGCCCTCCGAGGCAAGCTGCCGATTTTCGGCATTTGTCTTGGACATCAGATCATCGCCCTTGCCTACGGTGCGTCCACTTACAAGCTGAAATTCGGCCACCGGGGCGGAAATCACCCTGTCAAAAATCTCCAGACGGGGAAGGTGGAGATCACCTCCCAGAACCATTCCTACGCGGTAAAGGCGGATTCTCTGGCGGGAACCGGCCTGACCGTGACCCATGTCAACCTGCTGGACGGTACGGTGGAGGGGCAGAAGTGCGCCGCCGACCGGATATTCAGCGTCCAGTACCATCCGGAAAGCGCCCCCGGCCCGCAGGACAGCGCCTACCTGTTCGATGAATTCATCGCCATGATGGAGGGAAAGTAACATGCCGAAACGTACCGATCTGAAGAAAATTCTGGTCATTGGCTCCGGCCCCATCGTCATCGGTCAGGCGGCGGAATTCGACTACGCCGGCACACAGGCCTGCCTCGCCCTGAAAGAAGAGGGCTATGAGGTCATTCTGTGCAACAGCAACCCCGCGACCATCATGACCGACCCCGCCATCGCGGACAAGGTTTACATGGAGCCGCTGACGCTGGAATATATCGCCCGTATCGTTCGCTTTGAGCGGCCGGACGCCATCATCCCCGGCATCGGCGGCCAGACGGGATTGAATCTTGCCATGCAGCTGGAAAAGAAGGGCATTCTGAAGGAATGCCACGTGCAGCTGCTGGGAACGCCCAGCGAATCTATTGAGCAGGCGGAGGATCGGGAACTGTTCAAGGAGCTTTGCGAGCGCCTTGGCGAGCCGGTGCTTCCTTCTCAGATCGCCAATACCATGGAGGAAGGTCTTGCCGCGGCGGAAACCATCGGCTATCCCGTGGTGCTTCGCCCTGCCTTTACTCTGGGCGGTACCGGCGGCGGATTTGCCGATAACGAGGAAGAATTCCGGGAGATCATGAAAAACGCTCTGGTGCTGTCTCCCGTCCATCAGGTTCTGGTGGAGAAAAGCATCAAGGGCTTCAAGGAAATCGAATACGAGGTCATGCGGGACGCCAACGACACCGCCATTGCCATCTGCAACATGGAGAACCTTGACCCCGTGGGCATCCACACCGGCGACTCCATCGTGGTCTGCCCGTCGCAAACGCTGACCAACAAAGAGTATCATATGCTCCGGGATTCCGCCCTGCGCCTGATCCGCGCGCTGAAAATTCAGGGCGGCTGCAACGTCCAGTTCGCGCTGGACCCCAAATCCTTCCAGTATTACCTCATCGAGGTCAATCCCAGAGTGTCCCGTTCCTCCGCACTTGCCTCCAAGGCTTCCGGCTATCCAATCGCCCGGGTCTCCGCGAAGATCTGCGTTGGCATGACGCTGGATGAAATTCGTCTTGCCAACACCTGCGCGGCCTTCGAGCCGGCGCTGGACTACGTGGTCACCAAAATGCCCCGGTTCCCCTTCGACAAATTCTCCGACGCCAACAACCGTCTCGGCACTCAGATGAAGGCCACGGGCGAAACCATGAGCGTCGGCCGCACCTTTGAAGAAAGTCTGCTCAAGGGCATCCGCTCTCTGGAGATTGGCGTGTACCACCTGCACATGCCAAAATTCGACAGCTGGGGCAGGGAAGACCTGCTGGACTATATCAGAATCGGCACCGACGACCGCATCTACGCCATCGCCCAGCTGCTTCGCATGGGCGTAAGCGTGGAGGAAATCGTAGAAAAGAGTACCATCGACGCATTCTTCATCCGCAAGCTTCGGAACATCATCTCCATAGAGCGGGAGCTTTCCGGCGCGGTCATGGACAGTAGCGTGTATTATCAGGCGAAGAAGATGGGCTTCTCCGACCGGGCGGTGGCGCAGATTTGGAACGTCCCGGAGCGGAAGGTGTTTGCCCTGCGCCAGAGCAGCAGCATCCGCCCGGTGTACAAGATGATCGACTCCTGCGCGGGAGAATTCGACAGCTATATCCCGTATTTTTACTCCACCTACGAGACGGAAAACGAGTCCGTTGTCTCCGACAAGAAGAAAGTCATCGTCCTCGGCTCCGGCCCCATCCGTATTGGTCAGGGCGTGGAATTCGACTATTCCACCGTCCACGCCATCCAGACCATCAAAAACGCAGGCTATGAGGCCATCATCATCAACAACAACCCGGAAACCGTTTCCACGGATTACACCACCTCCGACAAGCTGTACTTTGAGCCGCTGACGGTGGAGGACGTGATGAATGTGGTGGAGCAGGAGAAGCCCGAGGGCGTCATTGCCTCTCTGGGCGGCCAGACCGCCATCAATCTGGCGCAGCCCCTGACGGATTTGGGCGTGAACATCATCGGCACCGACTGCGCCGCCATCGAAAAGGCGGAAAACCGGGACGCCTTTGAAAAGCTTCTGATTTCCCTGAACATCCCCCAGCCCAAGGGAAAGGCCGTCACCCGCATTGAGGACGGCGTCGCCGCCGCCCGGGAGATCGGCTATCCCGTTCTGGTGCGTCCCAGCTTCGTGCTGGGCGGACGGGCAATGCAGATCGTCGCCAACGAGGAGCAGCTGCGGCATTACCTCCACACCGCCGTGGAGATCGACGCGGACAAGCCTGTGCTGGTGGATAAGTATATTCGTGGCAAAGAGGTGGAGATCGACGCCATCTGCGACGGGACGGACGTGTTCGTCCCCGGCATCATGGAGCTGGTGGAGCGCACCGGCGTTCACTCCGGCGACTCCATCTCCGTGTACCCGTCCTTCTCCATCTCCAACAAGGTCAAGGGCATTATTTTGCAGTACGCGAAGAAGCTGGGGCCTGCCATCGGCATCAGGGGACTGTACAATATCCAGTTCATCGTCGATCCGGAGGATCATGTGTATATCATCGAGGTCAATCCCCGTTCTTCCCGTACCGTGCCGTTCCTGAGCAAGGCCACCGGCTACCCGCTGGCAGACATCGCCACGCTGGTGGCGCTGGGGCAGAGCCTGAAGGAGCAGGGCATCGACATGCTGTACCCCGACGAGCAGAAGCGGTACTATGCCAAAGCTCCGGCCTTCTCCTTCTCCAAGCTGCGGGGGCTGGATGCCTACCTGTCTCCGGAGATGAAATCCACCGGCGAGGCCATCGGCTACGACAACAACCTGACCCACGCGCTTTACAAGGCGATGCAGGCGTCGGGCATGAAGCTGGAAAATTACGGTACTGTATTCGTGACCATCTCCGACGAGGACAAGGAGGAAGCGTTGCCCCTGATCCGCCGGTTTTACCAGCTGGGCTTCAACATTGAGGCCACCGTGGGCACCGCGGTTTTCCTGCGCCAGCACGGCATCAGGACCCGCGTCCGGGCGAAGGTGGACGACGGCTCCGACGAAATTCTCAATTCCATCCGTCAGGGCTACGTCACCTACGTCATCAACACCATGGACGTCCGCTGTGAGGATGTGCATTCCGGCTCCAGCCAGATCCGCCGCTGCGCAGTGGAAAACGGCGTCACCATGCTGACGGCGCTGGACACGGTGCGGGTGCTGCTGGACGTGCTGGAAGAGATCACTCTGGGCATTTCCACCATTGACGCCTGATTCTTTTCCATTTGGAGCCGCCCGACAAGGGCGGCTCCTTTTGTATGCGAAAAATGTCAAGGAAAATATTTCACAAAAGTTTACATAATTCTTGTCCATTTTTCCAAATTGCGGCGGGCGGCGGGGTAGGGTATAATAGCGGCACAAGAGAAGGATGGAGGGAACGCATGAAGCGATGGATACCCATTGGGGTGGTTTTGGTGCTGCTGATTCTGGCTTTTGGGCTGTGCGCCACGGCCTGGAATCCGGGGCAATTCGCAGGGGACTGGTACTGCGCAGAAACCGGGGAGCTGTTCCGGTTTCAGGACGGGCTGGTCAGCTGCGAGCAGCATAATCTGCTCACCGGCACCATTGATGCCATGTGCGGCGCGTACTGCTTTGACCGGGATTCCATGACGGTTTTCTCTCTGGGGGTAGCCGGGCTGGAAAATCCGCGGCAGCTGTACCTCATACACGGCACCGACGGCGACCGCCTGTGCGGGTCGAAAGACGGTTCCGGAGAAACATTCTTTTACCGCAGTCAGCAAGCGGCGCTGGAAAATTAACGAATCCCCTCTGCCCGTTTATTGTGGGCAGAGGGGATTTTTTCAACTGAATGGATACTCGGAAAACGGCTTCATATTCAGTTCGATGGGGTGATATTGAGCGATGTAAGACCGGGCGGTTTCTTCGGAGCAGTTGCTCGACTGGGGATTCTCGCCTTCGACCGCGCGAACCCAGTATTTTTGAATACGATCCTGATAAATCATTTCGATCAATTCCAGCTCTGTACCTTTCATGCGGTAAAATGCGTAGTACGTCCCGTCTTTTTCGCTGTACATCAGAATGCCGCCTTCGCAGACGCCGGTCATCGAATCATCTGTCACCAATTCCAGTTCTCCGTCTACAATGGTATGCACGGAAAATTCGTACTCCGGCTCTGTGCAGCCCCTCGGTATCGTCCACACGTCTCTGGCAATCAGCTCCTGTATTCCGTCGCCGTTCAAGTCCATCAGCGTGTAGGTTAATTTCCCCGCATCCTCAAGCCATTCCAGCGCCTCGGCAATGTATATGGCGTAGGGGTCTGTCCAGGGGATGGGCTTCACCGGCTCGCCATAGCGCTTCATCTGCTGCCGCTCGGGCTGGGTTTCCAGCGGAACATAGGACGCAATGATCGCCTGCGCCTGCTGCTCTGTGATCTCCGTCCGCTCCTTTGCTCTCGGGTCTGCCGGAGGGAGAACGGGCAGGGAATACCAGATACCTTCCTCCCGTTCCAGCCCTTCCAGATACGTTAGCCCATCTGCTTCCGCCCGGAAATAATACCGTACTTCATAATCATAAACCCTCATTTTCAGGATATCATCGTCCTTCAGTTCCAGAACATGGTCTTCACAAACCGTAAATCTGAACAGTCCGGCGAGGTTTCCGAAATCCGCGTATTGAAAAGATTTGCCATCCCGCATGGACAAAATCTCCCAAAGAGACACCTTTCCGCCGGGTAAAAGCTCCATTACGCCGTCCCCATTCAAGTCACACAGGGAGTAAAACAGGCCGTCCCGTGTGCGGGTGCCATGTTCCGCCGCTCTATCCAGCTCTTGTTGAATATACTGCTCCTAGCCCTTGGTGTACAGATTTTCGTCGGCTGCCGCGCGCTCTGCCTCGTAGGCCGCCCGGGCTGCCTCCATAAGCGTATCCACCTTGGTCATGTCCGCCGGGTGGGGCTGGATGGAAAAGTCAAACTGTTCCGAAATCTGTTCCAGCGCGCTCTGCGTCATCTGCACCTTGTTTCCGCCGTCCCATTTTGACGAAGCAAAGGACACGGTGACAAGAGCGTCCTGAAGGTCGGTAATGATCCGCGCCTGCTCGTCATTCATCACAAGCAGCACCGTCCTGCCGTCGCTGCGGGTGTAGTTCCACTGGGTGCAGCTTTCCAGGTCGGCAACCTCGTAGTACACAGGGTCAAAGTATTCCTTCACGGAATAATAGTATGACGCAGAGTTGTCCTTATATGGCCACTGGTCGGTGTCCGGCTGGAACAGCAGCGCGATATTGAAGGTTCCCTCCGGGTAGAAATAACCGCTCAAATATTCCACATCCCCATGGAACACGCCGTCAATGCCCAGCGAGGAAAACAGCACGCTGGATTCATAGGATTGACAGCCCACGTCCGGCGACAGCAGCTTCAGATCGTATTTTTGAACGATCTCGTCCAGCTTGTTCACCATTTCCCAGCTGTAGCATCCATAAGGGATATAATATGGGTTGGGGATTCCCAGCTCATTGTTGTCGTTGGCCGTCACAATGGCGCCATCCGGGTCATAGTCCCGGCAAAAGCTGTTCCATTCCGCCAGCGCCTCCTGATTGGCGCCTTGCAGCGTGATCTGGGTTCGCGGGGCGAGGGTCGGCAAGGAAATGACGTCCCCGTTTTCGTCGTAGACGGTGGGCGTGGTAGGGCGGTACTCGGCCACCTTCAAGTCCTGAAGCCGCAGCACATACGCCACCGTGCAGCCCACAAGCAGCAGCATCAGCCCGATCACGGCGGCCACCAGCCAGAGCCTGCGCCGGGGCAGGGGAAGGGGCTTCGCGCCCGCCGTGCCGTCTCTGTATTTCTGGGTTTCCCAGAGGTATGTACCCTTGGCGTCGCCGATCATATCCAGTATTTCGTTGGCGTTCACAGCAATTCCTCCTTTTCCAGCGCCTGTCTGAGCCTACCTCGGGTGCGGCGGAGCATGGAGGTGACCTTGCTGACGGAGAAGCCGAAATGCTCGGCGATGTCCGCAATGGGGTCTAAGTACCAGTACCGGCTCAGGAACACCAGCCGTTCCGTTTCCGGCAGGGATTCCAGAAAGCTGTTGAAGGCCACGGCAAGCTCCTTGCGGTCCATGGCCTTTTCCAGACTGTCCTGAGACGCGCAGTCCTCCAGCTCGTCCAGCGCCAGCGTCACCTCTCCGCCGCCCCGCTTGCAGGCGTTCCGGTAGCGCCAGCGGTCGATGGCGAGACGGCGGGTGATCTTGCCGAGAAAGGTCGCGAGAATGGAAGGGCGGCGGGGCGGCATGGCGTTCCATGCCGTGAGATAGGTGTCATTCACGCTTTCCTCGGCGTCTTCGTGGTTTGTCAGGATGTTTTTGGCAATCGAAAAGCAGTAGCCGCCGTATTTCTGCGCGGTTTCGGAAATGGCGGTTTCCGACCGCGCCCAATACAGCGCGATGATGTTCTGATCGTCCAAAGCAAGCACCTCCTTGTATCTGTTTGAAGCGCCCTTCACTTATCATCACGGAAAAAGAAGGAAAATCTTGCGCGCCGGGACGAAATTTTTTTGAAAAATATAAGGAGCATTTCCACTGGCTTTCATTCGCCGTTTTTGGGAGGCTGAATTACGGCGAATGTATCCACCATGGCCGCGAATCGCACGCCATGCCCCTCCGCTGCTTCCATGAAGAATCGGCGGATAATGCGGAAGCAGCCGCTCTGTTCATCGGAAATATAGTCCCGCACTTCTAAAGGAGAATTCCATTCGCTGCCGCTGTACATGGAGAACGTGATTCGGTTGCTTTCTGTGTGCTCCTTAATTTCCCACTGCGTTTCCAGCTCTGCGCGTTCCTGAGAAGCGGCATCTTCATAGGACGTATCCAGATGAACGATCTCGATTTCGCAGGTGGGCAAAGAGGTATCCGGCTGGGGATTCATAAGGGCGTCGATCTGTCGTTCCCGCTCTTCTTCCGGCAACTGGGAAAGATAATCTCCGTAGGCTTCCAGCACCTCTTCGCGGGTCATGGGCTTCTGATACGGGCGAATGTAGGTGACGTCGCCATCCTTCACCATTGTGTAGTTGTCAACATCATAGTAAATCGCAAATCCCGGCTGGGGCGTTTCGGCGGTGGCCTGCGGCTCCACGCCGTCTGCCGCGTAATCGCCCTCATACGGCAACCCCTCGATATCCATGGACATCTTTTTCGGCGGGAAAAGGGTTTCGATCAGGCTGGCGACCTTTTCCTTCACGTATTCAACAGCAGCCGCGCCGGGTGCGGTGTTCAGGAAAATCGCCAATATCAGAATCAGGGCGATCACCGCCGCCAGCTGCCGCACATAGCGGAAGCGGGGCGCTTTTTTGCGGCCTTCACGCATTTGCTGGGCTTCCAATATGTATTTTCCCCGAACGCCGCCCAGAATGTCCAGCAGTTCCATATCCGTCATACCAATCCCTCCTCCGTCAGCTGCGCATACAGCCGCTTGCGGATACGGAACAGCATGGATTTGACCTTGCTGACCGTAAAGCCGGACTTTTCCGCAATTTCCTCAGTGGAATCCAGATACCAGTAGCGGCAGAGGAACACGCTCCGCTCCGTCTCCTTCAGCGTGCCGAGGAACCGGTTCAGGCTTGCCAGAATTTCCTTCCGGATGGCCGTTTCCTCGGCGCTTTCCGTCCCGCTGACGCATTCCCGCAGTTCCTCCAGTGCAAGCTCGATCTGCCCCTCGCCCCGCTTGAAGGCGCGGTGCTTTCTCCATCGGTCAATGGAAAGATTCCGGGTGATTTTCCCCAGAAATGCCGCCAGCGCCGGAGGACGCCGGGGCGGCATGGCGTTCCATGCGGACAGGTAGGTATCGCTGACGCTTTCCTCCGCGTCCTCCGGATTGGTTAGAATGTTGTAGGCAATGCTGTAGCAGTAGCCACCGTACTTGGTGTCCGTTTCTTTGATCGCCTGCTCTGAGCGGTCAAAATATAGCTGAATGATCTGATCGTCATTCATTTGCAGCCCTCCTTTTTCTGAACATTTCACCTTTCTATACGCAGAAATTTGCTTTTGGTTGCAAATTTATCATAAGAATTTTCTGCCGTCTTTTTGATATTGTACCACAGGGGGGATTCAAATACAAGATTCCCCCCGCAGCGCCCCGCAATACTTTTCCAGCGCGGCTGCCGCGACCGCGCCGTCCGACGCAGCGGTTATGACCTGCCGCAGGGGCTTGACGCAGATGTCGCCCGCCGCGTAAAGTCCCTCAACAGAGGTTTTCTGATTTTCGTCGGTGATAATATATCCCCGCGCGTCCCGCTCGGCAATGCCGGAAACCAGTGCCGTGTCCGGGGCGTACCCGGCAAAGACAAACACGCCGATGGTCTCGCCGTCCGGACTCTGGTAGTCGATGATCTCGCCGGTGGCGGTATTCTGGTATTGGATACGCCGCAGGCCGTCATCGCCGGAAACCTCCTGCATGACGGTGTTGAAAAGAACGGTGATTTTCTCGTGGTTTCTGGCTTTGTCCGCCACGGAGGCAGGGCAGGCAAAGTCATTTTTCCGTATCAGCATGGTCACATGACGGGCAAATTTCGTCAGAAAAACGCTTTCCTCCGCCGCCGTAAAGCCTCCGCCGATCACGAAAACGTCCTTATTCCGGAAAAACGCGCCGTCGCAGGTGGCGCAGTAGGAAACGCCGCGTCCCCTGAATTCCTCCTCGCCCCGGAAACCCGCCATTTTCGGCTGCGCCCCGGTGGCAAGAAGTACGCCTAAGCAGCGAAAATCCCCCGCAGAGGTTTTCACGGTTTTCTCGGCATCGAAAAGGGACAGCTCCTGTGCCTCCGCAATCAGGAATTCCGCGCCGAAGTTCTCCGCCTGACGGCGCATGGTATCGGTAAGCTCCATGCCGCTGGTCTTCGGCACGCCGGGGTAGTTTACCACCTCATTGGTAATGGCGATCTGCCCGCCGTATCCGCGTTTTTCCAGCACAAGCGTCCGACAGCCCGCTCTGGCAAGGTACAGCGCCGCCGTCAGCCCCGCCGGGCCGCCGCCGATAACGATCACATCGTAAAGCTTTTCATTCCTCATGGGAAATTTCCCTCTTTCGTAGTTTATAGTGTAAGTGTGCGCCGTCCGGCCAAAATCATACGACGCAGAAAGGGGAGCGGCTCAGTGCCGCTCCCCAAGTATTTATACTGAACTTCAATTAAAATCTCTAAAAAAGATTTTAATTGCCCGAAGGGCATGAAGTTCATATGAGACTTGTTTTGTGATTTCTTTCCTTATAAATCACAAAACCGGCAGCGCCATTAGGCGATGCCTTCCTGATTAAAATCAAAGATTTTAATCAGGAAATAGTATTACATATCCAGTGCCGGGTTCATAAAGTACACATTCTTCTGATCCAGCTTCTCCCGAAGCAGCTGCACCGCCTCACCAATACAGGCAACATGAAGTACCGTAAAAGAGCCACCAACACATATTACAGGGTTACGGTATCATATCGTCAAAGCCCAAGTATTGTAGTGAAATTATGAGAAAAAGGGGAATGCGCGATGTTTCAGAAGAAATATTATCTCTATTTGTCGCAATCAGATTTCAGGGTTCTTCTACAAAGCCTTGTCCAAATGAAAACCGATTGATTAGAGAGGGACGCTTTGCGGATTGTGTGGACGAGCTGATTCAGAAAGTTATTACCGCACCCGTGAAAAGAGTCTAATACATACCAACCCGTTTACCAGTTTTTAGGTAAGCGAGTGATAGTACGCCCTACTTTGGGTATTACAAGTCCTGCAAATCCGCGAAAGGAATGTCATTCTCCAGATTATCCCTTGCCAGGTCTGTGTCAATGATTCCGTGAGCTTTGGAAATCGGCTTTTCGTGCCATACCTTCTGATTTGCACCGGTGGTTCCGGCAATGATGGGATTTGCTTTTTCCTTGCCGCTTTTTGCCTTGCCTTGAATCTGGGGGACAGGGGAAGTCTCATTTCTTGGCCCACGAGTCACATCGGGATGGGTCATATCCTTTTTTGCCATTTTTATCACCTCTGGGTTAGTATCCCACGGAACAAGCAAACCATGCCCAGACAAAAAATGGATGCTGTTTCTACGAGATTTATACATATCTTAGCCGCTTACTTGTTTTCAGGTAAGCGGTTTTTCTATTTCCAGTACATAGCCGTCTGCTTCACCGCAGGCGGCTAAATCTATTTAAGGAGGAAACCCAAATGGCAAAAACAAAGGTCATTGCCGTTGCCAACCAGAAGGGCGGCGTGGGGAAAAGCACTACGGTGTATAATCTGGGCGCTGGACTGGCGATGCAGAGCAAAAAGGTTCTTCTGCTGGATGTTGATCCGCAGGGGGACTTAACCAAAATGCTGGGATTGCGAAAACCGAATGATTTGCCGCTGACACTGGGCAATGCCATGAACGACATCGTGGCGGGTGTCAGCGGCGGAG
>HF988090.1:0-4341 GCA_000434635.1 Firmicutes bacterium CAG:110 | reverse complement strand
GGCGGGTGTCAGCGGCGGAGATCATCCCGAAATCTGCCACCATCATGAGGGCTTTGATTTCGTCCCCGGCAACCGTACCCTGTCCGCCGTAGAGGTGGGGCTGGTAAATGTCATGAGCCGGGAGACGGTGCTGCGGCAGTATGTGGATCAAATTAAAAAGGATTACGACTATGTGCTGCTGGATTGCCGCCCGTCTCTCGGTATGCTGGTCATCAATGCTCTGTCTGCATCGGATTATATTCTGATTCCGGTTCAGGCAGAGTATTTTGCTGCCGAGAACATGACGGAGCTGGTCAATACCGTGCATAACATCAAGCGGCAGATCAATCCCAAGCTGAAAATCGGCGGCGTGTTTATGACCATGGCGAATGAAACCAATTTCCGTAAGGATATTGTGGCATCCGTCAAAACCGCTTACGGAAAGCATCTGCCCATTATGCAGACGGTGATCCCGGCAACGGTTCGGCTGGCGGAGATCAGCACGGCAGATCACAGTATTTTCAAGCATGAGCCGAAAGGCCGCGCGGCGGAGGCCTACCGCACTCTGGTGAAGGAGGTAATGGACATTGGAGAAAAACAGCGTAGCAAGCCTTCTGACATCAGTCGATAGTCTGTTTACCACACAGGAGGAACGGGACATTGCCAGCCAGCCCAGAGTTCAGGAAATTCCCATTGACATGATCGACGATTTTCCCAACCATCCTTTCAAAGTCCGCATGGATGACAACATGATCGAGATGGCGGAGAGTGTGAAACAGCACGGCATTCTGGTTCCTGCCATCGTGCGTCCCAAGGAGAACGGGCATCATGAAATGGTTGCCGGTCACCGCCGCAAGCTGGCGTGTACTCTGATTGCAAAGCTGCAACTACCATGCATTGTCCGGGAGCTGACAGACGAGGAAGCTACCATTATTATGGTGGATTCCAATTTGCAGAGGGAACAGCTTCTGCCATCGGAGAAAGCCTTTGCATATAAAATGAAGTTGGACGCCATGAAACGGCAGGGGTGTCGTGTTGATTTAACTTCGACCCCACTGGGGCCGAAGTTGGGTTCACGATCTAATGAGGAGTTGGCTGCATCTAGTCCCGATAGCCGAACCCAAATTCAACGCTATATCCGTCTGACCGAACTGATTCCCGAAGTTCTGGACTTGGTAGACAACTCCGTTCTGAAAGAAAAGGACAAGCTGCAAATCGCTCTGCGTCCCGCTGTGGAACTGTCCTATCTGACCCAGCAGGAGCAGCATGATCTGTATGAAACCATGACAACAGAGGATTGCACCCCTTCCCATGTCCAGGCTATGAAGATGCGGAAATTCTCCGAGGAGGGCAGCCCCATCCACGCTGACTGTACAGCAAATGAAAGCTATGTGCGTTGCGGTTATGTACGGACAGAGGACGCTTCCGCAATCCGCCAGCTATGAGCTGCTGTCCAATATGGTGGCAACGCAGATCATTGTCTGGGAAATCGCCATTGGCTGGCGAAATGCCACACCGCCGTATGCACAGACCAATGATGCGTTCATTCGCCGGTTTGAGAATGCCTACGGAAAAGGGCCTGAAGCTACTTCCATGTATATTTCCATCGGAGGTCGGTTGAAGAATGTCATTTCGGCATACAACCAGATTTCTGCAAACATGGCGGCGCACAGCGATGCCATCCCCAGCTTTACCAGCGCGGCTCAAAATGCTGCTCCGACCATAGATTTGAAACCGAATGGCAACGGTCAGTATAGTGCTGTAGTAACGGACAGTAATCGGGTAATATCCGGGTATTCCTTTCCGAGGGTGGATGGCCTGACCTTTTCCACAAACGGAAATGTGCTGACGATAACCTCTGACCGCCCACTGGACAATGTGCTGGTAGCACCCACACGAAATCGGGTGAACACCCAGGGACACCCCTTCTTCGTGTGGTATAACGGCAGTTATCAGGTGATGCTGGGCAGTCAGGCAGACCCATCTTATGAGGATTTGCCGGTATACTTTCGGGTAAGGGCCGTCAATCCCACAGGCTCTTTGAAATTGGTCAAGACCACAGAGGACGGGAAAAATCTGTCTGGCTGGAAGTTTGGCATCTATTCCGATTCAGGCTGCACGAACCTGGTTTCCGGTCCGCAAACCACAGATTCCACAGGTGCGCTCTCCGTCTCCAATCTGACCGCAGGAACCGTGTATGTAAAAGAATTAGGCCACACGGACGCGAGTGTTGCTGCTCTATATACCTGCGACAGCGCCAATCCTCAGAAAGTAACCATCACTGCAGGAGCTACAGCAACGGTTAATTTCCACAACAGGCTTAACACCGGCGGCGTTAAGCTGGTCAAGGAAACGAACACAGGCAAGAATTTGGATGGTTGGCAGATCGGGCTTTACACCGATGCCGCCTGCACAAAGCCTGTTTCCGGTTCTCCCTTTACCACCGGGGCCGACGGAAGTGTAACGGTTTCCGATTTGTCTGTTGGGACGCTGTACGCAAAGGAAATTGAAGTGGATGACCCTTACTGGGTCTGTGACACCTCTGTGAAAACGGTCAATATCACTGCGGGACAGACTGCAACTGTGAGCTTTTGCAATATGCAATATGGCAAAATCCAAATTCAGAAAGCCATGGAAACGGTAGGCAGTCTGACAGGCTGGCAGTTCCGCATCACAGATTCTTCTGACACGGAAATCCCCGGTTCGCCCTTTACCACGGATGAAACAGGTTTGATTCTCACTGGAAAGATACAGCCCGGAGAATACAAGGTTGAGGAGCTGATTCCGGAGAATAGCCTGTATTCCTGCACCAGTGAGAATCCACAGACTGTGACCGTGAAAGCCGGAGAAACAGCCGGGGTTTCTTTCACCAACGCTCTGCGCCCTGGCAGGATTCTCATTGAGAAAGTGGACATCCGTGGAGAACCCTTGGCAGATGCGAAGTTCCTGTTGGAATGGAGCAAGGATGGTTCTCTTTGGTGGCCGGTGGAATACACCGATGCAGAAACGGTCAGAGAGGGATTCTGTTTCAATGCCAAATGCGTAAATGGTACTTTGACTTCCGGAAAGGATGGGCTTTTGGAATGGACTGGATTGCATCCGGGACTGATGTACCGCGTGACAGAACTGGAAGCGCCCAAAGGGTATTCGCTTTTGACGGAGCCTGCCTTTGAGGGAATACTACCGGCGGATAATCTGACGGTTTCTTTTCGTGTAGTGAATTGCGAAATATTTAAGCTGCCTGAAACCGGCGTGACCTCCATCACCTCCGAATCCACCTACCTGTCCTGCTATACCTTTGTGGATACCCTGTCCAAGGGTCTGTCCTACAACAAGGGCGATGTGGTTCTGGAGTTCTTCACCGATGCCGCTTGCATGGATTCCGTTGCCAAGTGGACGGAGGCTGACGGCAAATTTACCGTTCCGTAAGCGGAATGCAGCCCCCTGTGCTATCACCCAAAATGTGGAATATATGCTGGATTCTGTGCAGGCCAGCACCATGGTATCCAACTCCGAATTTGTTGTCATGCTGAATCAGGCGGAATCCGATCAGGAGCGTCTTTCCAAGCTACTGAACATTTCCCCGGAACAGATGAGCTATGTGAATGGTTCGGAAGCAGGATGTGGCCTGATGCGCTATGGTAGCGCGCTGGTTCCTTTTGTCAACAGATTCCCAGCCAATACAGAACTGTATAAGCTCATTACCACCAAACCCGGTGAGGGGTTGTTTGCTAAAGGGCGGGTAGATTGCAATGCCTGATATCAAAACCAGGGATGTGGTATCCAGCACCATTAAGACCATTGACCGTAGCGCTCTCGCTGGACAGCGGATGAAGGATGCCTATGTGCAGGCCAAGGATAAGGCGGAACACGGCGTTTATTCTTCGGAAAACACCAGTGAGGAATATGCCACAAATCAAATGAGCGACGGCGTTTCTACGGTTGCCCGGGAAGCGGTGCATCAGGTGGATGTGCAGGGACACCGTATCATTCATGGTGCACAGAAGCAAATTGCCAAGCACCGAGAAATGCGGCAATCCCAGCAGGCAGCTCCTGAGAATCCGCAAGCCCCTCCCAACACACCAAGAACAGAGCAGATCACACCCAATGCACAGCAGCCCCACCGGGTATCTCCCGATGGGGCTGTGACTCCTACTAACAGTGTAGATATCAAGGCTGGCTCTGGCGCACCGATTACAAAGCAGCAGGCGATTCACAATCAGCAGATTGCGTCTGCCAAAGCGCAGTTGCGGACAAAACGGGCATCCCAGCGGTTCGCAGTTCCTAACACTCCCCATGCTCTTAGTAGTGGGACATATGATTCAATCCATTACTGCTTCGTCACCGGGCATTACGATTCTG
>HF988089.1:27688-38057 GCA_000434635.1 Firmicutes bacterium CAG:110 | reverse complement strand
GCTTCCAGCGGCGGCAATCCCGCCCCCAGCAGCGCCGTAATGACGCCCGCCAGCACGTCCCCGCTGCCCCCGACGGCCATACCGGGATTCCCGGTGGGGTTAAGATAGCCGTCCGTGCCGTCGGTGATGCAGGTCTCGTGACCCTTCAACAGGACGACGCACCCCAGATCGTAGGCAAGGTCAGCAGCCGCAGACATGCGGTCTTCCCCGATGACGCCGCCCAGACGGGCAAACTCTCCGTCGTGGGGCGTCAGAATGGTGGGCGATTTCCTTCCGCGCAGTAAATCTCTATGCGCGGACAAAACATTTATGCCGTCTGCATCCACGACCACCGGGCATTCCGCTTTTTCCAGCACCGCCCTGACCACCGCCAGCGTTCCCTCGGACTGCCCCAGACCGGGGCCGACCAGCACGGCGTCCATCTGGGGAAGTCGTGTAAGAATTTCCGGCACGGCATCGGCGCAGAGCCTGCCGCCCGCGTCGGGCAGGGGAAAAATCACCGGCTCATTGAGTTTCACCGCTTCAATGCCGTAGATGCTCTCAGGCACCCCCAGAAATACCAGCCCCGCGCCTGCACGCAACGCACCCATGGCGGCGAAAAACGCCGCCCCCGTATACCCCCTGCTGCCGCACAGCAGCAGGAGCTTGCCGAAATTCCCCTTGTGCCCCCATGGATTCCGGTCAGGCAGGAGGGACAAAACCAACTCGTGATTCAGCCGTCTTATCATGGTCTTACAGGCCGTACAGCTTCGTGTACTTTTCCGTCAGGTAGTCGGTATAATACTTTGCGTCGAACTTGCCGCACACGGATTCAAACAGCTCGCCGGGCTTCTTGAAGCTGGCATAGCGGTGGATATGGCTTCTCAGCCAGTCCGTGACCTTGCTCAGGTCACCCTTTGCCACGTCCGCCCAGATGTCGCCGATTTCCTCCTGCATTTTGTGCAGCATCTGTGCGCCGTAGGCGCTGCCAAGGGCATAGGAGGGGAAGTAGCCGATGCTGCCGCCGCTCCAATGGCTGTCCTGAAGGCAGCCCTCCCGGTCGCTGGGAACGTCCACGCCCAGATACTTTTTATACAGCCGCTTCCATTCCGCAGGAACGTCTTTGACCGCGAGAGTTCCCCCGATCAGCTGCTTTTCGATCTCGTAGCGCACCATAATGTGCAGGCAGTAGGTCAGCTCGTCGGCTTCCGTCCGGATGAGAGACGGCTCTGCCTTGTTGATGGCGCGGTAGAACATATTCTCGTCCACATCGGCCAGCTGCTCCGGGAACAGCTCCTTCAGCTTCGGGAAAACGGCGTGGACATAGGCGGGACTTCTGCCGATGATGTTCTCATAGAACCGGCTCTGGCTCTCGTGAATGCCCATGGACACGCCGCCGGCGAGAGCGGTGTAATTGTAGCAGTCGTCCGCCCCCAGCTCATACAGGGCGTGGCCGCCTTCGTGAATGACGGAGAACATGGAGGAAACCAGATTGTCCTCAAAATAATGGGTGGTGATGCGCACATCCTTGTTGTTGAAATTGGTGGTGAAGGGATGCTCCGTTTCGGCAATGCCGCAGTGGGTGCGGTCAATGCCCATGACCTCCATGAGATAATCGGAGAGCTTTCTCTGAATCTCCACAGGATAATGGCGGTACAGGAAAGCGTCGTCGATCTGCTTCGTCGCCCGGATCTTCTCGATGAGGGGGACGATGGTCTGCCGGAGCTGGGCGAAGAAGGCGTCCAGCGTCTCCACGTTCATCCCCTCCTCGTATTCGTTCAGCAGCGCGTCGTAGGGCGCCAATTCCGGATGGTAATACCCGGCAAACTTCCGGTTATAGTCCACGATCTTTTCCAGATACGGGGCAAATGCGGCAAAATCGTCCTCCGGCTTCGCCTTGTGCCATACGCTCTCGGCGTCGTTAATCAGCACGGAATAGGCGACGTATTCCTCCGCCGGGATACGGTGAATCTGGTCGTAGCTTTTGCGCAGAACCTCTACCTCCCGCTTTGTCTGGGCATCCAGCTCATCGGCGTGGGCTTCCAGATAGGAAAGAAGCTCGTCATTCTCATCGTTCACCAGCAGATCATAGGTGATCTGAGACATGACCTCCATGGTCTTGCCCCGTCCCTCCCAGGTGTCGCTGGGCGCGGCGGTGGTGGCGTCCAGATACAGCACGCCCAAGACGCCGCCTGGGTCTGTTCCAGCTTCTTGAGGGCTTCTCGCGCCTGCTGTACGGATTCATATTTCATGGCAATGCACTCCTTTGTTTTTTCGATACTCCAACCATATCACTCCCCCGCGCCTTCGTCAAGAGATTTCCCGTTTTAGGCGGGTTCCGTGAAAAAAATGCTTGCATATTTTAGCCGTATATGCTAATATGAGGGCGATACGGAAAAAGCGTTGAATGGGCTGCCTTGTGTTGGTTTGCGCTGTCAGAGAGAGCGGGATGGTGAGATCCGCTTGCGTGCAATGCCGGGCTTTCTCCCGGGAGCTGCCGCTTGAACGAAAAGTAGAGTTGGCCGCGTGACTGCGTTAACGGTCTTGGATGTGTCTGCATCCGAAAAGCGCGCCGTTTCGGCGAATTGCGGGTGGTACCGCGGAAGGAATGCCTTTCGTCCCGGTTTCGGGATGAAGGGTCTATTTTTTTGTAGTAAAGGAAGCTCTGATTAAATCGGCGAGAGCTGACAGCGAGAGATTTTGTCTCCAGGCAAGGTATGGAAAATGCGGGAATACTGTATGTATTTCCCATTTTTCATACCGCAGGCTGGGGGCAAAAGATCCGCTGCTCAGCCAAAGACGATTTATTCAGAGGTTCCCTAGACCTTTCAGGAGGAATGAACATGAAAGAACAGTTAGAGCAAATCAAAGCCAATGCCCTGACAGCGCTGGAAGCTGCCGCCACCCCGGCGGCTCTGGAAGAGCTTCGCGTCAAGCTGCTGGGCAAGAAGGGCGAGCTGACCGCCGTCTTAAAGCAGATGGGCAAGCTCTCCGCTGAGGAGCGCCCCGTCATGGGTCAGCTGGCGAATTCCGTCCGGGCAAGCATCGAGCAGGAGCTGGAAAAGCGGAAGGCCGACATCCACGCCGCCGCGCTGGAAGCCAAGCTGGCTTCCGAAGCCATCGACGTGACCATCCCCGGCAAGGCCGTGTCCATCGGCCATCAGCATCCCATGAATCAGGTGCTGCAGACCATCAAGGACATCTTTGTAGGTCTGGGCTATCAGGTGGTGGACGGCCCCGAGGTGGAGCTGGCAGACTACAACTTCACCCGGCTGAACATTGAGGAAGGCCACCCCTCCCGCGACCGCTCCGACACCTTCTATTTCACCGATGACGACAGCGTTCTGCTCCGCACCCAGACCAGTCCCATGCAGATCCGCTATATGGAAAAGCACAAGCCCCCGCTGTGTATGCTGGCTCCCGGCCGCGTATTCCGCAAGGACGAGGCCGACGCGACCCACTCCCCCATGTTCCATCAGATCGAGGGTCTGGTGGTGGCGGAGAACATCACCATGGGCGACCTGAAGGGCGCACTGACCACCATCATGCGGAAGATCTACGGCGAGGACGCCGTGATGCGGTTCCGTCCCCATCACTTTCCCTTCACCGAGCCGAGCTGTGAAATGGACATGCAGTGCCACAAGTGCCACGGCACCGGCGAGATCGACGGTCAGGTCTGCTCCACCTGCCACGGCGAGGGCTGGATTGAGCTGCTGGGCGCGGGTATGGTACACCCCAAGGTTCTGGAAAACTGCGGCATCGACCCCGAAAAATATTCCGGCTTTGCCTTCGGCATGGGTCTGGAGCGTATGGCCATGGGCCGCATGAAGATCAACGACCTGAGACTGATTTTCGACAACGACATCCGGTTCCTGAACCAGTTCTAAGGAGGGAAAAACAATGAAACTCAACAGAAAATGGCTGAACGAGGAATTCGTAGACCTGTCTAACGTCTCCGATAAGGAATTCGTGGAAACCCTGACCGTCTTCGGTCAGAAGGTGGAAACCTGGGAGCGGCTGGACGCGGAGATCAAAAACGTGGTCGTGGGCAAGGTTCTGTCCATGGTGCGCCATCCCAACTCCGATCATATGTGGATCTGTCAGGTGGACGTGGGCGGCGACGCCCCCGTGCAGATCGTCACCGGCGCACAGAACGTCCATGAGGGCGACCTGGTGCCCGCGGCGCTGCATAACTCATGGCTCCCCGGCGGCGTTCACATCACCAAGGGCAAGCTTCGCGGAGAAGTATCCAACGGTATGCTCTGCTCCTTCGCTGAGCTGGGACTGACCCAGAACGACCTGCCCGGCGTGTTCGCCGACGGCATCTGGATCCTCAATGACGAGGACTGCACCGTTGGCGAGGACATCAACCTCGTCATCGGCAACGACGACACCGTTGTGGATTTTGAGATCACCAACAACCGCCCCGACTGCTACAGCATCATCGGCCTTGCCCGGGAAGCTGCCGCCGCCTTCGGCAAGCCCATGCGTCACCACGAGCCTGTGGTTCACGGCTCCGACGCCGGGGATATTTACGACCATCTGGACGTGGATGTCCCCGCAACGAAGCTGTGCAACCGCTACACCTCCCGGATGGTTGCCAACGTAAAGATCGCCCCCTCCCCCAAGTGGCTGCGCCGCCGTCTGCGCGCCAACGGCGTGCGTCCCATCAATAACATCGTGGACATCACCAACTACGTCATGCTGGAATACGGTCAGCCCATGCACGCCTTTGATTACCGCTATGTTTCCTCCGGCAAGATCGTGGTGCGGGAAGCCGAGGACGGCGAGACCCTGACCACCCTGGACGGCAATGTGCGCAACCTGAAAGCCGGTATGCTGGTCATCGCCGACGAAAATAAGCCCATCGGCCTTGCCGGTATCATGGGCGGCGAAAACTCCGAGATCAAGGACGATACCGCCATGGTAGTCTTCGAATCCGCCAACTTCGACGGCACCTCCATCCGTCAGACCGCTCTGGCGCTGGGTATGCGCACCGAAGCCTCCGGCAAATTTGAAAAGCGCCTTGACCCCATGATGACCGTCCCTGCCGTGCAGCGTGCCTGCGAGCTTGTGGAGATGCTGGGCTGCGGCGACGTGCTGAACGGCACCATCGACGTCATCAACTATGTTCCCGAGGAAAAAACGCTGCCTCTGGAGCCGGAGAAGATCAACCGGCTGCTGGGCACCGACATTTCCAAGGAAGATATGGTCAAGTACCTGAACCGGCTGGAAATTCCCGTGGAGGGCGACACCATTCTCGTTCCCTCCTTCCGTCCCGACCTGAACCTGATGGCGGATATCGCCGAAGAAGTAGGCCGTTCCTATGGCTACAACGAGATTCCCACCACCGCTTTCAAGACCTCCACGCAGGGCGGCTATTCCCCCGTGATGAAGCTGGAAGCCAAGGCCGGAACCCTGTGCCGCGCCATGGGGTACAGTGAGATCATCACCTATTCCTTCGTCTCCCCCACCGTTTTCGACCAGATCCGGCTGCCCGCCGATTCTCCCCTGCGCAACGCTCTGCGCATCCAGAATCCTCTGGGCGAGGACACCTCCATCATGCGTACCATCGCCCTGCCCTCCATGCTGGAAATCCTCTCCCGGAACAACGCCTACCATAACAAGGCCGTGAAGCTCTACGAGCTGGCAAAGATCTACCTGCCCGTAGCCGGTCAGCCTCTGCCCGAAGAGCCGAAGATGCTGGTTCTCGGCACCTACGGCGCGGGCGAGACCTTCTTCACCCTGAAGGGCGAGCTGGAAGCCATCTTCACCGGTCTGCGGCTGAAGAAAGCGGAATACACCGCCGTGAAGGACAACCCCAGCTACCATCCCGGCCGCTGCGCCAAGGTGAGCATCGAAGGCGTGGACGTGGGCGTGATGGGTCAGGTGCATCCTCTGGCGGCCGCGAACTACGGCATCGACACCGACGTCTACTGCGCCGAGATCGACTTCACCAAGCTGTTTGAGATGCAGCTGCCCGACGCCACCTATACCCCCCTGCCCAAGTATCCCACCGTGTCCCGTGACCTGAGCCTTGTCTGCTCTGAGGATGTCACCGTCGCGCAGGCGGAAGCCGTCATCACCGCCGCTGCCGGAAAGCTGCTGCGGGATGTGAAGCTGTTCGACATCTACCGCGGCCCCGGCGTTCCCGAGGGCAAGAAGAGCATGGCCTTCTCTCTGGAGCTGCGGGCGGACGACCGTACCCTCACCGATACGGACTCCGAAGCCGTCGTGACCAAGGTTCTGGCCGCGCTGAAGGAAAAGCTGGACGCTGCTCTGCGATAATTTGGTACTTCGGCAAAAATTCTGCAAAGATTCACAAAAATTTCCGATTTCAGGGCTTTACAGCCCGAAAGAATTCGGTTATAATGACAACAGTACAAATATAAAAGGAGGCTGAAACCATGACGGATAAGGACACTGTAAAATTCACCGTTCCCAGCGATGACAAAGAGAATATGCGCCGTATTCTCCGGAATGTGTATGAAGCCCTCACCGAAAAAGGCTACAACCCCGTCAACCAGATCGTCGGCTACCTGCTGACCGAAGACCCCACCTATATCACCAACTACAACAACGCACGGAGTATGATCTGCAAGATCGACCGGGACGAGCTGATGCAGGTGCTGGTGCGCGAGTACCTCTTCGAGAAGGAAGCCCAATAACCTGACCCAGCCAAGGGGCTTTTGCCAAGGCAAAAGCCCCTTGCTTTTTGGCCGCGAGCTTGGGGAACCTCTGAATAAATCGCCTTCGGCTGGCGGCGAATCTTTTGCCCCATCCGCGCAGTTCTGAAAGCGGGAAATACACAAAGTATTTCGCCGCTTTCAGAACTTTCGGCTGAGCCAAAATCTTCTGCCGCCAGCTCTCGTCGATTTAATCAGAGCTTCCCCTGAAATATGCAAACAGATGCGGCCGGCATGCACCTTGACAATCTCATACTTTCTTCCTCCGTCTTTCCGTTTTTCAATCTTTTTTCAGGAAAAGTTATGTTAACGAGGGTCGTTTCCCGACCGTTTCCAACAAAAAGCTTGACATTCTCATTACAGTGTGTTACAATCTGATTACATTTTGCATAGGAGGTACCTTTAATGGCTGATGAAAATGCAGTTCTGATGTATAAAGGACATCCGCTGATGCGGAAGGACAACTTGATTTACTATGGCTCCATGGCTGACAGTCACATCGTTATGCTTCAGGTTCTCGAGACCAAAAAAGTGAACGATCTGGACGTTGCCACACGGGTTTCCGTGCAGCTCCAGCTGACCGACCCCACCGCCAGAAGCCGCGACCGGATCGTGAAAAAGAGCGAAAAAGACGGCCTGTACACCGCCCTTGACTTTGGCTGTGTCTGGCTGGAACGCGCGTTGGCCGGTAAATAATTCACCCCTTTCCCCGATATCCGGATGATATCGGAGTTCCCCGCAGTCTCACTTTAGGCTGCCTACCAAAGACGGAGGCAAAAGTATGAAGATCAAAAGAATCCTCAGCATGGTGCTGGCGCTGGTGCTGTCTATCGGCGCCATGTCCATCACCGCGTTCGCCGCAGAAGAAACCATGTACGGCATCGGCTTTGTCAATGCAAGCTCCCTGCGGCTCCGCAGCGAACCCGACGCAAATTCCGCAACCCTTGTCTACGCCCCCCGCAATGACTGCGTAGCGGTCATCAGCAAGAGCGGCGAGTGGTACAAGGTCAATTACAATCTGCAAGTTGGCTACATGCATCAGGACTACCTGAAGGTACTTACCCGTGAAAACGCCGAGCTTGGCTACGGCGAGGTTTCCGGAAGCGGCGTCAACCTGCGTTCCGGCCCCTCCACTACCTACGGGAAAGTGGCCGTCGCTTCCAGCGGCGAGAAATGCTACATTCTCGGCCTGAACAACGGCTGGTACAAGGTCATCTACAATGGTAGCATCTGCTACATCCGCAGCGACTACCTGAGCCTGACGGAAATCCCCTACGAAAATCAGGCTTCTCCCAACAGCCCCAAATTCTATCGTCTCGGCAAGTCCACCGGCGTTGCCCCCAGCGCCGCTGCGCTGAACGGCACCGTGTCCGTGGGAAGCTCCGCCTCTGCGGATTCTTCTTCGGACTCTTCTTCCGTCGGTTCCGCACCTGCCGCTGACACGGCTCCTTCTGCCGCCGGTTCCGACATCGTGGCGGAAGCTCAGAAGTATCTGGGCACCCCCTACGTTTACGGCGGCGCTTCTCCCAGCGGCTTTGACTGCTCCGGTTTCGTGTACTACGTCCTCAAGCAGCTGGGTTTCTCCCCCTACCGCACCCCCGCCGATCAGTACAATCAGGGTACTTACGTTGAAAAGGGCAGCCTGCAGCCCGGCGACATTGTTTTCTTTGCCGGTACATATGCCAGCGGCATTTCCCATGTCGGCATTTACGTTGGCGGCGGCCAGTTCATCCATTCCCCCAATTCCCGCTCCACGGTCTCCTATTCCGACCTCACCAGCGGTTACTGGGCGCAGCACTACTACGGTGCCCGGCGAATGGTGTGACATCTTCTGCAATAATTTCCCAGACGTCAGATTTTTGACGTCTGGGTTTTTTATCGAATTGAATCACAAAAGCGACCTTGGCACATACTAGAAGCACCTCGAATTCACAGAAAACGAAAAGCAGGTGTTTTTATGGCAAATCAGAAACGGGGACGGCAGAGCTTCATTCTGCCAAACCCACCGGTCATTACCCACTGGGCAAGCGTGGCCGGGAAAAAGGAGTCCGAAGGCCCTCTTGCCCATACCTTCGACATCAAATCTCAGGATACCTATTTCGGGCAGAAAACATGGGAACAGGGCGAAAAACAGATGCAGAAGCTGGCTCTCGGGAAGCTGGCCGAAAAGGCAAACATGAAGCTGGAGGACTTCGACCTTGTTTTCTCCGGCGACCTTCTGAACCAGTGCATCGGCTCGTCCTTCACCCTGCGCAATCTGGGAATTCCCCACCTTGGGCTGTACGGCGCCTGTTCCACCATGGCGGAAAGTCTGCTGCTGTCCTCCATGGCTGTGGGCGGCGGTTTCGCGGACAACGCGGTGGCCATGACCTCATCCCATTTTGCGTCCTCCGAGCGGCAGTACCGCTTTCCTCTGGGTTACGGCGGGCAGCGGACGCCCACTGCCCAATGGACGGTTACCGGTTCCGGGGCTGCACTGGTGCGCCGTGACGGCCATGGCCCCCGAATCACCAGCTGTACCGTCGGCACCGTTACCGACCTTGGAATCAAGGACGCCAACAACATGGGCGCGGCCATGGCCCCCGCCGCCTATGCCACCATCAAAGCCCATTTTGACGACATGAAGACCGCCCCTGAGGATTTTGACCTCATCGTCACCGGCGACCTTGGGCAGCTGGGCAAGGAAATGCTTCTGGAGCTTGCCCGTCGGGACGGCGTCTCTCTGGGCGGGAAGCTGACGGACTGCGGAACGATGGTCTTCGACAACGACAAACAGGACGTTCACGCCGGCGGCTCGGGCTGCGGGTGCAGCGCCATTACCCTGTGCGGCTATCTTCTGGGGCAGCTGAACGGGGGAAAACTGAAAAAAATACTGTTTTGCGGCACGGGCGCACTGCTCTCCCCCACCTCCACCCAGCAGGGGCTTCCCATACCCGGGGTCTGTCACGCAGTGTGCATTGCGGGAGGAACGTAATATGGATTATGTAAAAGCCTTTCTGATCGGCGGCTTACTCTGTCTCATCGGCCAGATTCTCATTGACAAGACCAAGCTGACCCCGGCGCGGATTCTGGTGAGCTATGTGGTCATCGGCGTGCTTCTTGGCGCGGTGGGGGTGTACCAGCCCCTTGCGGAATTTGCCGGGGCAGGCGCTTCCGTTCCCCTGACGGGCTTCGGCAACACCCTTGCCAAGGGCGTCAAGGAGGCGGTGCAGGAAGACGGTTTCCTTGGCATATTCACCGGAGGGCTGAAAGCCTCCGCCGGAGGCATCACCGCCGCCATTCTGTCGGGACTGATCGCCAGCCTGATTTTCAAAGCGAAGGATAAATCCTGAATTTCCGGGCAAGCTATGTCAGCGGCAAAACCGCGAGACAGATTTTAGCACTGGAGGAAGAAAAGTATGAATAACCAGAACCAGAACAGAAATCAGAACAGCAACCAGAATAAGAGCGAGAAAGAGAACCGCACTGAGAACCGCAGCGAGAACCAGTCTCAGAACAAGGGAAGCTCTAAATAAATCGGCGAGAGCTGGCAGCGAGAGATTTTTTCCTAGCCGAAGGTTCCAAAAGCGGAGGAATACTGTATGTATTTCCCGCTTTTGAAACCGCACGGATAGGAAAAAATATTCGCTGTCCAGCCGAAGACGATTTGTTTGGAGATTCCCAATGAACTGCCGCTGACGGCAAACGGGCGCCCGGAATTCCGG
>HF988089.1:10253-27668 GCA_000434635.1 Firmicutes bacterium CAG:110 | reverse complement strand
CCGGAATTCCGGGCGCCCGTAAATTTTTTATACTTCCACAAATCTTCCCAGCTGGAAGAAATAGAGATACTTTGCCTTGACCGGCATTTCATAAATGCGGCTCAGTGCTTCGGCGTAGGTCTGCACCTGTAAGCGGTAGCGTTCCGCCGCCGCGGCTACCGTGCTTTCCGTTACATGATCGGTTTTGAAGTCCAGCACAACAATGCCGTCCTTTTCCAGCAGCGCGCAGTCCACAACGCCCTGCAGAAGCACCTGCTCCCCCTCCAGACCGTCGCCGTAATGGCTGCCGTCGTCGAGGATGGAGAACTTGAATTCCCGCAGGCAGGAGCATCCGGCGCGGAGCTTCCGGCCGATTTCCGTATCGAAAAACGCCGCAATTTTCCCGCTGTCCGCCAATTTTCCCTGTTCCTCGGTGATGAATTTCTGAGAAACCAGCCGGGCAATTTCCGCTTTTACATCATCCTCACTGCCGCAGTTTTCGTAGCGCAGGTATTGCAGAACCGCATGGATGGCGCTGCCGTAGGCCTTGCCGCCGCGGCTTTCCGTGAGGAAGGACGGGCGCCGGAAATCCCGGGTGGGGAATTTCGGCGCCTGGGTGTCCTCCGCCGCTTCCTCGTCCTTGGCGCGGCCTTTGCGGTTCGTCGCCGTCTGCTTGGAGGGTGCGCGGGTCGCCGCATCGTAGGCATATTGGAAGGACAACGCTTCCTGCAGCGCCTGCTCCACACCGTCGGGCATTGCGGGGCGGGTGTCCATCTCTTTTCCAACGGCGTCTTCCGATTCCGGGGCATCGGAAACGCGAATCACCCATGGGTGATCTCCCAGCTTTGTCTCGCCGGGTCGGCCGCCCAGCGCGTGAAGCGCTCCCGCCTCCGTATGGCGCACTGCCGCCAGCAAGACCCACTGTCCGGGACGCGCCGCCTCCCGGCACAGCAGCTCTCCCCCGTCAAAATCCTGCCGAAGGGCGATATTCTGAATTATCTTTCCGGGATTTTTCTCTGCGTAGGTCATGATCAGACGATCCCGTGCCCGGGTCATGGCGACATACAGCACCCGCAGTTCCTCCGACAGGCTTTCCGCCGCCATTTTCGCGGCAATGGCACGCTTGGCGATAGAGGAATAGCGCACGCGATTTTCGCTGTCCGCCACGGAAAGTCCCATTCCCAGATCCCTGTCGCAGAGGATCTGGGCGCACTGGCTCTCCGTGTTGAACCTCCGGGAAAGGTTGCTGAGGAACACCACCGGAAATTCCAGTCCCTTGGACTTGTGGATACTCATAATGGTCACGCACCCGGCAGGAGACGAAGCCGCTGAAATCAGCCCTTTTTCCTCCATTGCGTCCAAAAAATCCAGAAACTGCCCCAAATCTTTCAAATTTCCGTTTTCAAAATCCGCTGCAAGCTGATAAAACGTCTGGATATTTGCGGTTTTCGCCTCCCCGCCGGGCATGGCGGCGTAAACGCTGTCCAGTCTGGTCAGGGCGAAGCAGTTTTCCAGCAGTGCGGTCAGGGGGTTCATTCTGGCCTCCCGGCGCAGCCTGTCCAGCGTATTCAGGAACGTTTTGACCTTCGGGCTGTCGCTGAGCAGCAGTGCGTCATAGAACGCACCCTTTTTCCTCGCACTTCGGATTTCCGCCAGTTCGTCGGCGGTGAAGCCGAAAATGGGGCTTGCCAGCGTACTGACCAGCGGAATGTCCTGCCGGGGGTTCCAGACGATCTGCAGGAACGAGCGCAGGGTGCCGATCTCCTCGGTTTGCAGCAGGTCCGTGCCGCCGCCCGACGCACAGCGAATGCCCCGGGCTTCCAGCGCCTTCTGGAAATACCCGCCGCCGCTGCCGGGAGAACGAAGCAGAATCACAATGTCCTCCGGGCAAACCGGCCGCAGGCTGTCGCCATCCCGCACCGGCGTTCCCTCCCGCAGCAGCCGGACGATTCGCTCCGCCACAAAGGCCGCTTCCTCGGGATACTGGTCGTCCCGGGTCTCGATCACGTGAAGCTCCACGGCGGCTTCCAGCGGCGTGTGGGGAATTCCCTCCCGGAGTTCCTCCGCTTCCCCGTAGGTCAGCCCGCCGACCTTGGGGCGCATACAGGTGTGGAACACGTCGTTCACCGCGTCGATGACCTCGGCGCCGGAACGGAAATTGTGGCTCAGGAGAATCTTTCTTCCCTGCCCCGGCTCTGCCTGCTGAGCCGGGGCGTATTTTTCATACTTCTCCAGAAAAATCCCCGGGTCGGCCAGACGGAACTGGTAGATGGACTGTTTCACATCCCCGACCATGAAGCAGTTCTGCTTCTCCCGGGTCAGGGCCTCAAAAATCGCGTCCTGCACGCCATTGGAGTCCTGATACTCGTCCACCATGATCTCCCGGTAACGCCGCCCGATCTCCCGCGCGGCGGCTGTGGGCTGGCTTCGGGATTTTCCCAGCAGCAGATCCAGCGTTTTGTGCTCCAAATCTCCAAAATCCAGCACCCGGCGGCTGCGTTTGGCCGCGGTGTAATCCCGGTCGAACTGCCTTACCAGCGCCACCAGCCCCCGCTGGGCGGCAGCTGTCTGGTGCAGGTCGGTCAGCACCTGTTCGGAATCGTTGGAAAAGCCCGACAGCTTCTTTTTCAGCCCCTCCTTGCAGGCCAACCATGCGGCCTTGATCCGATCCGTCAGCTCCGGGTCAGGGTTATCTTTTGTGGGAAACCGAAGCGACCCGAAACGGAGCTCCCGTTTTGCCACGATATCATCCCAGATCGTGCAGGCGCGAAGCTGCTCCAACTGGTACATGGCGTCTCTCAGAGTAACGGCGGGCTTTTCCAGACCGGGGCAGTTGTCGGCGCTTTCTGCGCACTGCCGAAGCACCGCGATCTGACAGTCCAGATATTCCTGCAAATTCCGAATCAGATATTGCCCCCACACCGTCTCCCCCACGTCGCCGATGCCCTCAGCATCCGCGTCGGTCAGGCATTTGTCCAGCCATGCCTCCGGGTTCAGGTGGCAGTGGGCGCTGTCGTAGACCTTTTCGATGATCTCCGGCACCTGCCGGTCTGACCGCCCCACGCCCTGCGTGTCCACAAACGCCCGGAAGTCCGGGTCATCCCCCGCCGTTTCATAGGCGCGGTCAAGCAAACCTTCCAGCACCGTCTCCCGTATCTCCCGGCATTCGTTTTCATCCGCCACCCGAAAATCCGCCGCGATATCCAGTTTATAGGCATATTCCCGCAGTAAATCGGAGCAAAAGCCGTGAACGGTGGAGATTTTCGTCAGAAACAACCGCTGCATTTGCCGCTGCAAATGCGTCTCTTCCGGCCGTTGGGCAATTTCCTCCGTCAGCTTTTTGGCGATTTTCCCCCGAAGCTCTGACGCTGCGGCCTTGGTGTAGGTGATGATGAGAAACTCGTCCAGGTTAGCCGGGTCATGCGTCTGGGTCAGAAAGCCCAGCAGCCGGTCAACCAGCACCTTGGTCTTGCCGGAACCGGCAGCCGCGGAAACCAGCAGCTTGCCGCCCCGGCTGGTCACGGCCATCTCCTGTTGCGGTGTCAGTTTATCCGCCATGATCTCCCATCTCCTTTCCGATTTCCTCCCAGAACCGCTGAGCGTCCATCATCTTATAGCTGCGCCGCCCCTCCACGGCCGCCGGGTGGCAGACCGGGCCGTAGGGGCAGAACCGGCAGGCGTCGTGGGTGCTGCCGCGGGTGTAGGGGTTTGGCTCCACATTGCCGGAGACGATATCCTCCACCAGTCTGGACAGTATCCGGAACACGTACCCTTCCAACAGCTTCAGCTGCTGGCGGTCGGCAAGATCGCCGGAAATGGTGCCGTCCTTTTTCACGCTGTAGCACATCCGCTTGGGCGCGTCTCCCGGCTCCATCGCCTGTAAGACATCTTCATCGTTCAGAAGCAGTCCCTTTCGCTTCCACTTGGAGATCCGCTCCTGCTCCGCTTCCTCGGCGGTCAACTTGCCGTCGGAGGTCAGATAGGGCGCGCGGGCGGGAAAATACTGCACGCCCGCCGCCACCGGGCGGTCGCCCAGCATATCGCTTCCGCTGCTTTTCAGTGCGAACATGTACAGCAGCATTTGCAGCCCCACGCCGTTGAACACGTCGCAGTAGTCAAAATCCTTTTTCCCGGTTTTGTAGTCTACCACCCGGTAATAGCGGCTGGCGCCGTTGTCCCAGATGTCCACCCGGTCGATAAAGCCCCGCAGGACTGCGTTCATGCCGCCGCCTGGAATCGGGATGGGCGGCAGACCCTCCCCGTCGCCGAAGCCGACCTCAAAGCCCGCCGGGGCAAACGCCGCCTCGCTCAGCTCCTGCCACAGCTCCCGAACCACCATGTCCAGCTCCTGAATATGGCGGCGGAAGAGATACGTCACCCGCTCCGACTCGATCTGGCTGAAATGCTCCCGGGCGTACTCCTCGCTGAAGCCATGGGCGATTTCCAGCGTTTCTTCCAGAGAAACCCTGTGGAATCCGCCCAGTTCCCGAATGCGGCGGGCGGAATTTTCCAGCACCGCATGGACATAGGTTCCGAATTCCGCCGGGTCGATGGCGGCTTCCTTCCGCTCCTGCACCCGAAGGCCGTACTTGAGGAAATAGGACAGGCGGCATTCCGCCTGCCGGTCGATCTGGGAGGCGGAAAGATTCAGCGTCGAGCCGTAGAGTTTGCCAATGGTTTCCCGCTCCACCTTTCCGAAGCGGTAATCCCGCCGGCGGCAGGTTTCCAGATATGTATCCCGGACATTCAAACGTCCGGCAGCGTCCCCGGCGTCCCACCGGGCGAGGTACGCCCCCGCTTCCAGTCCATCCGCCGGGGCAAAACCCAATGTGTTTTTCACCTGCTGTTCCCCGCCCGCAAGCTCGCACAGGCGGCGGTAGACAAAGGACGGCTGGTCGCCGGAGCAGAACACGCTCACCGACGCCATGGCGCCGCAGAAGCAGCCGTAAATTTCCGCGAACTCCGCCTGCACGCCCTCCATCGCGCCGCCGGTGAGGGGCACGCCCAGCTCCCGGAGGGTGACGCGCTCCTGATCGGTCAGGACACCGGCAGAGCCGGAGTAGCCGGGGAGCTTGCCTTCCTCCGCCCCCAGCACGATCAGATGCTTTTCCTGATGGCAGCGCATGGCGGACACGGGGCCGACCTGCACCGCGTCCAGCACCGGTGGGATGGTTCCCACGTCGTACTGGCTCAGCAGCAGCCGGAAAAGGCGGATAAACTGCTCCCCCTCCCAATGGGTGTCCCCCAGCATGTCGTACATCTGCTCCAGCGCGCCCAGAAGGATTTCCCACAGCTGGTTCAAAATCTGCGCGGCCCGGTTGTCCCCGGCGGCATCCAGCTCCTGCGCCATGCGGGAAAGCCGCATTTCCAAAGAAATGTCTTCCAAAAAGCCATATAGCGCCAGAATCTGTCCCCGCAGGTCGGAAGCGTCCCGGAAGCCCTGCCAGAGCCGCGTCAGCGGCGCGATTGCCAGTTCCCGCGCCGTGTTCAGTTCCTCCAACCGATGCTGGTCTTCCTCCGTCCACACGCCGCTGAGGCCATCGGGATGGTTTTCCCAGCTCTGCGTCCACTTCTGCCCGCGAATGCCCCAGATGATGGCGTAATTCTCGATCCGGTCGCAGGTATCCGGGTCAACGGGAGACAGGGCGGAGCGGAGATAGCGCAGGACGCTTTTCTGGTCGAATCCGCTCAGGGCAGCGTCCAGCGCCATCAGCACCGTGGCGATGACGCTTTTTTGCAGAATATCCTCGGTTCCGGACTGATACACCGGAATGTGGAGCCGGTGAAAGACCAGATTCACCAGGGGCTGATACACCGTCATATCGGTGCAGACCACCGTAATATCCCGGCAGCGGCACCCGGCGGCCAAAAGCCCCCGAATCCTCTCCGCCGCGCCCATACACTCGAGGTACGGCGATTCCGCCCGGAACACGTCCAAGCACCCGCTCGCCGCCCCCCGGCTGATCACGCCCTGAAACAGCCTCTCCCGCACAGGAGAAAGGGGCAGGCGCTTTTCGGGAATGATTTCGATCTGCACGTCCACCCCGGCGCGGCGGGCGCAGAGAAACAGCTGGGACGCCGTGTCCCCCGCCTTTTCAAAGGCCAGAAGCCGGGAACCCTCCCGGTCGCAGTTCAGGCTCACCGTCACGTCGGGGGACGCCTGAATGAGATGCTCCAGAATTGCCAGATGCTGCCGGGTGAAATCCGGGAAGCCGTCTATGTAAAACACATGCTCCCGGGCAAAGTCCCCCTGCTCCATCTGTTCCAAAAGCCACGTCATCTGGTCTCTCGGGTCGCGCTTGCCCCGGCTGCACAAAGCGTCGTAACTCTCCATCAGAAGCGACAGTTCTTCCAGCTTCTGCGCCAGACTCCCCTCCGTCTCCCCGGCGGCGCGGCTCAAGTCGGCCGAGGAAATGCAGCAGCGCTTGAATTCGTCCACGGCGTCGATAAGGCCGGTAAGGAACTCCGGCTTCGTCTCCACGGCGGCATAGGCTTTCAACCGGCTGGACAGGTTCTTTGCCGCAGCCGCCATGGCAACCACCCGGCCTCCGTTGTCCAGACATTCCTCCGCGGCGCTTCCCATGGAATCCGCCACGCGTCTGGCAAGCCGGGTAAAGGACAGCACCTCGGCGTACCGGCTGGCCGTGTCCCCGGCAGCAGCGCACAGCCGCCGCTCCGTTTCATGGCTGATGAGTTCGGGAACCATCAGAATGCGGTTCCCCCTCCTCCCGGCAACGTCCGCCGCGATCCGCTTCATAACTTCGTCCCGGTTGGCCGTCCAGTCTGTGCCAAGCAAAAGGTGCAGCATTTGCCCACCCCCTTCTCTTTTTTGTCCATGATACCACAAATTTGCTTTCATGAACAGAGCGGGATTCATCCTGCATATAAAAATTTTTCCAGTTCTCCCAGCGCGTCCAGCAGGAAAAACCGCACCTCGTATTTTTCTTCCCCGTCCAGCGCGCCGGTAAGGCTGTCCGGAAAGCCTGCCCCCGCCGCCTTGTCCGCGAATTCCTCAGAGGTCGCGCTCAGGCACAGGCTGGGAAATGCCACGCACCACCAGTTATGCCCCTCTCCCTCGCCGATGGTGATCCGCAGGGCTTCGTAGATACCGGCGGGCAGGGTGAAGGTGTCATAGTAGCGGGTATCAAAGGCTTCCTTACACAGCGTCACCACCGCCTCGCAGTCGCACCCCGTCGCTTCCAGAACGCTGTTGGCGACGGCCTGAATTTGGGGCAGCTTGGCCTGTAAGTACGCCCTCGCCTCGTTTACGTCGGCGATTTTGTTCAGGTCGTTTTGCAGGCTATTTAGCACGGCGTCCCGCACTTGCAATTTGATGGACTGATCTTCCTCGCTGTCAGAATTTGCGACCACGTGGAAGCGGATCAGCTCGTCATTCAGTCTCTGCCTGTCGGCCAGCAGAGACCCGCACCACACGGACGCGGCAAGCACCAGACAGATACCGATTCGTTTCAAAAGTTTCTTCATAAAAAACACCGTCCATACGGAAATACTTCCAGTATGGACGGTAAATGCCAGAATTATACAGGTTTGGCAATATAGATATTCGGATAGTTCTCTTTCAGCATACTGCACACCACGGCGGCGTACTCAAAGTTCGGCAAAATGGCAAAAATTGCGGAACCGGAACCGGTCATCTGCTCCGTCAGAGCACCGTAGCTGTTGCAGATGGACTTGATATAATTCAGCTCCAGATGCTCCGACGTGACCACCGGGTCAAAGACGTTGTATACGTTCTCCGCCACCTTCCCTAAATCCCCGGCCAGCAGGGCGCTTTCCATGGCCTGATTGTCCGGGCGGTGGGGAATCGCCACGGTGTCGATTTTCCCATACAGCTCTGGCGTGGACACGGAGAAGTCCGGCTTGCACACCACGAACAGGCAGTCTGGCATATCCGGCAGCTTTCTCAGGCGCTCGCCCCGGCCTTCCACCATGGCCGTGCCGCCCACCACGCAGAACGGAACGTCGCTGCCAACCTGTGCGCCCAGCTCCGCCAGCGCCAGAACGGACAACGGGTCGCCATAGTGCCGGTTCAGCGCCCGCAGCACCGCAGCCGCATCGGCGCTTCCGCCGCCTAAGCCCGCCCCGGCGGGAATGCGCTTGACAATGCGGATCTCCAGGCCCTCCGGATCTTTGTCCATGGCGTCGCAGTAGACCTTCGCCGCCTTCCACGCCAGATTCTTTTCGTCGGTGGGAATGCCCTCCACAGAACACAGCAGCCGCCACGGCTTTCCCGTCCCCACGTCGATCTCCACATCGTCCCGGATGGAGATGGTCTGCATCACGCTCTGCAAATCATGGTAGCCGTCCGCCCGCTTTCCCAGAACGTCCAGCGTTAAGTTTATTTTGGCAAAAGCGCCTTCATATAATGTCGTCATTGCAAAATTGTCCTTTCTGTGCATCTTTTTTTTATTATAACGGAACTATTGGAATTTTGCAACTTCTTCGTGATAAAATCAGAAAATACGCATATCCTATCAGCATCCGGGATGTGAAATGGAGGTAAGAATATGGATACCCTTGCGCTGATTTTGTCCATCATCGGCTGTGTCAACTGGGGACTGGTAGGCATTTTCCAGTTTGATCTGGTAGCCTGGCTCTTCGGCGGCTCCGGCTCCCTGTTCAGCCGGATCATTTATACCATCGTTGGGTTGGCAGGTCTCTGGTGCATTTCCTTCCTGTTCCGCAAGAAGACGTTTGTGGACGGGGAATAAATGATGGGCAGCTCCGGAAAGGAACTGCCCAATTTTTACATTCAGTTGTGGCACCGCACGATGCACTTGACCGTCTGGTCGCCGTACTTCGCGGTGATCTCCGTGGTTCCGCTTTTCAGCGCCGTGACATAGCCGTTTTCCACCTTGGCAATGTAGGCGTGCTCCACGCTCCACTCCACGTCCTCAGGCTTGAGGTCGCCGCAGTCCACCAGCTTCAGCTGGGTGCTGTAGCCCACCTGCAAACGCATGTCCGTTCTGTCCAGCTTCAGCTCCACCTGAGGCTTCGTCTCCACAGGCTCGGTCTGGATGGTCGCTTCCGTCTGGGCTGACACGGTGGCCTCCGTGGACGGCTCCGTCTCCGCTTCAAACTGGCAGGTCACGGGGCAGGTCAGCTGCTTGTCGCCGCAGGTGATGTAGATGACCGTCTTGCCCTCGCTCACAGCGGTGATACGGCCGTTGGCATCCACCGTTGCGACGCTCTCGTCGCCGGAGGTGAACACCAGCTCGTCCGTGGTATTCTCCGGGATGACGACTACATTCAGCAGAAAATAATACCCGGGCTGGGTAAGCTCCGCCGCGCCGCCGGGGAGAGACAGATCCTGGCAGGGGATCCGCGGTTCGGTAGTCGCGGCCTCCGTCTGGACGGGCTGCTCGGTCTGGACGGTGGGCGCGGTATCCTTCACGCCGTGCAGATTGGGCAGCAGATACCGGAAGAACAGGAACGCCGTTCCCGCCAGCAGGATCACGATCAGCGCCGTCAGGATCACCACAACGGCGGTGTTATGCTCCCGGGGCTGCTCGTCATAATTGTCTTCGTCATCCTCCGGGTCAGAGGAATATGGCTCATTCTCCGGCTCCGGGAAATCGTCGCTCTGCTCGTCAAAATCGAAAATTTCCTTTTTCTTTTTGCCGGACGAGTAGCGCCCGCCCTTGTTCAGCGCGGGCATCTGATCCATGACAAAATCATCATCGGAAACATTGCCGGACATATCCCGGGGGCAGCCGCAGATGGGGCAGCACTCCGCTGTGTCCTGGTAAGTTGTTCCGCAAATCTCACAAATTACCTTGCTCATATGATACCTCCTGACAAAAATACACATACTGTACCATTATCAAGCGTCATTATAACACTCTTTTCCAAATAAAACAACTACAAAGTGGTTGCTTTTTTCAGATTTTTATTTTATGATATAAAGGTTAAAGGAGGCGATTACGATTGACTGAACTTGCCGAAACCGAACTGATTTCTCCTTTGCTTGACGGATTTGCCATGGGAAACCCCATGAGCAGCCATGACGGCGTTCGCTGCTGTCCTGCCATCAAGGAAAATTCGGACGAAAAATACATAGTCAAAATCATTTCCGTACCAGCCGCGCAGACGCAGATGGATGCGATGCTTCTGGCTGGCGCCTATAAGGACATGGCGGGCGCCATGGACTACTTCAAGGGCGTAGCCGACGACGTGGAAAAGGAAGCGGAGTTCCTGCAGAAGCTTTCCAAGCTGGAGGGCTTTCTTCCCTACGACGGCTGGCAGACCGTGCCCATCAAGCGCCGCCGCTTAGGCTACGAGGTCTACCTCGTCAGCCCCTACAAGCATTCGCTGGCAAAGTACATCCGCCGCAATCCGGTCACCCATCTGGAAGCGATCAATCTTGGTCTTGACCTGTGCTCCGCGCTCTCCGTCTGCCGTCAGGCGGGATGCCTGTACGTGGACTTGAAGCCCACCAACATCTTCCTGACCGAGAAAAAAAGCTACCGCATCGGCGATCTGGGCTTCATCCCGCTGGACACGCTGCGCTACACGTCCCTGCCGGACAAGTACCGCAGCCCCTATTCTCCCCCGGAGCTGCACGACGCTATGGCCACGCTGAACGAAACGGCGGATACCTACGCCGTGGGCATGATCCTCTATCAGCTCTACAACGACGGCAGCCTGCCCTTCAAGGACAAGGCGCCCGACGAAGCGCTCCCCTCTCCCGTCAATGCCGACTACGAGATCGCGGAGATCATCATGAAGGCCATTGACCCCGACCCTGCCAAGCGCTGGCAGGAGCCGAAGGAGCTGGGTAAGGCGCTGGCCGCCTACATGCAGCGCAATTCCATCAATGACACCCCCATCACCATCTACACCCCCATTGAGGCAAAGCCGGAGGATGTGGTGCCGGCGCAGCCCGCCCCCGCTCCCACCGAAGCGCCTGCCCAGCAGGAGGAAACCATCGCGGAGGATACGCAGGATGAAACTCTCCCGGAGCCTGCGGACGCGGCCGATCTTCTGCCCCACCAGATGTCTGAGGAAGTTTCCCAGATTATGGACGAGGCCGACGCGCTGATTGCCCATGAGGTTCCCCAGACGGCGGTCACGCCGGAACCGGAGGGGGATTCCCCCGACCGCTTCTCCTTCGCACAGGACGAAGAGGACAACGAGCCGCTGCCCGACAACAGCAACGAACCCTTCGCCGACGCGGAGGAAGAAAAGCGCCTGCAAAAAGAAGCGAAGAAGCAGGAACGCAGACAGAAGGCGAAAAAGGCCGCAACAGCTGTCATCACGCTGGTGATCCTCGCTGCCATCGGCGCGGGACTGTTCTGGGCGTATCAGAAATACTACCTGCAAACCATCAACAGCATTTCCATCGAGGGCGACCAGTACCAGTTGGTTGTCAGCGTGGACACCGAAGTAGACGATTCCAAGCTCAGCGTCATCTGCATGGACAACTACGGCAACGCCGTGACCCGGGGCGTGGTGGACGGCAAGGCGACCTTTACCGACCTGCTGCCCGATTCCCTGTACCGCATCCAGCTGGATATCAGCGGCTTCCATAAGCTGGTGGGTCAGACCTCCGACATCTTCACCACCAAGGGTTCCACCAGAATCGCCAGCTTCTCCGCCATCACCGGCGCCGAGGATGGCTCCGTCATGCTGAACTTCGCGGTCAGCGGCGCCGACCCGGAGGAATGGGTCGTAAGCTACTCTGCCGAGGGCGAGGAGACGCAAAGCGAAAGCTTCTCCGGCCACACCGTCACCGTCAGGGGGCTGACCGTGGGTAAGCTGTACACCTTCACGCTGGAGCCTGCCAGCGCCGCCTCCAAGGAGACCTTCACCGGAGAAAATACGCTGGAATTCACGGCTTCCCGTCTGGTTCTCGCGGAAAATCTGACCGTCGCCGCCAGCAGCGGCAGCGATATGACCGTCCGCTGGGACGCCCCCGGCGATGTGGTCGTGGAGAGCTGGAGCGTCCGCTGCTACAGCGACAATAACGGCTACGACAAGCAGCTCACCGTCACCAATACCGAAGTCTACTTCACGGACATCGACCCCTCGGTCGCCTACACCATCGAGGTCACCGCCGCCGGCATGACCCAGCCCGCCCGCACCAGCGTCACCGCCAATCCCATCAACATTACAAGCATGAACGTGGATGACAGCGCGCTGGATCAGATCGCCGTGACTTGGGAATACACCGGCACCGCCCCCTCCGGCGGCTGGCTGCTGATGTACCAGATCGACGGCAGCTCGACGCCCAACGTGGTCAAATGCGCCCAGCCATCTGCGGTTATCTCGCCCCTGATCCCCAGCGCGAAGTACCAGTTCACCATTCAGGCGGCAGACGGCACCTCCATTTTCGGAAACGTCAAGACCCAGACCATCCGCAATGCCAGCGTGTATGACGACCACGGTCTGTCCGCGGATCACATCACCACCCATCTGGTCAAGACGCCGGACACGGAGGATTGGCATTTTGAGTCCATCGGCACCGCCGCCTATACCAGTGAGTTTGCCGTGGGCGACAAGATTTCTGTAGTCCTGCAGGGCACTACCAATTTCTACGTCCCCGAAGATCCGCTGGACATCCTCTTTGTCATCCGGGACGGCTACGGCAATGTCATCCCCAAGTACATTTCCGAGGCAACCGGCGACTGGAAAGAGATCTGGTACGCGGGTGACTACCACTACGGCGAGCTGGATGTTCCCACCGCCCCCGACGCCCCCGGCGATTACTCACTCAGCATTTACTTCAACGGTCTGGCCATTACGGTCATCACCTTCACCGTTACGGAGTAAGGATTTTCTCACAACGCAGCCCCAGCTTTAATAGGTGGTCGGAAAACAGTTAATGGAGCGTATCGGTATAGATACGCTCCATTTCTTGTGCCAGCACATGCAGCCCCTTGGCTCTCCCTCCGGGAGAGCTGTCACCGTAGGTGACTGAGAGGGTATTGCAGCCTTATTTCCCCTCTCCGTCTTCGCTTCGCTCAGCCACCTCTCCCAAAGGGAGAAGCAAGGGGCGCTCGCGCGGTACACCAAAGAGCTGCTTTTTCGTGTTTCTGGAAAATCCCCATGTATTTTTGTCCAAAAAGCACATGGCGTTTTCCAAGTGCCTTGTGATAATCTCCGATTTTTGGAATTGTTCACACATTTCCCCCACAGGTGTGTTATACTTTCCCGTAGATTTCAAAAGGAAGGAGCTGCAACATGCGCGGAAAAAGTCACCGCTGTCTGGGAAAATACCTGGTGCAGCACTACATGAGCGACACCCCAGAGCGGTATGTGAAGGCCTTTTTGCTGGGATGCATCGAGCCGGACCGTAATCCCGCTACATACCTGAAAGGCTCCATCCGCTGCCAGTGGCTGCGGGGTCACAACTACCGCAACGCCCGGCGCTTTATGCGTGCCATTTCCGCCCGGCTGGAAAAGAAGAAAAAGCTCGGCCTGTTCGACTACTATACCCTGGGCAAGCTGATCCACTACACCACCGACGCGTTCACCTACGCCCACAACGACACCTTCCCCACCGCCCTGAGCGATCACCGGGAATATGAGGCTGCGCTTCAGGATCATTTTCTGGAATACATGAAGCAAGACCCCAAGGTCAACCCGAAAATCGCCGGAAGCGTGATGGAAGCCATTTACAGCTACCACCGGGAGTATGAAGCCCAGGCGGCAAACATCTACACCGACACCCGCTTTGCCCTGAACGCCTGCTGCTGTGTGCTGGCCGTATTGCTGACCAACCCCATCTTCTGAAGGAGGCTGCCGATGTACAGATTTTTTGACATGGGTCTGGAAGCCGGCGTGGCGGCGGTAATTCTGGTTCCGTTATTTCTCGTCGTAAACCGGATTTATTTCCATGATTTGGGGCGCACCGTCGGCTACCTTATTTTCGCCATATACCTGGCCGGTGTGGACGCCGTGGTGGGGCTTCCCTGCATAACCTATATCCGCCTGGATTTTAACTACAATTTTGTCCCGTTTCTGCATATGTTTTCGGACTATAGAAGCAGTCTGCTGAATGTGCTGCTGTTCGTTCCGCTGGGCTTCTTTCTTCCCCTTTTCTGGAAGAAATTCAGTGCCTTCGGGTACACGCTTCTGTTCGGCTTCTGCACTTCCCTGCTCATTGAGCTCTTGCAGATTTTCACCTTCCGGGCGACGGACATCAACGACCTGATGACCAACACCGTCGGTACGGTTTTAGGGTATCTGCTTGCCAGAGTCGTACTGAAGCTTTTCCCGGGGACGGAGCCGTCGGCGCGGACAAAGGATGTGTTTCTCGTCTGCGGCATGACTTTCGGCGTCATGTTTTTCGTGCAGCCGTTTCTGGCGGCGCTGGTCTGGAATTGGATAATGTGAAACTTCAGCGGCATTTGGAAGCGAATGCCGCTGATTTTTGCGTCATATGTTCCTCCGGTTCTCTTTCTCCCGCTCGGACATAAGATGTTCCATACATCTGAATTTGAGGTGGTACTATGGAACATAACGCAAATCAAATCACCCTGCGGGGAAATCTGTCCGCGCCCCCCACGTTTTCCCACGAAAACCACGGGAAGCAGTTTTATCGTTTTTTTCTGGAGGTGCCGAGGCTTTCCGGAGTGGCGGACACGCTGCCGGTCATTGCGGATAAGTCCCTTCTGGAATCCGCCGGGGCAGACCCCGGGGGAATGCTCACCGTCACCGGCCAGATTCGCTCCCACAACGTCCGCACCGACGGGCGGCGGCATCTGATGATATTCGTCTTCGCGTCGGCGCTGACCTGCGAGGACGGCGAAGCGCTGAACGACGCGGTGCTGGAGGGCTTCCTCTGCCGGGAACCAATTTACCGCCGCACGCCCCTTGGCCGGGAGATCTGCGACGTGATGCTGGCGGTGCCGAGGGCGTTCCAGCGGGCGGATTATCTGCCCTGCATCCTTTGGGGCAGGACGGCGCAGGAGGCTTCCCGGTGCCATACCCGGGATAAGATCGGCATCACAGGCCGATTGCAGAGCCGCGTCTACACAAAACTGACCGAGGAAAGCGCGGAGGAACGAACGGCCTACGAAATTTCCGCCCTCACTGCCCAGATTCCCATGGATTTACTGTAACGGCTTGTCTTTTTTTGTTGCAAAACTACGGTTTTCGTGGTATATTGGGGCAAAACAGATAAAAGGAACGATTCCCGTGAACAAAAAAGAAAAGGCAAAAGCCATCATTGATATCCTCAAACAGCGCTACGACGATGCGGCCTGCGCCCTGCATTACGCGAAGGACTACGAGCTGATGATCGCCGTGCGGCTCTCCGCCCAGTGTACCGACGCCCGTGTGAATCTGGTGACCCCCGCCCTCTTTGCCGCCTACCCCACGCTGGAAGCCATGGCGGCGGCAGATATTGCCGATGTGGAAAACTACGTCCGCTCCTGCGGCTTTTACAAGCACAAGGCGCGGGACATCGTCCTCGCCTGTCAGATGCTGCTGACGGACTACGGCGGAAAAGTCCCCGGCACCATGGAGGAACTGCTTCGCCTGCCCGGCGTGGGGCGGAAAACCGCCAATCTGTTGCTGGGCGACCTGTACGCCGTCCCGGGCAGCGTCGTGTGCGACACCCACTGCATCCGCATCTGCGGACGGCTGGGGCTGAGCACGGGCAAGGAGCCGGAAAAGGTGGAGCAGCAGCTGCGCAAGATCCTCCCCCCGGAGGAAAGCTCGGACTTCTGCCACCGGATCGTCCTCTTTGGCCGGGACTGCTGCACCGCCCGGAATCCCATGTGCGGCGAATGCCCGCTGACCATGTACTGTAAAGAGTTCAATCCGCAGGCGTAAAACAGCGCCGTTTGCAGTCAAAAGCTATCAATTCCGGAATATTTTCCATTCCTGTTCTGCCGCTCCCCCTGTCCGCATATGCTGTGGACAAGGGGGGATTTCTTTGCCCAAAAAGCTGCCGATCTTCTATTCCGCTCTGCTGCTCACAGGGGTGAACCTGCTGCTGCGGCTGGTGGGAACTTCTTTTCAGGTGTATATCTCCGGGCGTATCGGCGCTGCCGGAGTGGGACTTTTGCAGCTGACCATGTCCGTGGGAAGCCTCGCCATGGTGACCGGAATTGCCGGTGTGCGGACCGCCACCATGTACCTGACCGCCGAGGAACTGGGGAAAAAACGCCCCGGAAACGTGACATGGGTCTTATCCGGCTGCTTCGTGTACAGCATTCTGTGCAGCACGGCCGTGGCCGCCGCCCTCTATTTTCTCGCGCCTGCGCTGGCGGAAAACTGGATCGGGGACGTGCGCACGGTGAATTCCCTGCGGCTGTTTGCCGCGTTTCTTCCCGTCTCCTGCCTGTGCGGCGTCATGACCGGGTATTTCACCGCGGCCAACCGCATCGGGACGCTGGCCGCGGTGGAGGCGTCAGAGCAGCTGTGCTCCATGGTCGTGACCATGGCCGTGCTGACCCTCTGGGCGGGAGACGACCCCGGACGTGCCTGTCAAAGCGTGGTCATGGGCGGATGCTTCGGCGCCTGTCTGACGCTGTGCTGCCTGATGCTGCTGCGCCTTGCCGAACGGGTAAAGCCGGGGCCGAAAATCCCCATAAGGAGCCGTCTTTTACAGGCAGCCGTCCCCCTTGCCATGGCGGACGTACTGAAATCCGGCATCAGCACCACGGAAAACCTGATGGTCCCCAAGCGTCTGGCGCTGAACTCCCTCATTGACAGCCCCCTTGCGGCCTTCGGCATCGTCAGCGGCATGGTGTTCCCCGTTCTGATGTTCCCCGCCTGTATCCTGTTCGGACTGGCCGAGCTGCTCATCCCGGAGCTCGCCCGGTGCGCCGCCGCGGGAAGCAAACAGCGCATCTCCTATCTGGTGCGGCGGAGTCTGCGCGCCGCCATGCTGTACGGCATCGTGTTCAGCGGTCTGGAATTTCTGCTGGCCGAAGGGCTGTGCAATTCCCTGTACCACAACACCGAAGCGGGGCGCTGGCTGCGGCTGTACGCTCTGCTCATCCCCATGCTCTACTGCGACGCCATCACCGACGCCATGACCAAGGGTCTGGGGCAGCAGAAGGTCTGCGTCCGCTACAACATCATCACCAATTCCATGGATGTGTTTTTTCTGTATTTTTTGCTGCCGAAATACGGAATGGAAGGTTATTTTTTCAGTTTTTTCATCACCCATCTGGTGAATTTCATTCTCAGTCTGCGAAGGCTTCTCATCATCACCGGGGAGACGATCCCCTTCTCCGCCCCGGCGCTGTCCATCGCCGCCGCCCTTGCCGCCGGATGGGGTGCCTCCCGTTTTGCTTCCCCGGTGCTTCGGGCGGGGACATATCCTGTCTTACTGGGGTGTCTGATGTGCCTGTTCGGGGTTCTGGGGCGGCAAGACGTCGCATGGCTCAAGGGGCTTCTCCGGGGAAAAGCCATTGCAAAAACACGCACATTCTCCAAAAGCGCATAAAAAATGACCCG
>HF988089.1:6078-10209 GCA_000434635.1 Firmicutes bacterium CAG:110 | reverse complement strand
CGCCATGGCGGGTCATTTTGCGTTTTTACAGGTTTTTCAGAACTTCCAGCAGGAAATTCCACGTGCGTTCCGTGGACGCGATGTCCAGCTTTTCCCGGCTGGTGTGGATGTCGTGCATCTGCGGGCCGATGGACACGCAGTCCAGTCCCGGCAGCTTTTCTCCAAGCAGTCCGCATTCCAGCCCCGCATGGATAGCCAGCACCTGCGGCTCCTTGCCGAACATCTCCCGGTAAATACGCACCATGGTGTCCCGGAGGACGGAATCCTTCCTGAATTCCCATGCGGGATACTCCCCGGACTGGGAATAACTTCCCTCGAAGAACTCGGCAAGTCCTTTCAGCTTCTCCAGAAGATCTTCCTTCTCGCTGTTGACGGAGCTTCTGACGGAAAAAGTGACGTTGAACCGCTCTCCCAGTTTGGTGATTCCCATGTTCAGGCTGGTCTGCACAAGGCCCTCAATATCCTTACTTCTGGCCTGCACCCCGTTGGGCGCGGCGCAGAGCAGGCCGATGACCTTGGACGTCGCCTGTGTGGACAGGCCGTTTCCGCCCAGCGCATCCACGTCAAACGCCTGAATGACGGCATCCGGCTCGTCGTATTTTTCCCGAATCTCCGCCTGCAATTCCTCCGCCACGGCGTTGATCCGCTCCAGCTGAATGCCCATAGCCACCAGCGTCGCCTGACAGGAACGGGGGATGGCGTTGTCCTTGGTGCCGCCGGACAGGGAGGTCAGGCACAGCGGCATGAGCTTCTGGATGCGGTCCATGAATTCGCCCATGACCTTGTTGGCGTTGGCGCGGTTCTTGTGGATCTCCGCGCCGGAATGACCACCCTGCAGGCCGTCCACGCTGAGCCGGACGCAGGGGCCATAGACCGCCTTCCGCTCCGCGGGCAGGCTGATGGTCGCGGTCGCGCCGCCGGCACAGGACACGGTGAAAATCCCCTCATCCTCGGAATCCAGATTGATCATCGTCCGGCCTTTCAGTTCGGACAGGTCGATGACATCCGCGCCCAGCATCCCGATCTCCTCGTCCACGGTGATGATGACCTCCAGCGGCGGATGGGGAATGGTGTCGTCCGCCAGCAGCGCCAGAGCGTAGGCAACGGCAATGCCGTCGTCGCCGCCGAGGGTGGTGCCTTTGGCGAACACAAACTTATCGTCATGAGTGACATCCAGCCCCTCCTTCTCCATGTCCAGAGGGCAGTCCATGTCCTTTTCGCACACCATATCCATGTGCCCCTGCAAGATCACCGGGGCATGATCCTCCATGCCGCAGGTGCCGTTTCCAAAGAGGATCACGTTGTTTGACGCATCCTGAATGCACCGTAAGCCATGCTCTTTGGCAAAATCCACCAGATAATCGGATATTTTCTTCGTATTCCGGGAACCATGGGGAATGGCGCAGATTTCCTCAAAATAATGAAAAACCGCGGCAGGCTCCAGACCCGCCAATCGTTTCGTTTCCATACAGACACTCCTTTTCATTGGAATAACTTCTCACCCTTATTCTACCACAGGCACCATCAAAAGTCTATCGCAATCTCTCACCAGAAAACAGCAAAGACTACGGAAAAATCCGTAGCCTTGCACATTTTACCCGTCCAAAAGGAACTTCTTAAGCTTTTGCAAATCGTTATTGAGCAGCAAGTCCTCGTTAATGTCCGTTGTTTCCAGCAGCTTCCGCGCCAACTCGAAGTTGCCCACCGCGCTGGGGTCGTGGGCGTCCGTATCCACCACGACGAAAACGCCCCGCTCCATGCACAGAGGGATCATTTTCCGGTAGTTTTCCACGCAGTTCGGCCGGGATTTGGGCTTTCTCAGGGAGCTGTTGTTCAGCTCCAGCGCAACACCGAATTCCTTTGCGCCCTCCACCAGCGCCGGATAGTCCATGGGGTACTGGTCGGTATCCGGGTGGGAAATGATCTTCACCTTTGGGTTTTCCATGCAGCGAATCACGTTGTCCGTATTTTTTACAGCCCCCGCATCCTCGTAGCACAGCCCATGGATTCCGGCAATGGCGTAGTCCAGATAATTCAGGTGTCGCTGATCCAGCGACAGCTCACCGCCGTTCAGAACATTGACCTCGCTGCCGTAGAGCATCTCCACGCCGTACAGCTCCCTCGGGGCATCGCAGAGGTTCCGGAAGTAAATCGGGTCAACCGTCCCGGGAATGCCGGGGGCGTGTTCCGTAACGCCGATCAGGCTGAGTCCCCGCCGGGACGCCTCCGCCGCCAGCTCCCGGATGGTGCCGAAGGCGTGGCCGCTGAGCAGCGAGTGCATATGTACGTCCGCAACAAATGGTTTCATAATCGTCCTTCCCCTCCAATACTATACAGAAAGGCCACGGAATCATCCGTGGCCTTTCATCATTTCGCATTACATGAAGCTCAGCACCAGGGTCAGCAGAACCCAGACAATGGCGATCCACTTGGTGGACACGGCCAGAGTATGGTCCAGACCGCCCTTCTTATTCTTACTCAGATAAGATTCGGAAGCGCCGGAAATCGCAGCGGACAGACCAGCCTCCTTGCCGGACTGCATCAACACGACCACGATCAGCGCAACGCTGCACAGAGCCTCCAAAACAATCAGAATCGTCTCCAGAACACCCATTACAAAAACCTCCCTCCGCCAGATTCGCGGACTCAAATAGTAAACGGTTCGTCAAAAAAACGCGAACCTTCCGATAGCCCGAATAGTATAGCATATGTTTTTCCAAATTTCAAGGGCAAATCCCGAAAAACTCGGAAAGTTCACGGACTTTTTATTTCTGCACCCAGCTGCCGGTGGCGAGGCAGTTCAGGTAGCTTTCAATGAAGGGATCCAGCGCGCCGTCCATGACCGCGTTTACATTGGAGGTCTCGCAGCCGGTACGGGTGTCCTTGACCAGCGTGTAGGGCATGAACACGTAGTTTCTGATCTGGCTGCCCCACTCGATCTTCTGCTGAACACCCTTGATGTCGGAAATTTTGTCCAGATGCTCCCGCTCCTTGATCTCCACCAGCTTGCTGCGCAGCATCCGAAGGCAGGTCTCCTTGTTCTGGAACTGGCTGCGCTCTGTCTGGCAGGAAACCACAATGCCGGTGGCCTTGTGGATCAGGCGGACGGCGGAGGAAGTCTTATTGATGTGCTGGCCGCCCGCGCCGGAGGAACGGTAGACCTGCATCTCATAATCCTCAGGGCGAATTTCCACGTCCTGACTGTCGTTTTCGATATCCGGAATGACTTCCACGGCGGCAAAGGAGGTCTGACGACGGGCGTTGGCGTCAAAGGGCGATACCCGCACCAGACGGTGGACGCCGTTCTCCCCCTTCAGGAAGCCGTAGGCGTTCTCGCCCTCGATCATAATGGAAGCGGATTTCAGACCGGCCTCGTCGCCCTCCTGATAGTCCATGATCTTGTAGGTGAAGCCGTGACGCTCCGCCCAGCGGGTGTACATGCGGTAGAGCATCTGACACCAGTCCTGGGCTTCGGTGCCGCCAGCGCCTGCCTGAAAGCTCATCATGGCGTTGTTCTTGTCGTAATGGCCGGTGAGCAGGGTTTCCAGACGGCAGGTCTCCATATCCTCTGTCAGCGCGGCAAAGCCGGTTTTCAGCTCCTCCAGCATGGAATCGTCGTCTTCTTCCTCCGCCATCTCGCAGATGGTCATCAAATCGTCCCAGTTCGACAGCATTTTTTCATAATGCTCGATCTTGCTCTCGGTCTGGCGGGTCTTGACAACGATCTTCTGGCTCTTCTCCGGGTCGTCCCAGAAACCGGGGGCTTCCTGCATAGCGTGCAGACGCTCCAGCTCATTGCGCATCCCCTCCAGATTCAGGGAATCCGCCAGTCCGTCCAGCGCGGGGCGGCAGTCGTTCAGCTTCTGCTTATATGCGTCAAATTCAATATTCATCACAAATCTCTCATTTCGTTGGGATATAGGGTACATTTATGCATCCACGTTACTTCTCTGGTAATTCTATCATTGAATCCGCAAAAAATCAAGACGAGGTTGAAACTATAAATTGGCCCCTTCTCCCCTGTTTTACGATATCCTTCCGGCCATTTTATTATTCACAGACCGCAGCCATATCAAACGGAGAAACATTTTTCCGCCGCACATAAAATCGTGTCGGAGCTGTTCACTCCGA
>HF988089.1:0-6066 GCA_000434635.1 Firmicutes bacterium CAG:110 | reverse complement strand
GGAGCTGTTCACTCCGACACGATTTTATTACCGGAATACCAGCCAGATCAGTCCCGCGAAAATCAGCAGGGCAATGACGGCGGGAAGGAACAGGTTTAGAAACGCCGCCAGCAGCATAGCCGGCACATCGCCCTTCTCCTTGGGTTCCTTTTGCAGCTCCGCTTCCTTTTCCGGGTCAAGGTTTTTCTTTTTCAGCATTATCTCTGGTTGGTGATGGTCTTGATGTCGAACAGATAATTGCCGTTCTCATCGATCTTCTGCTGGTCGGCGAAGTGACACGCCACAAAGTGGCCGGGTTTCACTTCCTTCAGCTCCGGCGGCACACGCTTGCACTTGTCGCAGGCCATGTAGCACCGGGTGTGGAACTTACAGCCGGACGGGGGCTTGATGGGGCTGGGGATGTTGCCCTCCAGAATGATCCGCTCCTTGGTCAGGCTGTCGGGGTCCGTCGTGGGGATGGAGGACAGCAGCGCCACGGTGTAGGGATGCCGGGGGTCGGCGAACAGCTCGTCGGTCGCGGCGATCTCCACCATATTGCCCAGATACATAACGCCGATCCGGTCGGAAATGTAACGGACAACGGACAGGTTATGGGAAATGAACAGATAGGTCAGGCCGTCCTTCTCCTTCAGCTCCTGCAGCAGGTTGATAATCTGGGACTGAATGGACACGTCCAGAGCGGACACGCACTCGTCACACACCACGAACTTGGGCTTCACGGCAAGAGAACGGGCGATGCAGATACGCTGCCGCTGACCGCCGGAGAACTGGTGGGGATAGCGGTTGTACATATAGTTCTGCAGGCCGCACTTGTTCATCGTCTCGAACACGTAGGGCTTCATCCGCTTGGAGCCGCGTTTGAAGAACTTGTGGGTGATCAGACCTTCCTCGATGATCTGACCCACGGTCATCCGGGGGTTCAGGGAGGAATAGGGGTCCTGGAAGATGATCTGCAGATCCTTCCGCAGGAGACGCATTTCCTTGTACTTCAGGCGCTTCAGGTCTACGCCGTCATCCAGCATGGCCTCGTACTTCTGGAACTCCGGGTCGTCGGCATACTTGGCGCGCTCGGCGGCAAGCACCTTCTCCGCTTCCTCGGTGGCGGCTACGGCGGCCTTGTGGAGATTTTCCAGCTCGTTGATCTTTGCCTGATGGCTCTTGATCTTCTTCTCGCAGGAGGCGGCCTTCTTGGGCTCGTCCTCGGCGACGCCCTCCAGCATTTCGATCTCCATATGATGCTCGTCGATCTGGCTCTGCAGAGCGGCAGCGCGGAAAGCATGGCGATACCGGTTCAGCAGCAGTCCCGCACCCTTGGCAGTATCCTTCACCATGAAGCCGCCCAGAATCTTGGCAGCGTAATCAAGTGCGGTCTTGGCGTCGCAGGCAGCCAGATTCTTATCCTGAATGTCAAAGAAAGTCGCCTTGTCGCCCAGCGCGTCGCACTTCTTGGCCATTTCCTCAGCATGGGCAACGGCCTTGTGGTAATTCGACACGTACTTTTCGGCATTTTTCAGGGTGTCCAGCACATACTCCGGCGCGACGGTATCCAGCGTCCGTCCGTAGTACATCGTGCTGCCGGCAGTCTGTTCGTACAGCTGCAGGAGCACACGGCCCAGAGTAGACTTGCCGCAGCCGGACTCGCCGACAAGACCCAGCGTCTCGCCCTTGTAGATGTCAAGGGTGATGTCCTCATTTGCCCGGACATACATCTGCTTGGCGAAGAAAGAAGACTTGGCGACAGGGAAATACTTTTTCAGATTAGTAATGGACAACAATTTTTCCATGTTCAGCACTTCTCCTTTCTTCTTTTTCGGGGTAGAAGCAGCGGACGTACTGTCCCTCTGCCACCTGCTTCAGCTCAGGCTCCGCGTCGATGCACTTCTGGGTGCAATATTTGCACCGGGGCGCGAACTTGCAGCCCTTGGGCAGGTCCAGCGGATGGGGCACGGCGCCGGGGATGGGGTCCAGCTTCTTCCGGTCATCGTTCAGCCGGGGGATGGAGTACATCAGTCCCTCCGTGTAGGGGTGGGACTTTTCACAGTTGGTGAAGATCACCCGCGCGGGCGCCTGCTCCACCACCTGACCGCAGTACATGACCACCACGTCGTCCGCCATTTCATTGATAACGCCCAAATCGTGGGTGATGAACATGATGGCGGTGCCGTTTTCCTTCTGCAGATCGTTCATCAGCCGCAGAATCTGCGCCTGAATGGTCACGTCCAGAGCGGTGGTCGGCTCGTCGGCAATCAGAATGTCGGGCTTACAGGCAAGGGCCATGGCGATCATGACACGCTGCCGCATACCGCCGGACAGCTGGTGGGGATACTGCTTGGCAACTGCCTCAGGGTTAGGGATCTGCACCGCTTTCAGCATCTCGATGCACTTGGCGGCGGCTTCCTTCTTGCTCATGCCCTGATGGATGATGAACGGCTCGGACAGCTGCTTCTTCACGCTGAACACCGGGTTCAGGCTGGTCATGGGTTCCTGAAAAATAACGGAAATTCGGTTGCCCCGGATGTGGTACATCTGCTCGGTGGTGACCTTGGAGAGATCCTGTCCGTCAAAGGTGACGGTGCCGCCGGCGATATAGCCGTTGGCATCCAGCAGCCGCAGCACGCTCATAGCGGAGACGGACTTGCCGGAACCGGACTCACCCACGATACCCAGAGTCTTACCGGGGTAAATGGAATAGGAAACATCGTTTACAGCCTTGACAATGCCGTTTCGGGTTTTGAAAAAGGTCTTGAGGTTCTTGACCTCCAGCAGAGGCTTATTCATGTCTGCCATTATTTATCCACCTCCGATTTGGGATCGAGCACTTCCCGCAGGGTATCGCCGATGATGTTGATGCAGATGACGACGATGGAAAGGAACAGTGCGGGGAATACCCAGCGCCACCAGTAGGACTGAATGACCAGCGCGTTCCGGGAGCCGTCAAGCATGTTGCCCCAAGTCGGGCGGGGCAGCTGGACGCCAAAGCCCAGATAGGACAGGCTGGATTCGGTCAGCATACAGCCGGCAAAGTCCAGCGTCACGGAGACCAGAATGACGGAGATCACGTTGGGCAGAATGTGCTTGAAGGCGATCCTGCCCTCCTTGACGCCCATGGAGCGGGCGGCGGTAACGAATTCCTTTTCCCGCTCGGCCAGAATCTGACCACGGATCAGCTTGGCAAGTCCCGTCCAGCTGAGCAGACCCAGAATCAGCATGATGATGAAGATTCGGGTATTTTCATGCAGGTCGGAGGATTGCAGAATAGCGGACAGAACCAGCGCGAAAGGCAGGAACGGAATTGCGCCCACGATCTCGGTGATACGCATCAGCAGGATGTCCACCCAGCCGCCGAAGTAGCCGGAGATACAACCCACGATGATGCCGATGATGGTGGAGACAATAACGGCGACCGCGCCGATGGTCATGGTCATCTTGCCGCCGTTCATGAGCCGGTTGAACACGTCACGACCCATATCGTCGGTGCCGAAGACATAACCCTTCAGACCCCACGCCTCGACGAACTTGCCGTCTTTGAAGGCGTAATTCTGGAAGCCGCTGGAGAACACGGTGTCCACCGCGCCCGCTTCCTGCAGATCCGCGGGAACCTCACACTGCTTCCGGAAGTTCTGACCCCATGCGTACACTCTGCCCTTCTCGGTGACAAGGGTAAAGTGCCGGGTGCCGCCGGACACGTGCTTGATGGTGTCGCCCTCGGGAATCACAGGGGTAGCTTCCTTCATACCGGCAACGATCAGCTCGCCGTCGTCGGTGACAAGGGCAATGGCGCCGCCGGTGGCCGCAATGTCCACGATCTTCCGGTCGCCGATATACTCAAAGATGTCAACGACCTTATTCTGGCCGTTCTCATCCTGAATGGTGATGGTGTTGAACTTGGAGCTCTTGCCGGGGACGAAGTTGCCGTCCTCGTCGATGCCGTACAGGCCGTCGTTGGTGAAGGCCAGCTTCACCAGCTTGCTCTCCTTCTTGCCGTGCTTGATGACGGAGGAAAGGTTCGTGGCGTTCAGGCCGTCGTTGCCCCATGCGTAGATGGTGCCGTCCTCCATGAGGATAGCTGTGACCTGATTGCCCGCGACCAGCTGGCGAACCTGAGAAGCGTCGATGGTGTTGTCGCCCATCAGCTCCTCGGGCTGCTTCCGGGCGGAGGCGATCATGGAGCCGTCCCAACCGTACTGGCCGTTGTCGTAAGCGCCCCACGCGTAGACATGGCCGTCCTCAGAAATGGCGACGGCGTGGTCAGTACCTGCTGCCGCGTGGACGATCTTGGCATTCTTCACTTCGTCCGGGATGTTCAGGGGGTTCAGCTTGGGGTCCTTGGTGTGGGTGTAGTAGCCCCAAGTATACATGTTGCCGTCGGTGCTGACACCGATGGTGAAGGTTCCGCGGGAGGAAATGTCCACCGCGCCGTCCTTCATATCGTTGGGCAGCTTCATCAGGCTCATGGTGGGTCTGACGTTCACGTGGAGCATCTCACTGCCGGTCTCCGTCAGGTCAACAGGCGCAAAGATGGGTCCGATAAACACGAACAGGAACATGCCGACGAGGATCACCAGCGCAATGACCGCCAGCGGATTCCGGAAGAAACGCTTGACCGCCAGCTTTCCGGGACTGTCATAGCGCTCGTCCGCAAGGGTGTACTCCTTGGAAGCGCCAAAAAACATCCGCTTCAGCCAGCGCCATGGGGCAAAGCCCTTGGAGGAAGTATTCTGTTTGCTCATTGTTCCTTCCTCCTTTACTTGTTGACCCGGACACGGGGGTCAGCGATGCCGTAGGCAATATCAATTACCAGATTGCCCAACAGGGAAATGATAACATAGAACATCTGCAGCAGCAGCACGACCTCGAAGTCCTTGTCGTTCAGGGAGGCAATGTAGAGCTTGCCCACGCCGTTCAGGCCGAAGATATTTTCCACGACCACGGAGCCGGAGAAAATGCCGATGAACCAGCCGATGACCAGCGTAATAATGGGGATCAGAGCGTTCCGGAAAGCGTGAGAATAAATGACGGTCTTTTCCTTCAGGCCCTTGGCTCTCGCGGTACGGATGCAGTCGAGGCTCAGCGCCTCACTCATGGACGCGCGGACATAACGGGTCATGCCGCCCAGAGACGTGAAGGTCATGACGATCAGCGGCAGGGCCATGTAATACAGCTCGTCCAGAAATTTCTTCATGCCGGTGTAATCGGAACCGGGCGTTTTCATGCCCGACACCGGGAACCAGCCGAGAATAATGGCGAACAGCCAGATAAACACGATGGACGTGATGAATACAGGTATCGAGTAACCGACAATCGTACCCACCTGCACCGCCGTGTCCCGCTTGCTGCCCCGATGGACAGCGCAGAAGATACCAAGGGGAATGGTTATGCCAAGGCCAAGAATAGTGGCAAATATATTGATAAAGATGGTGTTCTTCATCGGCGCTTTCAGAACGTCATACGCAGGGCGGGAATACTTATAGCTCCAGCCGAAGTCTCCCTGCAGGATGCCCTGATACTTGCCGTTGATGGGAGCAACGCCCACCCAGCCAAGATAACGAATGAACACATTCTGATCCGTACCCAACTCATGGCGCTTCTCTGCCAGCTTCTTCTCGTAGAGCTCGCCTGCGTTGGGGTTGTTCTTCAGACTGGCCTTGTAGGAATCCACTTCTACCACCGCGCGGTCGTAGGGGATCATGGTGTACACAAGGAACATCAGAAGTGAGAGAATCAGTGCAACAACGACCATGTAGCCAAGTCGTTTAGCGATGTATTTTCCCATGGTATACTCCCTTTCTTAAGGCAGCGATCCAGACAGGGAAACGGAATCCCCCCGTGCCGGGCTGCCGCCTGACGTATTCATATATTCTACCCTAAAAATGCAAACAAAGCAAGTGTAGAAAACGGTCTCTGGGTCGAAAAATGAAATTTTTTACCTAAGAGGCCGCAAAAATTCAGAAAGCAGACCGTGACCGCCCTCAAAAGGACAAATCACCGCCCAGTTCCACCGGTCGCGAGTCCCCCGAAATGCACATTTGAGCGGCTGCATCCACCCTCTCCCCTCCCCGCAGCCAA
>HF988088.1:19248-32162 GCA_000434635.1 Firmicutes bacterium CAG:110 | reverse complement strand
ATTGGAGTTCAGTATTACATCTGGCTTTTGATCGTGGAGATCAGAATATCTCCCGCCACGACCCGATCTTCCGCGGCGAAGCCTTCCGCAAAATTGTCGGAATAGAGCACCTGCGCGTTGGGGGGGAATTCATCATCCCCTTCCCAGACCAGGATCTGCATCCGATAGCCGCCGATCAGGTCGAACTGATAGCCCGCGTCTCCGTGCTTCATGGGCAGCGCCTGCATTTTTTCGCAGGCAGCCTTGAACGCCGGCAGCCGGGTGCCGAAGGTGAAGGCCGCACGGGTCAGCACACGGCCGGTGTAGGGCTTGATGTACATCTCCCCCCAGGGCATCTCCCGGAAGGTCTTCCACTGCCCCTGCCAGACCACATCTTTGCTTTCCAGCAGATAGCGCAGCAGAAACGTCTGGGAGGGCAGCGGCGGCAGCGCCCCGCCGTCCAGCGCACGGATGGCATAGTCCGGGTGGGCAATGGCAAACGCTCTGCCCAGAAGACTGAGGGTGAATTCCTTCCCGTCCCAGCGGACGTCCGACAGTCTCGCCGTCACGGCGGCGGGATTTAGATCGCGAAACAGCTCCGCGTAATGGGCAAAAGGGATCTCTTCCTTGTGGTTCTCAATTTCCATGTTATTTCCTCTTACTCGTATCGTTTCCCGCACCGGGCGCTCACATTTCCTGAATGGAATGGGGGAACAGCCGCTTGTCCGTATGGGGCAGGAAGCAGGCAGCTACAAAGGAATCCATGTAGCCGGGATATGTGGAAAGCTCCAGATAGGTCATATTCGCTGCCACTTCCGCAGTTTTTGCGGCGGCTTCGTCACTCATGACCATGGCGTAAGCGCCAGCCAGAGAGGAGTTGCCGATGTAGTGGAACTTTTCCAGCTCCACATCCGGGAACATGCCGATATTCACCGCGTTCTTCATGTTGATGCCGGAGCCGATGCCGCCTGCGACATAGACGTTCTCGATGGCTTCCACGGGCATATCCACGCTTTGCAGCAGCGTTGCGATGGCGGAGAAGATCGCGCCCTTGGCACGGATGAAGTTGTCGATGTCCACTTCATTGATGGACACTTCCCGGCCGGTCTCGCTTTCGTTTTCAAAGGCAATAACGTAGCGGCCCATGCCGTGATGATCCCGGCGGACGCGCTCGCCCTCCCGGATGAACAGGCCCTTGGCGTTGACGATGCCGCAGCGGTACAGCTCGGAAATGATGTCGATGATGCCGCTGCCGCAGATGCCGACGGCCTTCTGTCCTTCGTCGCCCACGATGGAAACGGTGGGTTCCATGGTCACTTTGTCTACGGTGCAGGCTTCGATGGCGCCGTCCGTGGCGCGCATACCGCAGGAAATGTCGCCGCCCTCAAAGGCGGGGCCGGCAGAACAGGCGCAGCTCACAAGGAAGTCCCGGTTGCCGAACACGATCTCGCCGTTGGTGCCCAGGTCGATGAACAGGCTCAGCGCGTCGCTGTCCCAGATGCCGGAGGCCAGCGTACCGGCGGTGATGTCGCCGCCCACGTAGGAACCGATGTTGGGGGCGATGAGTACCGGCGCGAGGGGGTTGGCGGGAATCTTCAAGTCCTGCGCCAGCAGTCCGTTCCAGAGGAAGAAGCTGGGGATGTACGGATCCATGCGGACACTCTGGGCATCCACGCCCACCAGCAGGTGGTTCATGGTGGTATTCGCGCCCACGCTCATGCGCAGAATGGACGGGCATGTGACCCCCGCGGACTTGCACAGATTGGCAATGATGGGGTTCAGAGTCTCTTTCAGGATGGCGTCCTGAAGCTTTTTCCTGCCGCCGGGCTTGCCCTGCTCGATGATACGGTTGATGACGTCTGCGCCGTAACGGATCTGGCCGTTGCCGGAGGAGCCCTTCGCCAGAATTTTGCCCGTGGTCAGATCGGTCAGTACCATGGTGACCGTGGTGGTGCCGATATCGATGGCACAGCCGATGATATTGGTGTCCTCCGGGGCGCAGATCTCCATGCAGCGGAAGGTATCGCCCAGAAGTTCGCCCTTCACGCACACGTGGAAGCTGTTTTCCCGCAGAACGTGGGCCAGCTTCACCATGACGCAGAAGGGAATCTCCACCTTCTCTACGCCCAGCGCCTCCTCAAGCGCCCATGTCAGGCGCTCGTTGTCGGGCATGGTGTCGTCCAGACTCGGCTCGGCCATGGTCACGACCACCGCCCGGAACCGATTGGTAAAGTGAATGCCGCTCTGCTTCAGCTGGCTCTGGCAGGCGTCAAAAATGGCGACCTCCTGCGGGCTGCTCAAATCGGCGGTCTTCATCCGGGACTGGTAGGCGCTGGCGATGTCCGGAACAAACACGGTGCAGTTGCCGACGACCTTCGAGCTGCAGCTCAGGCGCCAGCCTTCGGCATATTCTTCGTCGGAAATATGGCGGCTGGGGTAGGATTCCAACTCTCCCTCCACCAGCTTGATACGGCACTTGCCGCAGGAACCGTTGCCGGAGCAGGGAGCGTCGATTGCCACATTGGCACGGCGAGCCAGCTCCAGAAGGTTATCGCCGACGTTGCAATCGACGGTAACGGGCTTGCCGCCTTCGATTTGAAATACGACTTTTGGCATAAGGATAACACCTTTCTTTTTGGGCGAGGCCCTGCCATCCGGCAAAAAATTGCCGAAACTCCCGGACGGAATGATAGCGCCGCCTGAAATTTTATTTTCTTTTCAAGTATAGCATAGCTCCCCGCAATTGTCCAGCGAAATCAGTATTTTTTTACCCATATTCTCTTTCAGAGCGCCCTGCCTTTTCATTTTTATACTATTTCCTGATTAGAATCTTAATTTTAATCAGGAAGGCATCGCCTGATGGCGCTGCCTGTTTTGTGATTTATAAGGAAAGAAATCACAAAACAAGTCTCATATGAACTTCATGCCCTTCAGGCAATTAAAATCTTTTTTAAAGATTTTAATTGAAGTTCAGTATAATATGGCTCATCACCCCGGCGTCATAACCTGGCCGAACGCATGTGCTCCTCAATAGGGGGTGTCATTGCAAGCCAATGCCACAGCACTGGTGTGGCGATCCGTCCCCCAAAGGCTCTCCTCGTTCAGTAGGGGAAGCCACAAAAAACTACGCCCGGGAAGTTTCCTTCCCGGGCGCAATCTCAATTTCATTACATCAGAGGCTCCATGCCCAGCACCGGGTGACCCTTCTCGGTCAGCCAGTTCAGCAGCTCCTCGCAGTCGGTAGTAACGGTCTCGTCGGCAACCATGTCGGTGAAGTTGTCGATGCCGTACAGTTCCTTGGCCGTCTTGTTCAGACGCTCGGCAACGTCGTCCTTCAGCTCCTTGGGCATCCAGACAATGCGCTCGATGCCGCCCTCAGCGGCGATGAACTTCTTGGAGGAGATGAAGTGACGGCCGTGACCCATGTAGCCGGGGGTCTGGACGCCGCCGCCGGTGCAGGAGGCCAGCTCGCCGAAGGTCATACCGGCAGGGGTCATGCCCTTGTATTCCCGGTTCACAACGATGAAGCCGTTGGACATCGGCTCAATGCCGCAGATGCACTCGAAGCAGCCGCAGGAAGTCATCGGGTCCTCCAGAATGGAGTACAGGGTGACGTTCTCAACAGCGCCGTGGGTCGCGTCGGAGATCGCCTTGTTGACGGACTGGAAGCGGCCGGTGCGCTCGTCCTCGCAGCCTTCCTTGAAGATGGGCTGGCAGGGACCGTTGGGGTTCAGCTCGTAGGTAGCCTTGGCATCCAGCCAGGACACGGCGCCGCACAGACCCAGACGCTCGGGGGTGACCACGCAGCAGTGGGCGGGGGCGAAGGACTGGCACATGATGCAGGTGAAGTAACGGTCAACGGCCTCGTCGGTCATGGACGCCAGACGGTCGTCGCGCTGGTTGTACCGGGGCATAGCCACCTCGTCGCGGAACTTCTCCGCCTCGGCGGCGTCGGTGATCAGGGTGATCTGGCACTTGTCCACAACGGCGTCAAACTCGTCCATGATCATGACGTACAGAACTTCGGCGAAGTCCTTCAGACGCAGACCGGCGTCGTAGGCCGCGTTGCTGACACGGATACGGACCTGATTGCGCTGGCCGGTGTGCATGACGCCTTCCATGTAGTTGAACCATGCGTGGAACTTCCGCTCGATAACGGACTCAAAGTCCACCTGCATCTTCTTACCGGCCACCTCAACGTAGGTCGCCAGAGCCAGATCCTTGGCCTGATCGAAGTCGGGGCCGACGATGGTGATCTTGTGATCCTCAATTTCATTCAGCTCCCGCATCACCACCAGCTCGGCCGTGGGGTTCTTGGCGGACCAGATCTCGTTGTGCATATCGGCCTTACGGATGATCTCGCCCTCGAAGGCGGCGGCGAAGGCCACGGGGATGGGCAGTTCCTTCACCTTGATCTTGATGTTCCGCAGTTCCAGAGACTTCTTCACGGTCTCGGCGTGGTCGCATACGGACTCCAGAGCGCCGGGAACCTGATTCTCGCCCAGATCAATGTCCACGACCACGGGGAAGCCCAGAGCGATGGCACCCGCACCGGCGGAAACCACCACGGAGTCAATGGCGCCGAAGGTGTTGACGAAAGCGGGAACACGGTTCTTGGTGTAGTCCAGCAGAGCGGCCAGATTGCCGGGCTGAACGTTGCCGAAAATCAGAGCGGCACGGATGGCCACGGTAACAACATGGATGACGGAGGTCACGTCGTGTCCCAGAGGAATGACACGCAGCTCCAGACCCATCTTGACGCCGCCCTCGGCGCACTGCTCGATGACGTCGCCCACCATGAAGGTCATGATGCCCTTGCTCTGGTAGTCCTTGACCACCTTGACCACGTCCTCGGCATTGTCCGCCTTGCCCAGCACAACGGCCACGCCGGGGATATCGCCGGTGACCAGCGGCACGCCCAGAGAACGGATGATGGGGTCGGGAACGAAGCCGATGCCGGACTCGTTTTCGTAGGGGTTGGCACCGTCGACGTATTTCAGTCCCTCAAGAATTTCCGCGCCGACAGCGGTAGCAAGGCCGGCGTTCAGCGCCTGACCCAGATCCTCCTGATTGGTGATCAGGCTCTTGAGCACGCCCACGCAGGCGGGCAGGTCGCCCAGAGTCTTGACCTTTACGCCGGTGGCAGCGTAAATGGTGGGGAAAAAGTATGCGGTATCGGGGAAGGCAATCTCCTTGTCTGCGCCGTACTTGGCAATGGCGTCGTTGACGGCACCTTCGGTCAGTCCCGCAACGGCATTGGAACCGCCATAAATGAGATCGGTTAATACGCTCATGTAAATTCCTCCCAATTTTTTGAATCCTGAAGATAATATATATTAAGCCCGAAGGCTGAATATACCAGTTCGGTTTCCGGCACCACGCCGGGGCTTTCAAATGCAGCAAATTCTTCCAAAGCAGAAAAAGCAAACTGGCTGGGAGGGAGGTTCCCTCCCAGCCATGTAGTGCATGGGAAAACTGTCAGTCACATCTACTCAGCCAGCCAAATGCCGACCTTCTGGGGTTTATTGTCTTCCGGCACCTTAATCAACAGACTCGAAAGCAGTCCGTCAACCACCCAGTGCCAAATTCATCCTCCATCTCCCCCACTCAGCACGGACAACCGCCGCACAACCGGTCGAGGGGCCCAAAGGATGTTCGACCACCACCCAGCGTCCGTAACGTCATTGGCCGCCCGTCCTACGGGCATTAGAGGTCGAGGTAGGAGTCGGAGTAGAGGACGTGGTTCTTGAAGATGTCGCAGGACTTGATGGTCTCCATCAGGCGCAGGTCGCAGGGGTTGACGATGGCGGAGGTCAGACCCTGCATCATCGCCATGGCGACCAGAGCGGAGTCCATGATGGGACGCAGCGTCTTGGGCGCGCCGTTAGAGTTGTTGGACAGACCGCCGGTGGACTTCAGGCCTTCCGATGCGAACATCTTGATGGCTTCCAGAACTTCCATCTGCTTGTCCTGCATACCCTTGACGACCAGGAACAGGGGGTCGAACCACAGGTCGGTGGCATCCATGCCCAGACTCATGCCGCGCTCCAGCATGTTGTGGCAGTGCTTCATGCGCTCTTCGTTGTCCTTAGCGATACCGTCGGCAGAGCAGAGGGCAATACAGATGGCGTCGTTGGCAGCAGCCAGATCAATGTTGGAAATACGGGAACCGGCGTCGGCGGAGTTGACGATGGGCTTGCCGTTGGTGCGGTTGTAGACCTTGATACCGGCCTCGATAGCCCGCTTGTTGGCGGTGTCCAGTGCCAGAGGAACATTGTTGAAGTTCTCCTGCAGCAGCTTGACAGCCCACATCATGCGCTCGGGACCGTCCTTCTCAGCAGGTCCGATGTTGACGTCCAGATAGGTGGCGCCGGCAGCGATCTGCTCGGCAGCACGCTTCAGGATAGGCTCGGGGTCACGCTCGTCCATAGCCTTGCGGACAGAGGGCGCAATGCAGTGGATACGCTCGCCGATGGTGACGAAGGTCTGGGATTCGGGGTTGTAGCCCTTGTACTTGACGCCCATGTCCACGACCTTGATCTCGGGGACCTTGGTCGCCAGCAGCTCGTCGAAGGACAGCTCCTTGACTTCCACGGTGGTGGCAGCCTTGGCGGCGTTCTCGGCGGCGGCAGCCTTGGCAGCGGCCTCGTATTCCTTGTCCTTCATGTACTTGGGCAGCTGAACCGCCTCGGTGGGGCCGACAACGACGTTCCAGCCGGGCAGCTTCTCCTGAATCTCGCCCTTCATAACGGCGACCTTGCCGGGGATAATCAGAGTGCGGTTCTTGATCTTGTTCTCGATGTCCAGCGTCTCGAAGGTCTTCTTGACGGTGGAGGAGGAGAACTTACCGGCAGCCCACGCAGTCAGAACGGACATGCCGGAAGCATCGGTGATGATCAGGTTCACGGGCTGGTTGGAACGCTCCAGTTCGCCGGAAACCAGGAAGTAGGTCAGAGCGAAGTCCACGGTCAGGGCGCAGGGGCTGTTCTCGTCGGCGCCGTTCAGCGGATAGATCTTGCTCTCCACCTTCATGGGCTTCTGAGGATCGGTGAAGATGTTCTGACGCAGGCCGTACAGAGGCAGCGCCTGCGCATAGGTCATGTGCTCCATGACGATGATGGAGCCGTACTTCTCGGTGAACATGGAAGCGTAGGCGGTCTGCAGATGGTCATCGCCGCTGGCGATACGGGCGACGTTGACGATGGAGGGATAGCCGAAGCTGCGGTCGCCATCCTTGATGGCAGTGCGGCGCACCAGAACGGCGTTGGCCAGCGTCTCCTTGGCGGTCTTGCCGGTGACGTCCAGCACCAGGTTCTTGTTGCCGGCGGCTTCCAGCTTCTTCACGGTGTCGTACAGGTCGGAGATGGTGTCGGCGTGAACGCCCAGAACAACACCGGCCTCCTTGGCGACAGCGTTCATAGCCTCGTAGTTGTCAGGGGTAGCGCCGTCGAGAATGACGTTCTTGCCCGCGACTGCCAGAGCAGCCTTGGCGCACTCCACATCCCAGCACTCCAGGATCAGGTCACGGCCGGTAGCAGCGGCCTTCTTGACCAGCTCCGCGTAGGCAGCGGGATCGGACTGCTTGTTGGCGACGAAAACGAACTCAACGTACATTCTCTCGCCGATACGCTCGTAGTCAACCTTCTGCAGGTCGGCCAGCTTCTTGTCGGCTTCCTCAGCGGACATGCAGGTGCAGACGGAAACTGCGTACAGGTTCTTGTTGACCAGAGTCTTCTCGTGACGGTAGAGGACAGTCTCGCCGCCCAGCTTGTGATCGCCGACGGTGATGGTCTTCATGGGAGGCGCGGTCTGCTCGTTGAGCATCGCCTTCGCGTCGTCAGAGAAGTAGGGGCACTTGTCGATGGACACAGCACCCTGCGCCACCTTCATGCAGAATGCCATACAGGTGGGGCTGCCGCACTCCTTACAGTTCTTCTTAGGAGACAGCTTAAAAATGTCAAGACCTTTCAAAGCCATTGTATGTATCCTCCTTCCGATTACACGAGATCCGTGATGAACTTCTTGATGGTGGCAACGGCTGCGGGATGACGCATGATGACAGCGTCAGCGCCGCCGGTCAGGTTGGCAGCGGCGGTGGAGACTTCCATCCCGATCGCGCGCTCTTCCCGGCTGCCCCATTCGGGCTCATCTTCTTCGGAAGCGGTGGATTCCTTCACGGCCCAGGCGTCGGGAGACACGGGGGACATGATGGGCATCTGCAGGTCGGCATCGGACTGCGCCAGAGCGGCCAGACGGACACGGTCCAGGGTGGAGGCCACGTACTCGAAGCCGTAGCCCACGGCGGCGGTGCCGATGTTCATGACGATGTTCTCAGGGTTGATGGAGAGGCCCTTGAGCATGATGTTCAGCTGCTTGGCGAGGTTGATGTCGTCAGCGGTCTCAGCGCCGACCTTCTGGCCGTAAGCCAGAGCGACGGAAGCACCGACGGTCTTGTAGTCCTCGTTCCGGGCGGACAGAACCAGAATGTTCTTGCCCTGCAGCGCCTCAGCGATCTTGCTGAACAGCTCGCCGTCCTTCTCGATGTTCTTGCAGCCCATGACCACGATGGGCATGGTGGTCGCCTCGGCGACAGCCTTGGCGTCGGCCACACAGTCGGCAACGGAGCGGTTGGCGCCGTTGGGATCTGCGGACTCGAAGTGCAGGCACAGGAAATCCGCGCCGGGCATGGTCTCCGCCTTCTTGGCAAAGTCAACCATGGTGGTGCAGCCGGCGTAGAACTCCTTCAGAGCAGGAGCATCCCACTGTGTTGCCAGATCGGAAATTTCAATGCCGATCTTGGGCGCGTGTTCGATGGCAGCATCGAAGGTGTAAAACGGCATCACGTTCTGACCGCCGATGACGATTGCCTTGTCACCGGTGCCCAGCGTCACGGCATTGATCTTGCCGCTGAAGGGTGCCGTTTTAGGAGTGAAAGCCATAATTTGTAATCCCCCTTGATATATTTTCCACACGCGGGGCGGAAACCGCCCGGCGCAATTATGGATGTGTTTCTGCCGCGGAATGCCGCCCGGCATCCTGCGGGTTTACCGGCTCACAGGCCGATAGACTGCATAATTCCCCGCAGCGCGACCTTCATGGGGTCGCTGTCCGGGAGCTTCGCGGACGGATTGCCGTCGCAGTCGCAGCGGTAAACCGCCTCGTCGTGAGGCAGAACGCCGAAGAGCTTGAGACCGTGCTTTTCGATCTCGGCACGGACGCCGTCGTCCAGCTTTCCGTCCGGCGCGCGGTTGATGATCAGGCCCATCTGTCCGGGGTTTAAGCCCATCTCGTCGATCATTTCGGCGATTCTCGCCACGGCCTGAACGCCCCGGCGGGAGCAGTCGGAAATCAGAAGCATGGTGTCCACATGGGGGAGCGTCCCCCGGGCGATATGCTCCAGCCCCGCCTCGTTGTCCATGACCACGTAGGAATAGTTGGGCAGATACTTGCCAAGCTGAGATTGCAGCACGCCGTTGACATAGCAGTAGCAGCCCTTGCCCTGGGTGCGTCCCATGACCAGCATGTCGAAATCGTCGTCCTCGATCAGGGCGTCGCCGAACTTCATTTCCGCGTAGTCCGCCTTGGTCATGCCCTTGGGAATGGTGCCTTTCAGCTCTGCCTGTGCCATTTCCTCCCGGATCTGGCCGAGAGAGGTCTCCACCTCCACGCCCAGAACTTCGTTCAGGTTGGAATTGGCGTCGGCGTCCACCACAAGGACGGGGCCGCGCTTCTTTGCGCACAGGTAGTCGATGATCATGCCGCAGGTAGTGGTTTTGCCCACGCCGCCCTTTCCGGCAACGGCAATGGTATGAGGTGCCATAGTCTGGTTCTCCTTAAAAGTGATTTTGCGTAACGCAGGTTCGGAGCGCAGCCCCTCCCGCGTTTTCTCCCTTCCGGCGAAAGCGGAAAAGGAGCGGCCGACAGGTCGGAATTTCGTCCATACAGGCCGCGTCACCACGCGCACTCATGGCTCGGGAGCCGTTTTTGACTGCGGATGGTGACTTTGCCCTACGGGCGCACTTCGCCCATATCGGTACTAACTTATCGTATCACATATGCCATCTAAATTCAACCCATAATTTGCGAAATTTTTTCAGAAAACTTGCCCAACTCTCATTTATCCGACGGCTGCAAGTGGATATTTTTGTCACACCGGCGTGAACACGTACTTCTGGATCAGCCCGTCCACCACCGCGTGGATGGTCACGCTGCCGCCCGTGCCTTTTTCTGTGGAAAATTCCACTGTTTTTCCCTTCAGGCGGCCGCGGAGATAGGCCTCCGGGTCATCGCATTCCACCTCTTCAAAGAAGACGTCCCGCATCTGGTTGTTGCGGCAAAGGTTCTTGATCTCGTAAACCAGCTCATATTCTGCCATAAGCGTTTCTCCTTACAAATCACGGCTCTGCCCGGCATTTTGCCGGGCTGTCCTTTTTCCCTAATATAGCACATCTGATGCTTTTCCTCAACCGGGATTCCCTTTTCCGACAAAAAATGGTTGCTTTTTTCATGCGGCTCTGCTATAATGCACCTGTACGCAGGATTCGTACATCGGTAGTACAACAGCTTCCCAAGCTGTGAAGGCGGGTTCGACTCCCGTATCCTGCTCCAAAAATAGCAGCACGCCCTGCCTTGATTGGCAGGGCGTGCTGCTTTATTTATTGTACATAGCTTGCAGAACTCCGACACGCTTAGGGCAACGCCGCAATGGGGACATGGATTCCTTTCCTTATTGAAAGGAACCGAGCTTCCGGATTGTGACATATCCTCTCGCGAAGAAAATACTGTCAAATTACAGAGAAATTGAGGCGCCTTGTGTGAAAGGGTGGGGAATATTGCTTGTTACAGGGTATTGACGAATCCGGTAAAATACACTATACTAGTCTTAAAAGATATCACCGCTTTGGTAAAACTGCTCATTCCCGGTTTTCCCTTTCACAGTTTTCAGTAGCTGACACTGCGGGTGAGCTTTTTCTCTTCTCTAAATTCGGGCATTTCCGATACGTCCTCCAGAATCTCCTGCGCAGAAGCGCACGGATGGCGGGAATGCTTCGTCTTATTTCCGGAGTGGGAAATAATTAACAAAAATAAAGCTGAAAATTCGTTAATTCTGACACACAATATTCGACGATCAATGGTTGCATTTACGTGTTAAACGTGATATCATCTGTATTAAGAGGTTGGAAACGATTCCAATTCCTGTATATCACCGGGAATCAGGTCTTTTAGCTACATTGTGGGAATGACGGGCAGGAAAATGACCGCTGCTTTTTTCTGCTTTCAGCCGTAAGCGCAGATTGGAGGGAAGTCGGATGACGGATAAGGAACTGAGACGGTTAAGCCGGAGCGAGCTGCTGGAAATGCTGATTGCGCAGACGGAAGAAAACCGTCAATTGAAAATCAGGCTGGAGCGTGCGGAGGCGCAGCTCCGGGATCGCAGAATAGCGGTTGAAAAAGCCGGTTCCCTTGCGGAGGCGGCGCTGCAGCTGAATCGTGTATTTGAGGCCGCGGACAAAGCCGCGCAGCAATATCTGGAAAACGTGCGTCTTATGTCGGAAAAGGGAAGCGGAGAGTTATGAAGTCGAAATCGTGGAAATCTCCCGAGCCCCCGACTCTGGAACAGCTGGAGGCGGAGCTTGGCAGAGAAAAATACAAACGGCGGTATAAACGCGTTCTTCGCAGCACCGTCTATACGCTTGTGGTTGTTGCGGCTGTAGCCGTGCTGGTGGCTACCATCTGGATGCCCGTGCTGCAGATCTACGGGTCTTCCATGACGCCCACGCTGAATGAGGGGGATATTGTCCTCTCCGTCAAGGGCTCGGGCTTTGAACCCGGCGACCTGGTGGCGTTCTACCTGGGAAACAAGATTCTGGTGAAGCGCTGTATTGCCGGCCCCGGCCAATGGGTGGATATCGACGAAAGCGGAAATGTATCCGTGGACGGAAGGCTGCTGGAGGAACCGTACCTGACGGAAAAAGCGCTTGGAGAATGTGACATTACGCTGCCTTATCAGGTGCCGGATAACCGTTACTTCTGTGTGGGCGATCACCGTTCCACCTCGGTGGATTCCCGCAGTACCGCGGTCGGCTGCATTTCCGATGAGCAGATCGTCGGAAGAATCGTATTCCGGGTCTGGCCTCTGCCGGACTTCGGCGCATTGAGATAGGAAGGATGGTGAAGGGATATATGAAGTATGATGTTCTGCGGGGTGCGGAAAAATACACGAAGGTGCATAAGAGGAAGCGCCTCCGGCATCGGGTAGTGACCGTGCTTGCCGGTGTGGTGGTATTCTGTACCACCTATGCGCTGATTCTGCCGGCGATCACACTGGAAAAGCAATGTGACATCCCGGAGCACACCCACACGGACGCCTGCTATGCGCAGGTGACGTCGGTTGAGAAAAGGGTTCCCGTGTGCAGCGCGAAGACGCTGGAAATTCACCGGCACACGGCGGACTGCTATGATGCCGACGGAAATCCAAGGTGCGGGTATGCCGATTTTGTGGTTCACAGCCATGATTCCCGCTGCTATGACGAAACCGGGAATCTCTGGTGTCCGCTTCCCGAGATTGAGGCACACCGGCACACTGCCGGCTGCTATGCCCTGCCGGAAGAACATACCCACGCGGAGGGCTGCTATACGTCGGTGCGGGGCGATCTGGTCTGCGGGGAGCATGTCCATACGGATGCCTGCTACACCGAGACCGCCGTGCTTGCCTGCGGCCTGGAAGAATCCGAGGAACACCAGCATGACGAGAACTGCTATAAGACGTCCCGGGAACTGACCTGCGGCATCGACAGCGACCATAGTCATACCGATGCCTGCTATGAATGGGAGCAGGTTCTGAGCTGCGACCTGCCCACGGATTCGGCGGAAGACGCTCAGCCGGTGCTGGTCTGCACGAAACCGGAGATCGTGCTCCACCGTCACACGTCTGA
>HF988088.1:13422-19230 GCA_000434635.1 Firmicutes bacterium CAG:110 | reverse complement strand
CACGTCTGACTGCTTTGACGCTGACGGCAAACTGATATGCGGACAGGCCCAGATTCTGGAGCATCGCCACTCCGACGCCTGCTTTGAGACGGTGGCGGAGCCGGTGGACACCGGGACGCTGACCTGCACCGATACGGCGCACGTGCATACCGCCCGGTGCTACGGCACTTGGGAGCTGGTCTGCGGACAGGAAGAACACACCCACAGCGAAGCTTGCAAGCAGGAAGAAACGGTATTCTGCGGCAAGGACGCCCATACCCACGGGGAAGCCTGTCGGGATGAAAACGGGGAGCTGGTCTGCGGGACGGAGGAGCACACCCACAGTCTTGCCTGTTACGCGGACCCCGGTGCGGACGTGGAAACGGCGGAGCTATGGGAGCAGACCTTCGCGGGGGTGACGCTGACCGGGAATTGGCGGCAGGATACCCTTGCCATCGCCGAAACCCAGCTGGGCTATGCCGAGAGTACGAAAAACTACGTTGTCGCGGAGGACGGCGAAACGGTTAAGGGCTACACCCGCTATGGCGCGTGGTGCGGGGAGCCTTACGGCGACTGGAACGTCATGTTCCTGACCTTCTGCCTGCATTACGCCGGGGTGGAGGGCGTCGACAGAGACTGCGGCGGCTGGGTCACGTCCTGGGCGGACGCCTTTGAACCGGCACAGTCCCACACCCCGGCGGTTGGAGATCTGGTGCTCTTTGACCGGGACGGGGACGGCACGGCCGACCGTGCGGGTCTGGTGGCGCAGATCACGGATTCCGGCTTCGCCGCCATGGAAGGCGACGCGGAGGACGCGGTGCGTCTGCTGACCTATGGGGCGGACGACCCCGGGATTCTGGGCTATATCAACCTGCCGGAGGGGCCGAAGGAATTTACCCTGACGGCGCAGACCGAAAACGGCATCACCGTGACCATCACCGGCGAGAGTGCCTCCCTGCCCTATCCGGCAAGGGAAATCACGGTAACGGTGACCGAGGTGACGGACGGGGAGCGTCGGGCGATTCGCGATCAGATTTTGGGAGAAGAACAGGCCGAACCGGAGCGGAGCTACCTGCTGGACATCACCCTGTGGCACGGAGAGGAAGAGATCGAGCCAACCGGCTCCGTGACCGTGACCTTCAGCGGCATTGACACGGAGGGGCTTTACCCCAAGGTCTACCACATTGATACGAATGCCCAGACCGCCACGGACATGGAAGCGAAAACCGGAGAGAACGGCGACGTGACGGTAGACACGGATCACTTCTCTTTGTATGAAGTACAGGCTCGATCCTTCCAAGATCTGTCCGGCTATATCGGGGACGCATTCTCCGAGGGCGGCAACTTTAAGCTGACCGGCGATGCCTGGACGGCGGACAACGGCAGTAGCGCGAATTTGAGCATTACGCAGAACACTACCATCGATTTGAACGGGCATACCCTGACGATCAGCAAGGCCAATCAGTACTTTGATGTGCACGAGGGTGCGAAGCTCACCATTATGGACTCGTCCGACAGTATTCAGGATACCAAATCTACGGTCACTGGAAACGTGTGCGGCAATAAGGCGACACTGGAAAATGATACCCTGACGTATTACATCACAGAATCCACGGCCAATGGCACCGGCACCACGGAAACACTGGTAAAGCATACCGTCCCCCTCACCGGCGCAGGAAAGATTCTGTGTCAGGAGGCTTCTGAACAGGTGATTCTGGTCAAGGGTGCATTGGAACTACAGAGCGGTGTACTCCAAAACACCGGCGGCAAACATATATTCACCGTGGACCGCGGAACGCTGGACATAAATGGCGGCTATATTGTGGGCGGCGGCAGTGACGGCACGCCCGGCGGCGGTATTTACGTTGACAACGGAACGGTGAATATCCAGGGCGGTGTCATTGCGGCCAACCGTGGCAGTTCCGGCGGCGGTATCTTCTTTCAAAACGGAACGCTGAACATCTCCGGCGGCGCGGTGGCGGGCAACGAGGTCATCAACGGACATTCGGACAACGGCGGCGGCATCTACGTCAACAGCGGAACGCTGAACCTGTCCGGCGGCTATGTGACCAACAACTATAAAGAATGCGGCTGCAGCGACTGCCGGAACGATGTCAACAACACCCACGGCGGCGGCGGCATCGCCCTGGCGAACAGTTCCGTTATGAACATGACCGGCGGCTATGTCACCGGCAACTATTCCGGTCTGGCAGGCGGCGGCATTTACGCGGGCTTCTTTGGCCACAATGTCCGCTTTACCATGAGCGGCGGAACCATTGCCGGCAACTGCGCCGAACTGGGCGAGGGCGGCGGTCTTCGTATCGCCGGCGGCACCAACGGCGTGATTCAGGCAACGAACAAGGTATACATTACCAATAACATAACGAATTCCAACAATGACTGGGGCGGCGGCGGCATTTTCGTTCAGGAAAAAGGCAACCTGTCGATCATGAATGCGCTGATCACTGGAAACACCGCGGGCGGCTTTGGCGGCGGCGTGGGCGCCTGTCCTACGGGTGAAACCCTGATCGTCAATCAAGACGGAGCGGCCATTTACGGGAACAGGGCTTCCGGCACAAATATGTCCGGCGGCGGCAACAACAAAACCTATGATTCCACTTTGGCGCAAACGAGCGAGGTCTTTACGCGAAACGGCTACGCGGATTACTTCTGTGTCCGCGCAAAAGACGGCGCAAACGGCCCGATTTCCCTTGTCACCGGTCTGATGGCGGGCGGCGGCGCGGCGAACTGGACGGGTAGCTGTGACGAACAGCCTGTTACCATCGGCAAGACCGGCTATGCAGCTGCAAAGTATCTGTTCGGATTAAATGCAAGGCCTGATGACACCGCCAAGAGCCAGGCAGTCGATGCCGCGAAGGTCATTATCACCGGCAACCATTCCAACATCCACGGCGGCGGCATCATGACCAACGGCGGTCTGATTCTGGGTGACCCGGGTGGAAAGGTTGTAACGGCCACGCCGGAGCTGGACATTACCGGTACCAAGGCTCTGCTCAAGGACGGCGTAAAGCAGAACGAGGGACTGAACTTCCAGTTTAAGTTAACGGACAGTGAGGGGAAGGAAGTCGGAACGGCAACATCCGATGCTGCTACCGGACAATTTTCGATTTCGCCCGACGTGCAGTATTCCCAGACCGGAACCCATACCTACACGCTCAGCGAGGTCAAGGGCGATCGAGCCGGTGTCACCTATGATACGAATGTACATACGATTCAGGTGACAGTTTCGGAGAAAACCGTTTCCCTTTTGGGTGTGGACTTCAAAAGCTACTATGTGTCCTCCGTTACGTTGGACGGCAGTGAAAGCGGCGGTTCCTCCGGCTCTGGCTCCGGAACGGGTTCCGAGACGGGGACGTTCAGGGTTCACTTTAAGAACACGCAAGGCTGGGAGCACGTGTACATGCACGTATGGGCCGATTCGAGTAATCCGCTTACAAGTTGGCCGGGAATGCAGATGACACAGGGTTCGGACGGTTATTATGTTGCAGAGCTAAGTGTTTCCGGAACGGGTACCTACAATTATGTTTTCAACAATGGTTCTGGTAAGCAAACAAAGGACATTACAAATGTCCCCTATGCACCGGGCAAAGAGGTGCGGTTCGACTATGAAACCGTAATAGAAAACACCGCCACCGGCTCTTCGGGGTCGGGCGATGCGGTTGGGCATGGGAGCAATTCGGACGGGTCTTACACCCTGACCATCCCGGGAGACGCCTTTACCAACACCATGATGACCCAGCTGAATCTGCAAATCACGAAGACGGACAGCGCGGACGCTTCGAAGCTGCTGGAAGGCGCAAAGTTCACCCTGAAAGAACAGGGGACAGAGAACTCTATGGAGGTCACCACCGGTAAAGACGGCATCGCGCTCTTTTCCGGCATCCGGCGCAATACCACCTACGATCTGCGTGAGACACAGGCGCCGTCAAATTACATGACGGCAGGACCCTGGATTCTGGAAGTGGGGGAGGACAGCAGTGCCACACTCTACCCGGCCACGGAGAACCCGGACGGAACGCTGGAAAAGGCCAGCGACACCGACACCGGAACGGCTTTGACCGTTACCACCGGCACCGACTCCAAGGTGTTGGAGCTTCCCATTCAGGACACCCTTTGGGGCTACGAGCTTCCCGACACCGGCGGAGCCGGAACAACCTCTTATACCGCAGGCGGCCTGGCGCTGGTCTTCGGCGCGGCGACCCTGTTGTATAGCCATTGCAGGCGTCGAAAGGAGGATGAGGCATCTTCCTGATACGCGGAAAGCCACCATTCCAATTCAAAATTACGATGAAAGAAGGAGCACAAAAAATGAAACACGCAAGAAAACTCGCCAGCCTTCTGCTGGCACTGGTCATGGTCTTCGCCCTGGCCGTCACAGCCTTTGCCACTGAAACAGGAACAACAACCACCACCGGCACCATTACCGTTGCGAATCCCGTTGCAAATCAGGAGTACAAAGCCTACAAGATTTTTGATGTGGTCTATGATGCGGCTAAGGAACACTATTCTTACACCATTGACAGCACCAGCGAATGGTTCAACACTGTCAGTGCCTATGCTACAGGGGCGCATGGCCTGACGCTGACCCAGGTCAACGGTGGTGATACTTATGTCGTTACTACCGGCAACGGCTTCAGCGCGCCCGACTTTGCCGTGGCGTTGAAGGCGGCTGTCGATGGTATGACCGGACTGCAACTGTCCGGAGACGCTAACTCTGTCTCTGTTTCCAACCTCGACCTGGGCTACTACTTCGTCGCCAGTTCCACCGGCGCACTGTGCAACCTGACCACCACCAACCCGACTGTCACCATCCACGATAAGAACGACATGCCCTTTGAGAAGACCGATAATAAGGTTAGCGCCGATGTGGGCGAGACGGTCAACTACACCATTACCGGCAAGGTACCCGATACCATGGGATTTGAAACCTATACTTACGAAATCGCCGATACCATGAGCGAGGGATTGACCTTTAACCGGAACAGCCTTGCGGTAAAGGTTGGAAGTGCTGATGTGACCGCTGACACCGACAAGTGCACGATCGCCTATGATGCTGAAACCGCTCCTAATACGTTCAAGGTGACCATTCTTGTCAAGAATTGCACTGTTGGCGATGCCATCACAGTTACTTATACGGCTACCGTCAATGAAAAGGCAATTGCGGTGGTCTCGAAGAACGAGGCAAAATTGACCTACAGCAACGATCCTACCGATTCGACCCATACGACCACCACGCCCGCGCAGAAGCAAGAGGTCTACAGCTCCAAGATCGTTATCGACAAGTTTGAGTCCGGCAGCAAAACCACCAAGCTGCCTAACGCGAAGTTTGTCCTGTACAAGGAAGTAACCACTGATGCTGGAACCTCTCTCGTGTACTACAAGTGGAATACCGATAAGAAGGTCGAATGGGTTGCAGACAAGAATGCTGCCACTGTCATGACAACCAACGCTCAGGGCGAAGCCACCTTCGGCGGCCTTGCCGACGGCACCTACCACCTGGTAGAAACCGAGGCTCCCGCCGGCTACAATCCGCTGACTGCGCCTGTTGAAGTTAAGGTAGCGGGCAGCAGCACGGATACCACGAAGCTTTCTGTTACCGCTGAGGTCGAAAACAAAACCGGCACGACCCTGCCCTCCACCGGTGGTATGGGTACTACCGTCTTCTATGTACTGGGCACTGTCCTGGTGCTGGGCGCGGTCGTCCTGCTGGTCACCAAGAAGCGCATGAGCGATGCCAATCGTTAATTCCTGAGAGTACACACCCTGTAATTCCGCTTTCTATACCTAAGTCCTGTGCCGGGGAGCGCC
>HF988088.1:0-13406 GCA_000434635.1 Firmicutes bacterium CAG:110 | reverse complement strand
GGGGAGCGCCCCTCCCCGGCACACAGCCACAAGGAGAACCCTGTATGCGAAAACATCTATCCACCATTGTTCTGGTGATCCTATTGCTCATAGGGCTGTCCCTGTTGCTGTACCCCACCGTCAGCGACTACTGGAACTCCTTCCACCAGACCCGCGCCATCGCCACCTACGCCGAAAACGTGGCCGCTCTCGACAACGCCAGCTATGACGCCATCTGGGACGCCGCCCGGCAGTATAACCGGAACCTGTGTAGTCGCAGCAACAGCTTCCTCCTCTCCGAGGAGCAGAAGGCCGAATACGAAAGCCTGCTGGACATATCCGGTCAGGGGGTCATGGGCTATATCGAGATTCCCGAAATTGACGTGAGCCTGCCCATCTACCACGGCACGGAGGATCCCGTCCTACAGGTGGCCGTGGGCCATCTGGAATGGACCAGCCTGCCGGTAGGCGGGGAGAGCACCCACTGCGTCCTCTCCGGTCACCGGGGTCTGCCCAGCGCCAAGCTGTTCACCGACCTGGACAAGCTCCGGGAGGGGGATACCTTCCTCCTGCGGGTGCTGGATGAGATTCTGACCTATGAGGTGGATCAAATCCTCATCGTGGAGCCGCAGGATACCGCCGCGCTGGAAATCGCGGAGGGGGAGGACTACTGCACCCTGGTGACCTGCACCCCCTACGGCATCAATACCCACCGGCTGCTGGTTCGCGGACACCGCATCGACAATATCGAGGAAGTCAAAACCGTGCGGGTCACCGCCGACGCCGTCCAGTTAGAGCCCATGCTGGTGGCGCCCGTCGTGGCGATCCCCATGCTGCTGATTCTGTTGATCCTTCTGCTGCTGCCCAGGCGCAGAAAGAAATAGGAGGTTTTTTCATGAGAAAGCATGTTATTTCCGGCCTGCTGGCGCTGCTTTTCCTGCTTGCTCTGCCCCTGTCCGCCGCCGCCCACGCGGTTCCGGATGAGAGCCGGAACGGCCATTGCAGCATCACCGTCTCCATGACCTACAAGGGAAAAGCCGTCCGCGGCGGCACGCTTGCCCTGTACAAGGTGGGCGACGTGGCGGAGGACGACGGCAACTACAGCTTCGTCCCCGTGGAAGAAATTCAGGCGGACATTCCCGAATTCGGCGACATCGAGTCCCCGGATCTGGCGGGGCGGCTGGCGGAGCTGAAAGGGAAGCTGACTCCCGTCACCTCCGATCCCGTGACCGTCGATAAAGACGGCAACGCGACCTTTTCCGACCTGACCTTCGGCCTGTATCTGGTGGTGCAGAAAACCGCCGCTCCCGGCTACGGGAAAACCGCTCCCTTCCTGGTGAGCGTGCCTTACCTCTACCGGGACGAATACCAATACGACGTGACCAGTCAGCCCAAGACCGATCTGGAGCGGGAGGTCAAGCCCACTGCGCCTCCCTCCCCCGGCGGCGGGAAGAAGCTTCCCCAGACCGGGCAGCTGTGGTGGCCGGTGCCGGTGCTGGCCTGTGCGGGGCTTGGCTGCATCGCCGTGGGTCTGTTCCGCCGCCGGGAGGCCAGGGATGAAGGCTAACCGGGGAACCGTCTGGATCAATGCGGGGCTGCTGCTGATTGCGGCGGCCCTGTTCCTTTCGGCTTACAATGAACGGGAGTCCCACGAAGCACGGGACTCCGCCCGGCAGGTCATTGCCCAGCTGTGCGACGCGCTCCCCACGGAAGCGGGCGATGACGAAGCCGAACCCACGACCCTTCCGGAATCCCTGCCGGATGTCCAGCGGGAGATGCCGGTGAAGACCATCAACGGCCGGGACTACATCGGCGTGCTGAGCATTCCGTCGCTGGAGCTGGAGCTGCCGGTGATCAGCCAGTGGGACTATCCCGCATTGAAGGTTGCCCCCTGCCGGTATTCAGGCTCCTTGTATCAGGACAACCTGATCATCTGCGCCCACAACTATGCGTCCCATTTCGGAAAGCTGAAGGAGCTCCAACCCGGGGACACCGTCCTGTTTACGGATATGGATGAGCATGTGGTGACCTTCCAGGTGGTGGAGCGGGAGACGCTGAACCCCATGGACACGGAGGGGATGGAAGCAGGGGACTGGGATCTGACACTGTTTACCTGCACCATCGGCGGACAGACCCGTGTGACGATCCGGCTTGAACGGGTGGAAGTATTCCGGAATCCCGAACAGGAAGACACCGTCCAATCCGAAAAATAAACGCACAATCCGGCAAGAGACGGAGGTAGGAACCGTGAAAAGGGTGTTTGCATGGCTGACCGTCTGCCTGCTGGCCGGGTGCCTGGCCGGATGCGGCGGGGAGAAGCGGGTCGTCACTTCGGACACGCTGTATGTTCCGAGGATTGAGGGCATGACCGAAGCCTTTATTCTGGGCATGGACGCCTCCATCGTGCCGTCGCTGGAGGCGGGCGGCGTCCGGTACTATGATTTTGACGGTAAGGAGAAGGACGTTTTTGAGATCCTTTCCGAAAACGGGATCAACTACATCCGGGTTCGGGTGTGGGTGGATCCCTACGACGGCTCCGGCCGGGGCTACGGCGGCGGAAACTGCGACATTGGCACCGCCCTCGCCATCGGCAAGCGAGCCACCCGGTACGGCATGAAGCTTCTTGTCGATTTTCACTATTCCGATTTCTGGGCCGATCCCGGTAAGCAGATGGTTCCCAAAGCGTGGGTCGGTATGGAAATCGACGAAAAGGCCGATGCCCTGAACCGCTACACCACGGACTGCCTTCAGCAGCTGAAGGACGCCAAGGTGGACGTAGGCATGGTGCAGCTGGGCAATGAGACCAACGGCAGTCTCTGCGGGGAAACCACCTGGGGGAACATCTGCGATCTGATGGAGGCCGGCTCCCGAGCCGTCCGGGCAATTTTCCCGGAGGCACTGGTGGCCGTTCACTTCACGAATCCGGAGAACGCCGACGCCATGCGTTTCTACGCGAAAACGCTGGACGATTTCCGACTGGATTACGATGTATTCGCCACCTCCTACTACCCTTACTGGCATGGGACGCTGGAGAATCTCGCCGCCGTGCTCTCTCAGATTGCCGAAGCCTACGGCAAGAAGGTCATGGTAGCGGAAACCTCCTACGCCTACACCCCGGAGGATACGGATTTCTTTGGCAATACCATCGGCGAGGGCGGCAGCTATGCCAAACCCTATCCCCTTACCGTACAGGGACAGGCCGATGCCGTGGCGGACGTTGTCCGTACAATGGCGGAGGACACGACAAACGGCATCGGTGTCTTCTACTGGGAGGGCGCATGGATCAGCGCCGGAGGCGGCAGCCGGGCGGAAAACAGCCGGAAATGGGAGCAGTACGGCTCCGGCTGGGCCAGCTCCTACGCCGCCTCCTACGACCCGGAGGACGCGGGCAAATACTACGGCGGCAGCGCCGTGGACAATCAGGCGTTTTTTGACAGCACGGGGCGCGCGCTGAAATCCCTGAAGGTATTCTCCCTCCTCCGGGCGGGAACCCACTGATACTAGTTTTCAATAAAACGGTTAAAAACCGTTTTATTCGGCTGCTGTTTCAGCAGCCAGCGGCGTAGCCGCAAAAAACGTAAGTCCATACATTTCTCGCCGCCGCCGGCGGCCTGCGAAGGATTCGCAGGATAAAATGGTGTTAACCATTTTATCGAGAAATAGTATGAGACCCGTACCCGACGCAGTGCTGAATGCTGATACGATTTTCGGATGAAAAGTTCAAAGGCGGGATTACATATGAAAAAATTTTTTCTTCGCGCCGCGGCGCTTCTGCTGGCCTTGGTGCTGGCAGGGTGCGGCACGGCCTCTCCGGCGGAGACCGTGCCCACGGAGGCCGACAAAACGGACGACAACTACCGGGTGTTCTATGAGATTTTTGTCGGCTCCTTTGCCGACTCCGACGGGGACGGAACGGGAGACCTGAACGGAATTCTCCGGCACCTGGACTATCTGAACGACGGGAATCTCCTGTCGGATACCAGTCTCGGGGTACAGGGGCTGTGGCTGACGCCGATTTTTGCCAGCCCCTCTTATCACAAATACGACGCAACGGATTACTACCGGATCGACTCGGACTTCGGCACCGAGGACGATCTCCGGGCGCTTCTCGACGCCTGCCATGCCCGGAACGTGAAGGTGATTCTCGATCTTGTCATCAACCACACTGCCCGGAACCACGAATGGTTTCAGTCCTTCTGCCAGTCCCACGCCGACGCCAATCCCGACGACCCCTACTACGATTACTACAGCTGGTACACCGGCGAGACGCTTCCGGCCGGGATCACCTGCGAAAAGATTCCCGGAACGGCGGACGAATATTACGAGTGCAACTTCTCCCCGGACATGCCGGAGCTGAACTATGACAATCCCGCCGTCCGGGAGGAAATGCTGAACGTGGCAAAGTACTATCTGGAGCTGGGCGTGGACGGATTCCGCTTTGACGCCGTCAAGTATCTTTACTATGGAGAAACCGGCCGAAGCGCGTCGTTCTGGAAGTGGTACACCGACCAGCTCCGAGCCGTGAAGCCGGAGGTCTATCTTGTGGGCGAGTGCTGGTCCGGCGAGTCGGAGATCCTTGCCTACTATCCGGCCATGAACTGCTTCAATTTCGCCGCCGCCCAGGCCGAAGGCGTCATTGCCTCCGCTGCCAAGGATCAGGACATCAACCGGTTCACGGGTTACATGTGCGCTTTTCAGGACAAGATTTCTCAGGCGAACCCCGACGGCATGATGGTTTCCTTCCTTTCCAACCACGACATGGATCGCTCTGCCGGGTATCTGATGCTGGCGAACCACTTCCCCCAGATGGCCGCCAATCTCTATCTGCTGTGCAGCGGCTCGCCGTTCCTGTACTACGGGGAGGAGATCGGCATGAAGGGCGTCCGAGGTTCCGCCAATACCGATGCCAACCGGCGGCTTGCCATGCTCTGGGGAGACGACAGCAGTCCTCAGGATCCGGAGGGCAGCACCTATCCCTCTTCCAAGCAGACCAACGGAACCGTAGAGTCTCAGCTGGCACAGGAGGGGAGCCTGCTGCGCTACTACTGCCGCCTGATCTCTCTGAGAAACCGCTACCCGGCAATTCCCCGGGGCACCTATACACAGGTGAATCTTGGCAGCGCCAAGTGCGGCGGCTTTCTCGTGGAATACGAGGGAAGCACCCTGTGTATTCTTCACAACATCAGCACGGACATTCCCTTTACGGTAGATCTTGCGGATACGGACATTCCCTGCCGCTCCATTCTGGAGGTCATCGGCATGGGCGAAGCGTCTCTGGAAGGCACCGTCCTGAGCCTTGCCCCCCAGACCTCCCTGATCCTCGGCTCCGCCGCTCCCTGACCGCCATCGCCATCCAAAACCGCTCCGGATACCATCGTCACCGCAAATCTCCCCCGGCTGTGCCGATTTTTTCGGTACAGCCGGGGGAGATTAAACATGTATTCTTTTCCCGCGCTCGCGGGGCTTCTTGGTATGCAAACGCATAGCAAAATGGATAATGTGCCATTTTCCAGCCCCTGCGGGGGCTGGAAAATGATGCACAAACCCTTCATACACCGGCTTTTGCGCAGTTTTGGGGTGCGGTGCTTACCCGTGAAGCCTTATCCGTAGATCAGATTCCGCTCGGTTTCGGGATCGAACAGGTGCATGACTTCGCCGGGGAAGCTCACATGGATCTTCGCACCATTGACCAGCTCCGCCCGCTCCTGTCTGCGCAGGCCGAGGGTGGGTACCCGAACCACCAGCTGGGCGCCGTCCTCCGTCTCCGCGTGAATGTGCAGTTCGCTGCCCATCATTTCATTTACGATAATGGTACAGGGAATCGCATGGGGTCCCGGCTGGGACAGGGTGATGTGCTCCGGACGGACGCCCAGAACCACACTGCGGCTGTCCACCGCCTTTGCCGCCAGATTTTCACCGGTCTCACCGTCCACCTCAATCCGGCTTCCGAGAGGCGTCACATAGTACTTGCCGTTCTCCCGCACCAGCTCCGTGCGGAAGGTGTTCATCTGGGGCGCGCCGATGAAGCCCGCCACGAACAGATTCACGGGATGCTCAAATACCTCCGTGGGGGTGCCGACCTGCTGGATGAAGCCGTCCTTCATGATGACGATCCGGTCGCCGAGTGTCATGGCCTCGGTCTGGTCATGGGTTACATAGATAAAGGTCGTGTCGATCTTTTTCCGCAGGAGAATGATTTCGGCACGCATCTGATTGCGGAGCTTGGCGTCCAGGTTGGACAGCGGCTCATCCATCAGAAACACCTTGGAATCCCGAACCATGGCACGACCGATGGCCACACGCTGCCGCTGGCCGCCGGACAGCGCCCGGGGCTTCCGGGTCAGATATTCGGTAATGCCCAGCACCTTCGCCGCTTCCGTGACGCGCCTGAACACCTCATCGTTGGGGACCTTCTTCAAACGAAGACTGAAGGCCATGTTCTCAAACACCGTCAGGTGGGGGTACAGGGCGTAGTTCTGGAACACCATGGCGATGTCCCGATCCTTGGGCTGGAGGTCGTTGACCACCACACCGTCGATCTCCACGGTACCCTCGGAGATCTCCTCCAGACCCGCGATCATCCGCAGGGTCGTGGATTTGCCGCAGCCGGAGGGGCCGACGAAGACCACAAATTCCTTATCCTTGATGTCCAGGTTGAAATCGTGAACGGCCACGACCTTCTTGTCGTAGACCTTCTTGACGTTGGTTAATTTTACAGATGCCATAGCTTTCCTCTCTCCTTATCCTTTCACGGCGCCGCCGGTGACGCCTTCCACATAGTACCTCTGCAGGAGCATGAACAGGATGGTGACGGGAAGTGCCACCACCACGCCGCCTGCGCAGAACATGGTATAGTTGGTGGCAATCAGGGTCTTCGAGGAGATCCAGTATTGCAGACCCACCGCCACATTCATGCCCACCTCCGTATTGTGGGAGATATACTTGGCAAACATGAAGTCGCCCCACGGAGCCATGAACGCAGTGAGAACGGTATAAATGACAATGGGCTTGGACAGAGGCATGATCACCTTGTAGAACACCTGAAAGCGGGAAGCGCCGTCCACCCGAGCCGCTTCGTCCAAGCTCTTGGGGATGGTGTCGAAGAAGCCCTTGGACACATAGTATCCCATGCCGGAGCTGGCGCAGTAGACGAGAATCAGTCCCGGCACGGAGTTGGCTCCCGTCAGCCCCATGCCGCTGAGAACCTTATACAGCACGATCATGGTGACGAAGCCCGGGAACATGCCCAGAACCAGGCAGGTGTTCATCAGCAGCTTTCTGCCCTTGAAGCGAAGCCGGGAGAGAACATAGCTGACGCTCAGCACCATAAGGGTTTGCAGCACCGCCGTAGCCAGGGCGGTGATCAGCGTATTGCGGAACCAAATGGGGAAGCTCGTTTTGGTCCACAGATTGATGTAGTTGTCAAAGCCCCACTGCTTGGGGATGATGTAGCCCACACGTCCGGTGGATTCAGTCCGGAAGGACTCCAGCAAGATGCATGCAAAGGGCGTTAGCCAGATAATGGACATGAGGACAAGGATCACATAGAGCACAGTATTGGAAACGGTACTTTTCGTCCGGATTCCCATGTGAGATCGATTCCTGCTCATTACGAATAATCCTCCTCATTTCTGGTAGACGGGATCACGTTGTAGACGATCAGGGAAAGAACCGCGACAACAACGAAGATCATGATGGCAATCACGGCGGCCAGCTTATAGTTGCTGGTGGCGCCGGTGGTAATGTTGAACAGCCAGGTGATCAGAAGATCCGTAGTTGTGGCACTGCCGCCGCTGGTTACAAGATCCGGACTTGCCGGGCGGCCGCTGGTCAGCAGATAGATTACGTTGAAGTTGTTGATATTGCCGATGAACTGGGTCAGCAGGTAGGGACCCGTGACGAAGAGCATGTACGGAAGCGTGATCTTCATATACTGCTGCCAGACACTGGCACCGTCAATTTTGGACGACTCGTACAGATCCTGCGGAATATTCATCAGAATGCCGGTGCTCACCAGCATCAGATAGGGGATACCGACCCAGATGTTGATTACGATGACGAGAATTCGGGCGGAGGTGGTATTCTCCCAGAAGCGGATGGCCTGATCGATAAAGCCCAGCTTCAGGAGCATGGCATTCACAACGCCGTTGGTATCGAAGAGCTTGGAGACATACAGCAGGGAAATGAACTGAGGCACCGCGATGGTCAGAACCAGAATGCCGCGCCAGAGCTTTTTGAAATGGATTCCCTTTTTGTTGATGAGGATCGCCACCAGCATTCCCAGAAAATAATTGGTGAATGTGGCAAAGAACGCCCACATCAGCGTCCACGAAAGGATTTCGCCGAAGGTGTAGCTGAGGTTCGCGTCCGCACTGCTGGAGCTGATCAGCTCGTTGAAATTGCTCAGCCCCACCCATGTAAAGAGGTTGCTGTAGCCGTCGTGAGCGCCGTCATAGTTGGTGAAGGCAACGAGGATCATGAACAGAATCGGGATTATCGTGAAGACAAGGATGCCCGTGATGGGCAGTGCCAGCAGCGTCTTATGGAACTGATCGTCCAGCACGGAACGAAGGTCGTCCTTTCCGCTTTTGAGCTTCTTGCCCGTGGCAAGGATCTCCTCCGAGATCCGGTTCTGCTTCACGTTCAGCCGCCATGTGTAGACAAAAGCAATGATGAAGAGAATGGTCAGGAGGCCGTACAGCAGAATTTTAAAAGAGTCGTCGCCGTTGACCCGGACGTAGGTGTCCAGCACCTCGTTGTATACCTCTCCGGGGGGCACATCGCCCAGCGTGCGGAACTTGCCCAGCCAGTAGCTGCCGGTTGTGACCATATAAACGATGAACACAGATTCAAAGACAAGGAACAGCAGTCCCCGCAGCACCTGACCCCGGGCAATATTGCCGAAGCCCATCACAAGGTAGGATACCTTCGTTTTCCAGCTGCCCCTTGTAAAGGTGGTGGCGCAATCCGTCAGCTCGTTTCGGATGCTCCTGAAAGCGCCTGCGATCCCGTTCCCGACGGCTTTGACCAAAGAGGCCAGCCAGCCTGGGATGCCGAGAACGAACAGGACAATGTTGTACCACAGACGCTGAAACGTGTTCAGCCTGAGGTATTCCAGATCCGTCAGTTTCTTCATGATCAATCGGGATAAACCTGCGTTTATCCGCCTACCTCCATTCTTTTTGGATTTGGCTGCCTCCGGGAACCGTTTTTCGCTTTGGCGGGAAATGCTGCCCGCCCAAAAGCCGGTTGCGGAGGCGTCCATTTGTTTCCGGTGTTCCGCCCAAAAAGGAAGCCGGCGGTGCCGGGGCTCCTCCTTCTTCGGCGGGACACCGGGCCGGAACAGGGAACACGCTCCGAATCCCGTCGGGACTCGGAAGGCAGCGGCAGAGGGACCTCAAAAGAGCCGCTCGGGCAAACCCGAGCGGCTCCCCTCGGGCAAACCCGAGCGGCTCCCCCTCTCAGAACTCTATGTCACTGCGTTTGTGGATGGAAGCCTGCCTTATTCGGCGGGAACCAGCTCCACGGTGCCTTCTTCGCCGTTGAGGGTCAAACGGACTTTGTAGGTACCGGCGGTCTCGACCACAAAGTTATTGCCGTCGGTGCCGTAGGCAACGTCCCAGGCCTTGCCTTGACGAACCTTGAACTCAACGCCGGCATCCATCTGGTAGGCCTCATCGGTCAGCCAGCTGCCGTCGTCCTGCTTGGTCATGGGAAGATCCACGGACCAGCCGTCGCCGTTGATGGAGCCGATGACCGTAAAGGCCTCCCGCTCCTCGGCGGACATGGAGAACAGGCCCTTAATGGAGGTCTCATAGCTCTCCAGCGCGGCCTTCAGCTCTTCGTCGGTGGTAGCCTCCTTGGCAGCGGTGGCATAAACCTTGGCGATATCCCACCAGGAGCCGTCAATCTGTCCCTGCGGCGTAGCGTAGGCACTCTGAGCAGCCAGAGCGGCCAGAGCAGGATCACCGGCAACCTTTTCGGACTGCTGGGCAGCCTTATTGGAGGGACCCCAGCCCACGGCGTCGAACCGGGCAAGCTGGCACTTCTCGTTGGTCAGGTACAGGGCAAGCTTCTGCAGAACGGCGGTCTTCACGGGATCGGTCTGGGGCTTGACACCCACCAGCTTGTTGCCGGAGAAGGAGCCAAGGTGGTAAGAGTTGCCGTCCACGGTGAAGCTGGGCAGATCGGTGCAGGCGTAGTTGTCGCCCAGAGCGGCCTTGGCGGCGCTGGTGCCCCAGGTGCCGACGATGACGACGGCGGCGGGGATGGCGGCGGAGAAGTCATCGGCAGAGCTGGAGCACTTGTAAGCGGTGGAGTTCAGCAGCTTCTTCATACCCTTCAGGGCGATAACGCCGTTGTCGGAATTGAAGTCGTCGTCAACGCTCTCGAAGCTCTTGCCGTCGGCGGACATGGTCCAGTTGGAGTGGCAGCCGGTAGCGAAGAAGAAGGCGACATTGTACCACGCGGAGGTCTCAAGCTCCATGGAGAAGCCGCGGCCGGCGGCCTCGCAGTCGGCAATGATGTCTTCCAGGCTGTCCACGTGCTCAGCGGGAATCACGCTGCTGTCGTAAATCATGAAGTAGCCGTTATCGGAGGTCATGGGATAGCACCACATATCGGAGCCAACGGTGGCGGCCGCAACGGCGCCGCTGTCGTTCAGCTCGGTGACTTCCGCGGCAGCCTTGGTGCCAAGCTTGGTCAGGGCGCCGGCCTGCACCAGACGAGCCAGCTGATCCTGCGCGAAGCAGAACAGGTCGGCGCCGTCCTCGACGGAGGTGATCATCTGGGTGGCGGAGTCGAGCTCGGTGACGCCCTCAATGGTGGCGTTGATGACGATGCCGGGGTTCTCTTCCATAAAGTCCTTGATCTGCTGCTCGGTCAGTTCCTTTACACCGGCCATCTCGGAGACCCAGACGGTGATGTCATAGGTGCCGTCCAGAGAATCGGCCGCGGCAGCGGCGGTGGGGTTGGCGGCGGTGGGGTTAGCAGCGGCGGCGGTGCCGGCGGGGGTTGTGTTGCTGTTACCGCAGCCGGCAAACAGGCCAAGAACCATACCGACAGTCAGAAGCAGCGCGAGAATCTTCTTCATTTTACATTTCCTCCTTGATATTATAAATTCGCTGGCTGATCCCGCAGACCGGAAAGCGCTTTCCATAGGACGAACGGAACGGGAGAATACCCGGGTATGTTACCGTGTCCTCCAATTGGAATCGTTTCCAGAAAGCCGGAAAAAAACGGGGGGAGTGCTTAGAGGATTATTTTCTTCACACTTCCCTTTAAAAAAAGAATACTCGATTTTTCGTAACAAGTCAACCGCGCAGTGTGCATAAAAAGTTGCATCAGAAATTGTTGAAACTGCCAATGTCCTGGGGAAATGCCGCCGGCAACGCCCTCCCATGCGCTTCCCGGCTTGATTTCTTTCCGGTTTTCTCTTGATTCCCCCGCCGTTTTTTTCTATAATACATTTGCCGCTTTCCGATTCTCCCCGTACCGGAAGCGGAAAGACTACCCGCGGCGGAAGTCCGCGGTATTTCCACAGGAAACCATCCGAAGTCTTCCCGTGCCCCGCCATCCGCCCCTGTCCCGGCAGTTTCCGGTATTGGTCGGATGATCCATACAAAAACAAAAAACGGAGGAATTGTTATGTCTGCATCCTGGCTTCGTGACGCCGTATTTTATGAAATATATCCGCAGAGCTTCCGGGACTCCAACGGAGACGGCATCGGCGACCTTCCCGGCATCACCGAAAAGCTGCCCTACGTGAAGAGCCTCGGCTGCAACGCCCTGTGGATCAATCCCTGCTTTGACTCTCCCTTCAAGGACGCGGGCTACGACGTCCGGGACTATAAGAAGATTGCGCCCCGCTACGGCACCAACGAGGATATGGCCCAGCTGTGCCGCCGCGCCCACGCGCTGGGGGTCCGGGTTCTGCTGGATCTGGTTCCCGGCCACACTAGTGAAGAACACGAATGGTTCCGCAAGAGCGGCGAGGCCGAGCCAAACGAATATTCCGGCCGGTACATCTGGACGGATCATGCCTTTGCCGGGGGCGACGGTATGCCCTTCATCGGCGGCGAATACCCTCGCAGCGCCACCTATATCATCAACTTCTTCAAATGTCAGCCCGCCCTGAACTACGGCTACCGGGAACGCCGGGAACGCTGGCAGCAGAGCATCACCAGTCCTGACGCCCTTGCGACCCGGGAGGCCATGAAGGATGTGATCCGGTTCTGGCTGGATCTGGGCTGCGACGGCTTCCGGGTGGATATGGCGGAGTCTCTCGTGAAGAATGACGGCACGGAAAAGCTTGCCACCATGGAGGTCTGGCGGGACATTCTGGGCGCCATTCACAAGGAATATCCGGATGCTGCCTTCGTTTCCGAGTGGAATCATCCGGACAAGGCTCTGCGCTGCGGCTTTGACATGGACTTTTATCTCAACTGGGACGGCAACGGCTACAGCACCATGATGCGGGACTACACCCTCCGGGACGGCTGCGGCAGCTACATCGGCAATACCGGCTTCTTCTCCCGGGATTCCGGCACCGACGTGAGCCGGTTCCTTGCGGACTACCTGCCCCAATATCACGACAGCCGCGACCACGGCCTCTGGTGCTTCATTACCTGCAATCACGATACCCCCCGTCCCGCCGCGGGGCTGACAGACGCGGAACGGCGGCTGGCCTTTGCGTGGATCTTCACGATGCCCGGCGCTCCCTTCCTGTACTACGGCGATGAGCTGGGCATGGACTATCGGGTCATCCCCACCAAGGAGGGCGGCTACCACCGCACCGGCTCCCGGACGCCCATGCAGTGGGATGCAGGCCCCAACCTCGGATTCTCCGAGGGCGCGGCAGAGGATTTGTACCTGCCCGTGGAAGCCGACGCGCGGCACACCGTGCAGGCGCAGGAGCTTGACGAGAATTCCATGCTCTCCCATGTCAAGCGGCTGATTGCCCTGCGTCACGCCGAGCCGGAGCTTCAGAACTACAGCCCGTTTGCCGTCTATGCTGCCCGCAGCCGCCTGTTTGCCTACAAGCGGGGGAGTCTGCTGGTCGCCATGAACCCCGGCAGCGGTGAGGAGACCTGTCAGCTGGACGGAGCCTATATCCCCCTCTTCACCGTCGGAACCCCCGCCATGGAGGGAGATACGCTGCATTTACCTGCCCAGAGCTTTATCGTGCTGAAGCCCAAGGAGAAAGCCGCCCCTGCTCACGCTTAGGAAGCCTCTGATACCAGGGAAGCTCTGAATAAATCGGCTGCTGCCGGAGCGCGGGCAGGGTCTGGCTGAAAACCGTCATCATGCCAAAACAGCGAGGAATTTCCGTCTGCTGTGCACCATTTTTCCTTGCAATACACAAAGTATTCCCGCGAAAAAATGGCTTCATCAGACGGAAAATCCCTCGCTGTTGGTCATATTCCCGG
>HF988087.1:13919-16128 GCA_000434635.1 Firmicutes bacterium CAG:110 | reverse complement strand
ATGGAGTACAGTTGGTGGATATGGTGTATCTGCAAAGGCAGTTATAAAGAAACTTCCAGTTTGTTAAAAGAAATCTAACCGCCTGTTGGCTCAATTCCCCCCACCCAAGGAGAAAAAGTTATGTTAACCTATGAGCTGAAAAAATCCTCGGGGGTCCCCCTTTACGAGGCGCTTTATCGCTGCATCCGGGGGGATATCCTGTCCGGGGCGCTGCGTCCCGGCGAGAAGCTGCCCTCCAAGCGGGCGCTGGCGGAGAATCTGGAGGTCAGCAAGATCACCGTGGAGGCCGCCTACAGTCAGCTGCTGTCCGAGGGCTACATATGCTCAAGGGAGAAGGTGGGCTATTTCGTGGAGACGGTGGAGCGCCGCGCCCCGGTGCCCGCCGCCCCGGCACGGCGGGCGAAGGAGGATGCGCCATGCCTTCTCGACCTGACAGCCAACGGCACGGAGCAGTTTCCCTTCTCCGTTTGGTCGCGCCTGCAGCGGGAGGTGATGCTGGACTTTGGGGAAGCGCTTCTCGCGCCCCTGCCCAACCGGGGCATCCCGGAGCTGCGGCAGGCCATTGCCGGACATCTGGCGGCCTTTCGGGGCATGCGGGTGGATCCGGAGAACATCCTGATCGGCGCGGGAACGGACTTCCTGTACAATCTTCTGATCCAGCTGCTGGGGCGGGAGAAGGTCTACGCCGTGGAGGAGCCGGGGTACGGGAAAATCCGGAAAATTTACGCCGCCGGGGGCGTGAAAACCGTCAGCGCCGCCATGGACGACCGGGGCGTTATCCCGGAGAGTCTCGGCAGCGCCGACGTGTTGCACATTTCCCCCTCCCACCACTTTCCCACCGGTATTGTCACCCCGGTGAGCCGGAGACGGGAGCTGCTGGACTGGGCGAACCGGGGCGAAAAATGGATTATCGAGGACGACTACGACTCGGAATTCCGTTTCGACGCCCATCCCGTCCCCGCCATGCAGTCGCTGGATGACGGCGGGCGGGTGATCTACATGAACAGCTTTTCCAAGAGCCTTGCGCCCTCCATCCGAATCAGCTACATGGTGCTGCCCGGGGGGCTGATGGCAGCGTTTCAGCAGAAGCTGGGGTTCTACAGCTGCACCGTCCCCAGCTTTGAGCAGTACACGCTGGCGCGGTTCTTAAGCCGGGGCTTTTTTGAAAAACACATCAACCGAATGCGGAAATTCTACAAAAACCGCCGGAATACCGTGGTTTCCCTGCTGGAAAAATGCAGTTTTTCCGACAAGCTGACCATTCAGGAACAGGACGCGGGACTGCATTTCCTGCTGAACGTGGATACGTCCCTTTCCGATCAGTCGCTGACGGAGAAGCTGGCAGCGCTGGGCATCCGGGTCAGAGCTTTGAGCAGCTACTATCACGACCAGTCGGAAGACCTGCACTGTTTGGTGATCAATTACTCCGGACTGAAGGAGGAACGGCTGGCAGCGGCACTTGCGGCGATCTCTCAAGAATGGACATAGATTTCACTTGCCTTTTCCGGGGCCGGAGGGTATAATAGGCGGAAGAAGATATTTGCGGGGGAGGGACAGACAATGGCCGTTTCGCAGTCATCATACCGTGGGTGCCTGCTGGGACTGGCAGTTGGGGACGCCATGGGATACACCGTGGACAACCGCAGCTGGCAGGAGATTCAGGAGGATTACGGCCCCAACGGCCTGCTGGGCTACGATCTGGTCAATGGCTACGCCGACGTCACCTCCTATACCCAGCTGGCGGCGTTTACCTGCAACGGTCTGCTGTTCGGTCTGACCCGGGGACAGATGCTGGGGAAAATGGCGCCCTTCATCAAATACGTGGGCATGAGCAGCCGGGAATGGGCTGCCTCTCAGCGCCCATGGGGACGCCCCACCCGGAATTACTGCTGGCTTCTGCGGAAAGCCGAGCTTTGCCGCCGCCACTGCATGGACACCCGGATGCTGGACACCCTGAGCCGCCCCACGCTGGGAACCCCCGAAACCCCCGCCAACAATTACGACGGCCCCGGCGGCATCACCACCGCCATCGGCGTCGGGCTGTTTTTCCACGAAGACCGTACCGACCAGCATGAGATCGATCTGCTGGGGGCGGAAACGGTGGCGCTGACGCAGGGGAGTCCTTCGGCGTTTCTCTCCGGGGCGGTGCTGGCGCACATCATGAGCAGGCTCATCCGTCAGCCCCACCTGCCGCTGAAACGGCTGGGGG
>HF988087.1:12588-13900 GCA_000434635.1 Firmicutes bacterium CAG:110 | reverse complement strand
GGTGGCGGAGGCCGTGGAGGCCATGAAGGAGCAGTTCGCCCACCAGTACAGTCAGGCGTTCGAGGTCGCGACATTGGTGCGCCACGCCATCACCTACTCGGAATCCCCCAATCTCAGCCCCGTGGACGTGATGGAGCGCTTAGGCTGCGACAGCGCCGCCCAGGTGCTTGCCGGGGCCGTTTACACCTGCCTGACCAATTCCGCCGACTTTGACAGCGCCATGATCGCGGCGGTGAACCACTCCGGCCGCAGCGCCGCCGTGGGCGCCGTCACCGGCGCCATTCTGGGGGCGCGGCTGGGAGAGGAAGCCCTGCCGGACTTTTATATCGAGTGCCTGGAGCCTGCGGAGGTCCTGCGGGAGCTGGCGGACGACCTGTACACCGGCTGTCCCATGGAGCGGGGCAACAAGCTGTTCGATCTGGACTGGGACTACAAGTACCTCCACGGCGGACAGTGAATCGGACATGAATACATCCCCTCCCAAGGGCATAGGATGTCCAAGGGAGGGGATGCTTTTTGCGAAAGCGGGATTTATTGATATTGCTGGCGGCGCTGACCACGGCGGCGGTGACGGCAGTGGGGATTTTTTCGGGCAGCGCGCTGCCCACGGGGGCGTGGGGGCTGAGCTTCCGTCAGGAGGGCGCACCGCCCATCGGCAACGCCGGGATCGACCAGCTGAAGCGGTACGACGCCGCGTACATCGGCAGCACGTCGGAAAAGGTGCTGTACCTGACCTTTGACGCGGGCTACGAAAACGGCTGCACGGAGAAAATACTGGACACGCTGCAAAAGCACAACGTCAAGGCGGCATTTTTTCTCGTGGGCAACTACATCGAAAAAAACGCCGATCTGGTGCGCCGGATGACGGAGGAAGGGCATATCGTGGGCAACCACACCATGCACCACTACGACATGAGCAAAATTTCCGAAAAGGCGGCATTCACAAAGGAATTGCAGGCCTTGGAGACGCTGTACAAGGACACCACCGGTCAGGATATGCCCAAATACTACCGCCCGCCGCAGGGGATATACAGTGAGGAAAACCTGCGCATAGCGCAGGAGCTGGGCTATCGGACGGTTTTCTGGAGCCTTGCCTACGTGGACTGGAACAACGATTCCCAGCCCACCCGGGAACAGGCCTTCGCCAAGCTGCTGCCGAGGACCCACCCCGGCGCGGTGGTGCTGCTGCACTCTACGTCCAAAACCAACGCGGAAATCCTCGATGAGCTGCTGACAAAGTGGGAAGAAGAGGGCTACCGGTTCGCCACGGTGGAGGAACTGTTTGCGTCATGACGGGAAAGCACAAGCCGCC
>HF988087.1:9407-12552 GCA_000434635.1 Firmicutes bacterium CAG:110 | reverse complement strand
CAAAGTGAAACTTTGCGGCGGCACTTTTCAGGTTTTCCGAATGAACTTTTCCTTGCACCGGGGGCAGGTGATGGCGATTTTCCCCTTTCCTCTGGGGACGCGCACCAGCTGGCGGCACTTGGGGCAGTCAAAATAGCGGTTCTGTCTGTCCTTTAAGCGGGTGAAAAACTGGAGAAATTTCCGGTTTTCCTGATACCGCTTGTAGGTGTTCCGGGACAGGGCGCGGCAGATCGCCCAGATCATCAGGCCGTAGCTCAGCGCCCAGAAAATGATATTCAGCGGCACCGCCTTGACCCACACCGACAGCAGGCTGCAAAACAGACCCGCACACAGAATTACCATATTCAGCCGGTCAGTGCCATAACGCCCGGCCATAAAGCTGCGCAGTCCCGCGGAGAGCTTCGCGGAAAACTGCCGAAACCAGCTGCTGATCCCATTCATAAAAATCACCTTTGCCAGAGAAATGCTTACATGTTATTATATTGCAAAAAGCGGCGAATGCAACAGCTTATGGCCAAAATTAACGGAATGTTTAAGATTGATTTAAGCACTCGATTCCTCTTGGCGCGGCGCGAAAAATGTGGTATACTGTAGCGAAAGGACGCGGGAAAGGAGGCGGGTCATGGAAACTATTGACAATTTGGAAGACGAGGCTGCCGAGGTTCAGAAGCCGGAAGGGATGCCGCCATTGCGGCCGGACGAGCCAGTCCCGGAGGAAGATTTTTCCATGGAAGATTCCGTGGTGATTCTGGATGAGATCTACCCGTCGGAGGTGCCTGCCCCGCCGAAAAAGCGAATCCGCCCGGAGTGGATACTGGCCGCCATTGCCTTGCTCGCCGCGGCGGCGCTGGCATGGGTCGCGATCCTGTGCCGTCCCTATTACAAGGCCGCGGACGACCCGGAAGCGCTGGTGGTGCGTCGGCACCACGAGGAAATGACGGAGCCGCCGGCCTCGCCGGAGCCGGAAACGGAGCCGGAGGAAACGGAACCGACCTCCGAGCCGACCATCCCCCCGGAACCGAATCCCTACGGGCGTCTGGACTTTCAGTACAACAACCATAACTATCTGACCTGCCTGCGCACCGACAGCTATTCCGGTGTGGACGTCTCCGCGTTTCAGGGGGACATCGACTGGAAGAAGGTCGCCCGTTCCGGCATTGATTTTGCCATCATCCGTTTAGGATATCGCGGCTACGGCAGCGGCAAGCTGGTGGAGGACGAGTACGCCCAGAAGAATCTCGCGGGCGCGACGGAAGCGGGGCTTCCCATCGGCGCATACTTCTTCTCTCAGGCGCTGAACATGGACGAGGCCGATCAGGAGATCGAATATATGCTGAACATTCTGGGGGACTACCGGCTGGACATGCCCATCATTCTGGACTGGGAAATTCCCGCCAGCGACGCCCGGACGGCCAACATGGACGCGCGAACCCTGACGGACATCCAGCTGTACTTCTGCGAAAAGATGAAGGCTCTGGGCTATCAGCCCATGGTCTATTTCAACTGGCACCAGTCGGAGAACCTGTATTACCTGAGCGAGCTGGAGGATTTTCCCTTCTGGCTGGCGCTGTATCAGGACAGAATGCGCTACCCATGGAAGGTGGAAATGTGGCAGTACACCTGCACGGGCAGAGTCCCCGGCATCAATGGGGACGTGGATATCAACGTTTATATGCCGTAAAAAACGCGGACATTTCGCCTGAAATGTCCGCGTTTATGTATATTTTCAGCAGTGCGCCGGATCCTGTGCCTGCCAGCTCAAATCTTTGGGGTAGAAGAAGCGCACCTTCTCCTGCGCCACGGAAATGTTCACCACGTCGGAGGTGCGCAGCTCGCCGTCCAGATTGATGGCGGTGGGCTTGTCGCAGAGGATCTTCACGCTGTCCGTCCGGAAATGGCGGATGACGTCGGGGTAGTCCTTGTACCGGCCGTTCTTGTATTTCCCGATGATGGAGGACACCTGCAGACGGCTCACCTTCTTCACCAGAAGCACGTCCAGAAGCCCATCGGTGGGGTCGGCCTCCGGCACGGGGTTGAAGCCGCCGCCGTAGAATCGCCCGTTGCAGACGCAGATCATGGTCTGCTGGGCGTCAACGGTTTCGCCGCAGATCTCAACCACATAGTGTTCCGCAATGCCCCGCACCACGTTCACCACCGTGGACGCGACATAGGCGCGGAAGCCCTGCAGCAGGGGAAGCCGCTTGTACCGGGCGACGTCGGTGCCGATGCGGGCATCCAGACCCACGGAGCAGATGTTCAGGGCGTAGTCGTCGTTGCAGCGGATCATGTCGAAGGTGACTTCTTTGGCATCCAGCAGCCGTTCCAGATCGGAGAAAGCGGCAGGTTCGCTGAAAAGCCGGACAAAGTCGTTTCCGCTGCCGCCGGAATAGGCGGTGATGGCCAGATTGGGAAATCCCGCAGCCCCCGACGCGACTTCGTTCAGGGTGCCGTCGCCGCCGCAGGCGTAGACGCGGTATTCCTCCCCGGTCTCTCCCGCTTCCCGGGTGATGCGGCGGCATTCTCCCGGAGCCTTGGATACCTCAACGCGGTAGTCAAGCCCCCGGGCATTGCAGCTTTCCACAATGGCGGCGGTGTATTGCTTCGTGTGATCCCAGCTGCCCGCAGCCGGGTTGATGATGAACAGGTGTTTCATTTTTTGTCATCCCTTTTCTGGTTTTTCCGGGAATTATCGGTGTACATATAGTAGTCGCACTTGATCATGCCGTTGTAGAGCTTGCGCTTCTTGTCGGCGCGGCGGCCAAAGTAATGCTCAAACTCCGGTTCGGAGGTGATGATGAATTTCTTCCAGCCGTCGGCGTATTTCAGGTGCCGCCCCAGCGCGGCGTAGAGCCGCTGGGCGCTCTGCTGTTCCAGCATCCGCTGGCCGTAGGGAGGGTTGCCGATAAGAATGCCGGACTGGGCGGGCAGGTCCATTTTGGTGGCGTCGCCGTCGGCGAAGCGGATGATGTCGCCCACCCCCGCCTTCCGGGCGTTTGCCATGGCGAGGGAGACGCACTTGGGGTCGTTGTCCGAGCCGAGGATCTGGTATTTTCCATGGAATTCCTTCGCTTTTGCTTCTTCCCGAACCTCGTCCCAGACTTTCCCGTCGCACCATGCGAATGCTTCCGCCGCAAACCGGCGGCGG
>HF988087.1:7406-9372 GCA_000434635.1 Firmicutes bacterium CAG:110 | reverse complement strand
GGGGGCGGCGTTCCGGGCGATCAGCGCTGCCTCAATGGGGATGGTGCCGGAGCCGCAGAAGGGATCCCACAGAAATTCCCATCCCCGGTAGCGGGTCAGCTGAACCATGGCGGCGGCCAGCGTCTCCCGCAATGGCGCGTCGTTGCCCACGGCGCGGTAGCCCCGCTTGTGCAGGCCCTGGCCGGAGGTGTCCAGATACAGCTGCACCCGGTCGTTCATGATGGAAAATTGCAGCTGGTACTTTGCCCCGGTCTCCGGGAGCCAGCTGACGCCGTATTTTTCTCCCAGACGCCGGGAGGCGGCCTTTTTCACGATGGCCTGACAGTCCGGGACGCTCATAAGCTGGCTGTTTAAGCAGTGACCCTTCACCGGGAAGCTGCCGTCTTTGGGGATAAAATCTTCCAGATTTGCATGGTAGACCCCCTGAAACAGCTCTTCAAAGGTCTTAGCAGGGAAGTCCGCCAGCACGATCAGCACCCGTTCGCCGGTGCGCAGGCAGATATTGGCCTTGGCCATGTCCCGCGCTTCTCCGGAAAACAGCACCCGGCCGTTTTCCACCCGGACGTTGGGGATATCCAGCCGCCGCAGCTCGTCTCCGGCAATGCCCTCAAGCCCGAACAGACAGGGGACAGAAAATTCGTAAGTTGACATAATACCTCCACTTCCCACTCAGGGAAGTATTTTCTTGGGCTTCATGTACCGCTCCTCCTCGGAGAAGATGCAGCCGCAGTATTTTTGCATGTAAAAGCCGTGTTCCCGGGCAAACTCCTGTCCGGCGCGGAAATAGGGGCGGAAATCCCGGTACAGGAACTGCACGCCGTACTCCGCCGCCGCCCGCTCGGCCACCTCCCGCATCAGCTCGTGCTTCTGGTAGGGGCTGATGAACAGGGAGGACGTAAAGCTGTCGAAGCCGCCCTCGGCGGCCTGACGGGCAGTCTCAAACAGGCGCATTTCGTAGCACTTGACGCACCGCCCCGGAATATCCTCCACCACCGCCCGGACAAAGGGGCGCAGGCCATAGTCGTTGCGGAGGATCAGGGGAAGCTCGATTTCCTCGGCGTAGGCCTGCAGGCAGTTGCGCCGGGCGCGGTACTCGGTGACGGGATGGATATTGGGATTATACCAGAAGCCCGTGACCTCGAAGCCATCGGTGCGAAGCACCTCGATGGGCTGATTGGCGCAGGGCGCACAGCAAATGTGCATCAGGGTTTTCATGGAAGCCTCCTATGGCAGACAGAATACGCCGCAACAGCGGCTATTCCGTCTATCGTATCACGGAATAGCGAATTGCGCAAGAGATTGGAAAAACGTTTCTATCCGGTGTTACGGCTCCAGACTTCCCGTCAAGCCGTCCTTGTAAAGCCCGGTGATGCGAACGCGGCGCACCTGATTGTGCAGCCCCTCTCCCGGGACATAGACCTTCACATAGTTAGGCGTATGTCCGGTGAACAGGCCGTCCTCCACACTTTCAAACAGGACGCTCTGCACGGAGCCGACAAGCGCCTCCCGGTAGGCGCGGCTCATTTCCTCGGCTACGGCAATGGCCGCACGGCTGCGCGCTTCCTTCACGGCATTGCCGTGCTGCCCCGGCATTTTGTCCGCGGGGGTTCCGGGACGGCGGGAATAGGGGAAAATGTGCATTTCTGCAAAGCCGCACTTGCGGATAAAGGCAAGGCTCTGGGCAAATTCATCCTCCGTCTCCCCGGGGAAGGCCACGATCATGTCCGTGGTAACGGCACAGCCCGGGAACCACGTCCGCAGCAGGCAGACGCTTTCGTAGTACCGCGCAGTATCATACTTCCGCCGCATTCGCTGCAATACCGTGTCGCACCCGGACTGCATGGACAGGTGGAACTGGGGACAGAGGTTCGGAAGCCGGGAAAGCCGCCGGCAGAAATCCTCCGTCACGATTCGCGGTTCCAGACTGCCCAGCCGCACCCGCAGCGCCGGAACGGCGGTGCAGACC
>HF988087.1:7224-7389 GCA_000434635.1 Firmicutes bacterium CAG:110 | reverse complement strand
GCAGACCGCCTCGATCAGCTCCGTGACCGCGGGCTTCCCGGGAAGGTCGGCGCCCCAGCTGGCGATCTCAATGCCCGTCACCACGATCTCCCGGTAGTCCCGCCGGGCAAGCTCCTGCGCCTGGCTGACGGCCACGTCCACCGGTGCGGAACGAATGGGGCCCCG
>HF988087.1:7009-7200 GCA_000434635.1 Firmicutes bacterium CAG:110 | reverse complement strand
TAGGGAATGATGCAGTAGGAGCAGAAATTCACGCACCCGTCCTGCACTTTCAGCATGGCGCGGGTACGTTCCTCCAGTCCACCGGCAGGGAGGACTTCAAACTCCCGGCGGCGCAGAGCGTTGTCCAGCTGTTCCGCCCGGATTTTGCCCTCCATGGCAGACAGCATCAGCTCCACGAATTCCCGCCGCCC
>HF988087.1:0-6981 GCA_000434635.1 Firmicutes bacterium CAG:110 | reverse complement strand
CCGCTGCCGCCGATGATGTCCACCCCCAGCGCACGCACCGCCTCCGGGGCGTGCTGGGAGTAGCAGCCGCATACGCCGATGACGGCGTCGGGATTATCCCGGCGGCATCGGCGGATGACCGCCCGGTTTTTCTTGTCCGCCACGGCGGTAACGGAGCAGGTGTTGATAATATAGCCGTCGCAGGGCTGGTCAAACTGCCCGATCTCGTGCCCAAGCTCCGTCAGCAGCTGCTCCATGGCCTGCGTCTCGTATTGATTTGTCTTGCAGCCAAGGGTATAGAATGCAAATCTCATATGTCAAATCCACCAATAAAGATGTCAAGAATTTGTATTAATCGTCCAAACCGACAGTTGAAATTTCAGGGAAAACTGCTATAATAATTGTCATCCACCGATGATACGGGGAAGTTAGTGCCACCGCCGGATCATTCCCCCCAATTATACACGAAAAAAACAGGTTTGTACAGTTGCAGGAGGTACTTTTGTGCGGGAATTTCAGGTTCGGCTCCAGTCGGTTCAGGATGTTCAGGAATTTGTGTCGCTGTCCACGGCGCGGGGGTTCCCTGTTATTATCCGGGACGCCAACAACAAGGTCAACGGAAAGAGCTTCATGGAAATGTTCTGTCTGGACCTGTGCGGCCCTCTGCGGGTGGATGCGGATTGCAGTGAGGAGGAGTTTGCCGCCTTTTGCGGTGACGCCGAAAGGTTCCTCATCAGATAAATATAGCTCTAGCAGCACCGTCCTGGGAATACTCGGGGCGGGTTTTTTTACGCCTTCGGCGGCGGATGTTTGACAATCCCTGCGCTTCATGGTATCATAACCCTATCTTAACAGGAGGCGTTCCGATGCAGTTTCTATACTATGCCCTGTTTGCCGCCGGCATTGTGGCGGTCGATCAGCTCTCCAAGTATTTTACCGTTGCGTACATTCCCCTTTACACGGACATTTCCTTTATCCCCGGCGTCCTGAATCTGACCTACGTGCAGAATTCCGGCGCGGCCTTTTCCTCCTTTGAGGGGCAGCAGTGGCTGTTTGCCCTGATTTTTCTGTTCTTTACCGGGCTGATCGTCTGGGAATATTTCAAAAAGAAGATGGCCTTTACGCCCTTCGAGCGCTGGTGCATTGCGGCGATTTACGGCGGCGGCTTTGCCAATATGGTTGACCGGCTCCGCATGGGCTACGTGGTGGACATGATCGAGACGGCCTTCATGGACTTCCCCGTGTTCAATGTGGCGGACTGCTTCATCACCTGCGGCTGCGTGCTGCTGATGGGGCATCTGGTGCTGTTCAACAAGGGCTTCTGGAAGGACAAAAAGAAATGACCTTATTTGCCGACACCGCCGGGGAGCGTCTGGACGCGTTTCTGGCAAGACAGCCCGGAAATTTAAGCCGCAGCGCGGCGCAGAGACTCATTGAAGAGGGCATGGTCACGCGAAACGGCGTCCCCGGTAAGAAAAACGACCGCCTGAACGTCGGCGACCGGGTGGAGTACACGATCCCCGAAGCAAAACCCGTGGACATCGTTCCCACCGAAATGCCGCTGGATATCGTCTACGAGGACGACGATCTGCTGGTCATCAACAAGCCCAAGGGGCTGGTGGTGCATCCCGCCGCCGGACACGCCGACGATACATTGGTCAACGGCCTGCTCTACGCTTTGGGAGACGACCTTTCCGGCATCAACGGCGAGCTGCGCCCGGGGATCGTCCACCGCATCGATAAGGACACGTCGGGGCTGCTGGCCGTGGCGAAAAACGATTACGCCCACACCATGCTGGCCTCTCAGCTGAAAGACCACACCATGGCCAGAACCTACGAGGCCATTGTCTGCGGCGTTATGAAGGAGGATTCCGGCACCGTGGACGCGCCCATCGGGCGGCATCCCACGGACAGAAAGAAAATGTGCGTCACCCAGCGGGGCGGACGGAACGCCGTCACCCATTGGGAGGTGGTGCGCCGCTATAAGGGCTATACCCACATCCGCTGCAAGCTGGAAACCGGCCGCACCCACCAGATCCGGGTACACATGGCCTACATTGGTCACCCCATTCTGGGGGACACGGTTTACGGCCGCAAAAAGCCGGAGCTTGGGCAGAGCAGCCAGTGCCTCCACGCCGGGGCGCTGTGCTTTCAGCACCCAAGGGACGGGCATCCGGTGATGGTTTTCGCCGAGCTGCCCCAATATTTCCGGGACGTGCTGGACAAGCTGGAAAAGATGAAATAGATATCAGGAGGAAGTTATGGGAAAATTTTCGGATGTATTGCTTACCGTGGACTATGACCGGACGCTGACGGCGCCCGACTCCTCCATTCCGGAACGGAATTTGGAAGCCATCCGCTATTTTATGGAAAACGACGGCGCGTTCACTGTCAACACCGGCCGGAGCGTGCCGATGATTCAGGCATTCCGCGACCGCGTACCCGTAAACGCGCCGCTGCTGCTGTATAACGGCTCGGCTGCCTATGATCTGGCGACGGAGAAGCTGCTGTTCTGCCATGAAATCCAGCTGGATATGTGGCAGACCGTTCAGGAGTGCATGACCCTGTTCCCCGACCTGACGGTGGAGGTGCAGGGATTGGACGCCCACTACCGGTTTACGGAAAATCCGGCCTGGGACGCATTCAGCGACCACAACCAGTGCGCCCACGGCCTCGCCAGACCCGGAGATGACCTTGGACCGTTTCTGAAGTTTACGCTGTACGGCGAATTCCGGGACGTGACGGTGGCAAGCATGTTTGACGGCACGCCGGAGGAGGTTCGCCGGATGGACGACGCCGAGGCACAGCTGAAAGCACGTTTCGGCGCGTACTGCGAGGTGTTCCGGGCGGCGACCCGGATCATCGATGTTCACGCCAAGGGCGTCAGCAAAATCCGCTCTGCCCGGGAATTACAGCAGCGGCTGGGACGGAAAATTCTGGTGTGTATGGGCGACGCGGACAATGACATTTCCATGCTGGAGGGTGCGGACTGGAGCTTCTGTCCGGCGGATGGTATTGTGGCGGATCGGTTCCCGAATGTGTGTCCCTGTGCCGACGGCGCTGTTGCGGACGTGATTTATGAAAAAATCCCGGAGATTCTGCGAACCAACCCTTGACATCTTGGCGTGATTATGGTAAAATCCTATGGCTGAATCAGTCAGGTCATGGGCTTTTGCGGGTGTAGTTCAATGGTAGAACACCAGCCTTCCAAGCTGGATACGCGGGTCCGATTCCCGTCACCCGCTCCATAGAAATGCGCCAGTAGCTCAGCCGGATAGAGCAACTGCCTTCTAAGCAGTAGGTCGGGGGTTCGAGTCCCTCCTGGCGTGCCACTTGCTGCAAGCGTCAGGTAGAATGCTGCATTGCGGTTCGCTGAAGTCTTTCTCAGGACTCGAACCATAAAATGCAACAGTCCGGTGGACTGTTGCCCGCGAGGGCTTGACCGAGCGGCTCCTTGATTTAACGAGTCCCTCCTGACGTGCCATTCAGTAATTTAATATGGTGGATATGGCCTAGTTGGCTAAGGCGTCAGATTGTGGCTCTGAAGATCGTGGGTTCGAGTCCCATTATCCACCCCATAAAAAATGCACCCCTCAGGGGTGCATTTTTTATGGGGTGAAATCATCCGTCTACCGCCGCAGTTCGTTCCAAGCTACCGTTCTCCAACCAGAAAAAATCCCCACCCCAGACGGCCTAGCACCGTCCGGGGTGGGGACAACTATTCTGCGGTCAAGCCTTCAATTCCGGCAGCCCCGCCACACTGGTCAGCAGGCTCAGAACCCCCGCCAGAGCGGCAGCAGAACCCACCATGACCCAGTTTACGTCGCCGAGCACAGCGGCGGTTCCGATGGTCGCAGCGGCGGTCTGGGCAACCGTCTTCAGCGCACGTACCCCCGCAGCCTTCACCCAAGCGATTACTTTTTCCTTCGTCATAATCATCCCTCCTAAAAAACTATCCCAGCCCGATTTGAGCCAGAACGAACCCCACGATCGCGGCAGCAATTGCCCAGATCAGCTTTTCCACAAACCCGTCCCAGCGCTTACCCGGCTTCCGTTCCAGAGCCGTGACCTTGCCGTCCAGCTTGTCAACGGTGTCCGCGACCTGTTCCTGCTTGTTTGCCATGACCTCCATGGAGGTCGCCAGCCGGCTGATGACCTCGTTGGATTCCTCCAGTTTATCCAGTCTATGACTGTTGGATTTCGACCGTTCCTCCACAGCGGTCAATCTTTGCTCATGCTCCAAGTCCATCCATAATTCCTCACTTCCTAACCTTTCCATCGAGCGTATCCTTGCCGGGTATCCACATGAATGCCCCAGCCGTACAGCCCGATTCCTCCAGTGTGTCCCAGAACTTCCTCCGCCGCGGCTTTCATCTCCGCCGGACTTGCGGCACTGTGCAGATCAGCGGCAAGCCCAAACAGATGCTGAGAATTGGCCACGCCGCCGACCTCCGCATTGTGCGCCGCGCACCGGACGCCGGAGCCGCCGCCGTCCACAACGGAAACCGGCACGCCCAGCCGCCGCCGGATCTCATCCACAGTGCGAACCATGGATTCCTGCGGCTCCACCGGGAACCCGCCGCACCGGCCGCAGGGGCAGCGGAACTCATCACGCTTGAAATACCGGATATCCCCCCACCAGTCAGGCGACTGATTCCCCATGACGGGCGTGTACATCCGTCCAGTCGCTACAGCCGAAAGAAGCGCCTCCTGCGTCTCGGGACCCGGTACGCCGTCCTGCCGGAGCCCTTCCTGCTGTTGGAAAACCAGCACCGCTGCCGCGGTTTTCAGGCCGTTAACGCCATCCACCGCGCCGGGGTTGTAGCCCAGATAAGTGAGCAAGCACTGAATTTGTTCAACTGTCACCCTCCGTCCTCCGTCACAGTGTTACCAGTTCTTCCATGCCGGAATCCATGAGGATCTCCTTCACCTTATCCTTCAGCAGCCGGGGAACGTCCGCAAAGGTTTTTTTACCCAGCATGATCTGCTGCGCCCACAACATAGCCATCATAAACACTATCCTTTCTGAATGTTCAAGCATACACGATCTGCGACATCTCCATCAGGCACTCGGTAAGCACCTGATTCTGCGCTTCCAGCTCTGCAATGCGGTCATCCGGGGTAGGCTCCGACTCAGGTACTTCGGCCTGCCAGCGGTTCAGTTCTGCGATTTCCTCCGGGGACATTGGGCGAATCACTCCATTTTCACACATGTTCATGGCCGTCCTCCTTACGCCCGCACGCCGTAAAGAACGAATTTACAGCCGGGATAAATCAGCATACCGGTTCCGCCGATGGAGGTAATGGGCTTCGCCCAGAGCGAATCCGTGAAATACTTCACGTAGGTGCTAGAGGAACTGCCATACATGCCCATGTTCTCACCCCATCCGCCGCCGGCTGAACGCAATACGCTTTCTATCACCTGTGCTCCGGAAACATCCACCTCATAGACGGCTCCCACCAGACGGGCAGTTTCGACCTTAGGCCAAAGGGAAGTATAAACTGCCGGGCTGGGATTACCGTTTGCTCTCCCGTTGAGCATGGCAAACATGACGTTCGGAATGGTACTCCCGCCGGTATACTTGGGGAATTTCCCGCAGAGCCTCGCTTTCAGGAGGGAAAAGGGCTGCCCATTGAGATCCTTATTGATAGTCAGCGCATTGCTTTCTTCCGCGTCGTCGGGAATGATGATCTCCGCAATCTTTTCCCATTTTTCGCCGCTTTCCGCTGCTTCCCACGCGGTGGGCTTTCCATCGGTATCCACGGCCTTGACTTTTATCGTCTGCCCCACCGTGGCCGACGTAAGGCCGAGGGAAATATCCGTGCCGCCGGAGCCGCCGCCCTGCCCGTCCGCACCCCGCGGGATACCAAGATTGAGCAGAGGATTTTCTGCCGTGCCGCCCATGCTGGCTGTCGCATCGCTGCCTGCCGGAAGGGTTGTGACCGTGCCGATCTGAATATCGGGGACTGCACCGTCTGCGCCCCGGCTTGGTTTGCCGGTATCGGAACTGCCCAGATACCAGTTCCCGTTTTCACCGATGACCGGAGTGATGCCGTCCTTGCCGTCAGCACCCGGAGAACCGTCCTTACCAGACGCACCAGCCGCTCCCGGAGTGCCGCCTGCACCCCTCGACGGCTTGCCGGTATCGGTGCTGCCCAGATACCAGTTCCCGTTTTTGCCGATGGTCGGCGTAATGCCATCCTTTCCGTCGGCACCGGGTGCGCCGTCTTTACCCGGCGCACCAGTCGCTCCCGGAGTGCCGTCCGCCCCTCTCGACGGCTTGCCGGTATCGGTGCTGCCCAGATACCAGTTCCCGTTTTTACCGATGGTCGGGGTGATACCGTCCTTTCCGTCAGAAACTGTTCCGGGCGGATTGGCTTTCAGGTAGTCCTCCACGATTCTCTGCACCTCAGCTGGGGCAATCTCGCCGCCCTTTGTCAGTGCTTCGTTGATTGCCGCCACGAGATTGGACTTCGCCTCGGTGTCCAGCGTACCCAAATCGCCGACCATGGCCTGAATCTGCGCCCAGACCGGCAGGGAAGGGGCGGTGGAGGCATCGCCGGAAGGGGTTGCCGCGCCCTGAATCACACCAAGCTCCGTCCAGATGGTGGGGATGGCCACATGGTTCTCGGCATCCACGCCGTACACGCCCATGTACAGGCTGCCTCCTGCCTTGCTGACCACCTCAGCAGGTATCACGATTTCGTTTCCGGCATCCAATACATCCTTCGTCGCCGCGCCCCGAAAAACCACCGTTTTCCGGAGGGAATCCCACGCGGGGTCCGTGTATTCGACGGCAACTACCGCACCCACGATCCCGCGGGGAATCGGCTCCAGACGAACCGTCTCGCACCGGCACCCGCTGACCCGTACTTCTGCTATTTTCATTTCATCATCCTTTCTGCGGGATGGGTAAGTACATCCTGCGACCTTACACGCAAAAGAGCCGGATGTTGCATATAAAGCGGGAGAAGTGGCAAAAAGCCCCGCTGCCAGAAGGC
>HF988086.1:27540-31430 GCA_000434635.1 Firmicutes bacterium CAG:110 | reverse complement strand
GCCGCCACTTGAAACAAGTGACGGCTTCGCCTAAATCCAATATTCTACTGTGTTTGAAATCAAAAGGCTTTGAGTTCCTTTCTGCTATTCATTTGTCGTTAATGAAACACCTCCTATAATTCGACTTATTTCAGCATGATTTTTCGGTTTGGAAAAGGATGAAAAAACCAGACTGAAAACCTCAAAACCCTTGATTCTACGGGGCTTTTCCGGTTTGTCGTAATTATACCGTAAGGGCATACAAACGCTACCTTGCAAATTGCCAACGGCGTGGCGGTCACCACCGTGGCGGGCACATTGGGGCACAGCACGGCCAACACCACAATAAAGGTTTATGCCCACGCCATTCAGAGCGCCGCCGCTGCTTCTGCGGAAATGATGGATAACCTTCTGAACCCGGCGAAAAAAACAGGCATAACGGACAAATTGATTTTGCATGTTTTGAAAATGCATTAAAAAGTTAGAAAAACACCGGGTTTCATATAGAAATCCGGTGTTTTTACTGGCAGGGGCACTAGGACTTGAACCCAGAGCCTACGGTTTTGGAGACCGCCGCTCTACCAATTGAGCTATACCCCTATGTATTTATATTTGAAGGCGGAAGACCTGAAAAATCTGGTGGGCCTTCAGGGATTTGAACCCGGGACGATCCGGTTATGAGCCGGAGGCTCTGACCAACTGAGCTAAAGGCCCATGAAAATCACGGGTGCATTCAATCACCACGGGTGATATTATAGCATCGAACCAGACGCATGTCAAGCGATTTCTTTGGAAAGTGGAGCAAAATATTGATGCCGTCCGGGACTTGCAAATTTGGCACGGATGGATTACTATATAGAATATAAAAAAGGAGGAAACGCCATGAACGCGGAACAGATTATGAAAATATTTGCGGATACGGCCTATATCCGCACCGGCGGCAGCCCGGAGGAGCTGCGCACGGCACAGTATTTGCAGGATAAGATTGCCGGGCTGGGGCTGAAAGCCGAGATCGTGCCGTTCGACGTGCCGATGTCCAGAATACAGGAGGCGGTTTTGCAGGTGGACGGCGTGGAAGTGACCTGCAAGGGCTACCTGTGCGCAGGAAACGGGGAGGTGGAAGCGCCTTTCTATTATCTGCGGGATTCCAGCCCTTACGCGCTGAGCAAGTGCCGGGGGAAAATCGTGATGATCGACGGCTATCTGGGCTACTGGGTCTACCACGATCTGCTGGAAAACGGCGCGGTGGGCTTCGTCACCTATGACGGAAACACCAATTACGCCGACCGGGACATCGACCAGCGGGAGCTGCGCTCTTACGTCCACAACGGAAACCGAATTCCCGGCGTGAACATCAACGCCAAGGACGCGGTGGAGCTGATCCGCAGAGGGGCTTCCACGGCGAAGATCACGCTGAAGCAGGAGGAGTATACCGGCCAGTCCCACAACGTCGTTCTGGATATGCCGGGACAGGTGGACGAGTATATTGCCTTCACCGCCCACTACGATTCCACGTCCTTGTCACAGGGCGCTTATGACAATATGTCCGGCTCTCTGGGAATTCTGGGTATCGCGGAGCATTTCGCGGCGCACCCCCACCGTTACGGCCTGCGCTTCATCTGGTGCGGCAGCGAGGAGCGGGGACTGCTGGGCTCCAAGGCGTACTGCGCCGACGAGGAGAAGCTCAAAAACTGCGTGCTGAACATCAATCTGGACATGATCGGCTGCATTATGGGCAAGTTTATCTCTTGCGTCACCGGCGAGGAAAAGATGTGCCATTATATTTCCTATCTGGGCGACGAGCTGGGCTTCCCGGTGGAGGTGAAGCAGGACGTGTATTCCAGCGACTCCACGCCCTTCGCCGACAAGGGCGTCCCGGCGGTGTCCTTCGCCCGTATCGCGCCCCCCAATACTGCCACCATTCACAACCGCTATGACACCATGGCGCTGATGAAGGGCGAGCAGATGGTGCTGGATACGGATTTTCTCATTGCCTTTGCGGAGCGCATGGCGAACGCTGCCCGGTGCCCCGTAGCCCAGGAGATGCCGGAGAACATGAAGGAAAAGCTGGACATCTATCTCTGCCGGAAACGCGCGCCGAAGCAGTAAAAGCAATCAAAAACAGGACTTTAACAGTAAGGGGCTTCCTCCCAAAATTGAGGAAGCCCCTTAAATATCGATACTTATTCCGGTACGATTCAGAGCGATGTTCATAGATTCGTTTCCAAAACGGGTGAAAATCCAAAGGAATCGCCGCAGAAAACACCGGGAAAAGCGGCGATTTGTCAAAACGACGAAAACAGGACATAATTTATTCACAAGTTTGTGTTGTCTTCTGTATTGTATTATTTTTGGAAAATGTTACAATGAACCTGTACTTTTCCACCGGCGCTGCCGGAAAACTAAAAAGAAAGGTCGATACTATGTTAGAGAAAGTTTTCAAGCTCTCCGAGAACAAGACCACCGTCAAGACTGAGGTCGTGGCTGGCCTCACGACGTTCATGACGATGGCCTACATCATCGCGTTGAACCCGAACCTGCTCACCGGCTTCGGCGCCGCCGGACAGGATCTGTGGAACGGCGTGTTCCTGGCAACCTGCATCGCGTCTGCCATCGGTACGTTCTGCATGGCGTTCCTGGCCAACAAGCCCTTCGCAATGGCTCCCGGTATGGGTCTGAACAGCTTCTTTGCCGTGGTCGTCGGCAACATCGTTGCCATGACCGGCATGACCTACGTGGCTTCCTTCCAGGCCGCTCTGGTCATCATCCTGCTGGAGGGCATCGTCTTCGTTGTCCTGTCCATCTTCAACGTCCGCGAGAAGATCGTGGAGGCCATTCCCCTCGGCATCCGTCTGGGCATCTCTCCCGCTATCGGCCTGATGCTGATGAATATCGGCCTTGGCTCCAACGTGGGTGTCTATGCAGAGGGCAACGGCTTCACCACTCCCTTCTATGTCATGCGGGACTTCTTTGGCGCACTGACTCCCAGCTACCTGCAGAATAACATGGGCGACACCGGTTTCGCCACCATGATCCTGACCGTCGTGACCATGTTTGTCGGCCTGTTTGTCATCCTGGCAATGTCCAAGAAGGGCATCAAGGGCTCCGTGCTGTACGGTATGCTCGTCGCTTCCGTGATTTACTGGATCGGCTCCTTCGCCTTCCTGCACACCAACCCCTTCGCTTCTTTGGCTACCGCTTCCTTCCTGCCCCCCTTCGCTGATATGGCTCAGGTCACCCTGTTCAAGTTCAACTTCGCCGGCTTCATGGAAATCGGCTGGTTCACCGCCATCACCCTGATCATCACCTTCTGCATCATTGACATGTTCGACACCATCGGCACTCTGGTCGGCACCGCCTCCCGTGCCGGCATGGTGGACGAGAAGGGCGATATGCCCAACATGAAGGAAGCTCTGCTGTCCGACGCCATCGGCACCATCGCCGGCGCCTGCACCGGTACTTCCACCATCACCACCTTCATCGAGTCCGCTTCCGGTGTTGAGGCCGGCGGCCGCACCGGTCTGACCGCCGTTGTCACCGGCCTGCTGTTCCTGGCCTGCATCTTCATCGCACCCATCGCTGCCATCATCCCCGCCGCTGCCACCTCCGCTGCTCTGATCTACGTGGGCATCCTGATGCTCCAGGGTCTGAAGCGGGTCGACTTCGACGATATGGATCAGATGGTTCCCGTGGCGCTGATGCTCATCGGTATGCCCATCTCCGGCTCCATCGGCCACGCCATCGGCCTGGGCCTGATTTCCTACACCATCATGAAGATCTTCGGCGGCAAGGCCAAGGAAGTTTCCGTCCTGACCTACGTGATCTCCGCTCTGTTCCTGGTGAAGTTCTTCCTGGCTGTGTAATTGAGAATGCAAAAATGAATTTCCGCCCGAAAGAAGCAAGCTTCTTTC
>HF988086.1:20923-27456 GCA_000434635.1 Firmicutes bacterium CAG:110 | reverse complement strand
CTTCACGCGGTTCGCCTTTTTTTGAATCGGATAACACTGTGGTTACAGGTCGCAGTTGCCGACGGTTCTGGGGAAGGGAAGCACGTCCCGGATGTTGCCCATGCCGGTGAGGTACATGACGCAGCGCTCAAAGCCCAGACCGTAGCCCGCGTGACGGGCGGAGCCGTACTTGCGCAGGTCGAGATAGAAGGCATAGTCCTCAGGCTTCATGCCAAGTTCTTCGATGCGGTTCTTCAGGATGTCAAAGTTGTCCTCACGCTGGCTGCCGCCGATGATCTCGCCGATGCCGGGAACCAGACAGTCCATAGCGGCCACGGTCTTGCCGTCGGGATTCAGCTTCATGTAGAACGCCTTGATCTCCTTGGGGTAATCCGTGACGAAGACGGGCTTCTTGAACACCTTTTCCGTTAGGAAGCGCTCGTGTTCGGTCTGCAGGTCGCTGCCCCAGTGGACGGGGTACTCAAATTCATCGTTGTGCTTTTCCAGCAGCGCCACGGCGTCGGTGTAGGTGATGCGGCCGAATTCGTTGTGCAGGACGTTGTGAAGACGGTCAAGCAGTCCCTTGTCGATGAACTCGTTGAAGAAGTTCATTTCCTCGGGGGCGTGCTCCAGAACGTAAGAGATGATATACTTGATCATGGCCTCGGCCAGCTCCATATCATCCTCCAGATCGGCGAAGGCGATCTCCGGCTCGATCATCCAGAATTCGGCGGCATGGCGGGTGGTGTTGGAGTTCTCCGCCCGGAAAGTGGGGCCGAAGGTATAAATGTTGCGGAAGGCCATGGCGAAGGTCTCACCGTTGAGCTGGCCGGAAACGGTCAGGTTGGTGGGCTTGCCGAAGAAGTCCTGGGTATAATCGACCTTGCCGTCCTCGGTCTTGGGGACGTTGTTCAGGTCAAGGGTGGTGACCTGGAACATTTCGCCCGCGCCCTCGCAGTCGGAGCCGGTGATCAGGGGTGTGTGGACATACACAAAGTCCCGATCCTGGAAGAACTGGTGGATGGCCATAGCGGCAAGGCTGCGGACGCGGAACACCGCCTGAAAGGTGTTGGTGCGGGGACGCAGATGGTTGATGGTGCGCAGGAACTCCATGGAGTGGCGCTTGGGCTGCAGGGGGTAGTCGCCGGTGGAGGAGCCTTCCACGGTAATGCTCTCGGCCTGAATCTCAAAGGGCTGCTTGGAGTCCGGGGTGAGAACCAGCGTGCCGCGAATGATCAGAGCGGCGCCGATGTTGATTTTGGAAATTTCCTGGAAATTTTCCAGGGCGTCGTTATACACCACCTGCACGGGGGTGAAATAAGTACCGTCGTTCAGGACGATAAAGCCAAACTGCTTGCTGCCCCGGCGGTTTCGCACCCAGCCGCCGACATTCACTTCGACGCCGGCATATTTTTCGGTGTTTTTGAACAGATCGCGGACGGTAATCAAATCCATATGGGTGTCCTCTTTTCTCGCAGAAAGTATAAGGAAGAAATCACCGAAAGCAATCGCCGATTTCTTCGAAGTCGCATTAAGTATACGTCAATTAGGAAGATTTTACAAGAGGAAAATAAATTTTTTGTGAAAAATATCGATACAAGGAATTCTTAAGTGTACATTTGCGGCATTTTGTGATACAATACCATGAGTTTCGATAGAGGAGCGGATGATTCGTGGGCATGACCTCGGGCAAACAAAAAACACGGCGGCGTATACATTTTCTTTTCCTGCCGCTGTCCTTCTTTCTGGTGGAAGTGTTTGCCTTTCTCTTTTTATCCCTGAACACGGAGGAGTTCCGGTTGGCGCAGCTCTGGCCGCTGGCTTTCGGCGCTTTGTGGGCGGCAATCTTAAGCGGCTTTGTCAGGCTGTTCCCGGCCAAGGCGGGGAGAGTGGTGTACGGTATTTTGTATTTCGTCGCCGCAATCTACGCCGCTGTGCAGACAGGGTATTTTTATCTGTTTTCCGAGATGATGTGGCTGTCGGATTTCCGCTATGCGTCTGAGGGGTCGGACTATTTTTCCGTCCTGCTGAGCTACCCCATGGGCTGGTGGCTGGGACTGGCGGCGCTGGCGGTGCAGGGTATCGTGATTCTGGCGAAATTCCCAAGGTGGAAGCAGAAATGTTCAACCGGAATCGCGGCTGCGGCGGTGGTCATCGCCGCGTCGGTAGGAGCGGCCTGCCTGCCGCAGGCGGTGTTTGTGCAGGACGGCGACATCCGATACGCCTCCTCCGACTACGGCAGAGTCCAGTCCGCTGAGGCGGCCTACGACAATATGTTCAATGCCCACCGGCTGTATCAGGTCTGCGGCCTGTACCAGACGCTGGAAAAGGACATCTACAAAAACGGCATCTACCCCCTGACGCCAAGCTACGCCGCGGCGCAGAAGGCAGGGAAAGCGGAGATCAACGCCTATTTTGCCAACCGGACTGTGGGCGGCGACAACAAAATGACCGGCCTGCTGGAAGGGAAAAACGTGGTTCTGGTGCTCATGGAGTCTATGGATGACTGGATGATCGGGGAGTACACCCCCACGCTGGAACGGCTCATGTCCGAGGGCATTTCTTTCACCCACTTCTACACGCCGGGCTACGGCGGCATCCGCACCTTCAATTCGGAGTTCTGCGTGAATACCGGCTCGTTCCTGAGCAGTCAGGGCGGCTATGCTTTCGACTACATCACGAACACCTACCGCCAGTCCCTCGCCAGCCTGCTGACGCAGGAGGGATATTCCGCCAAGACCTTCCACTATAACGATCCCAGCTTCTACAGCCGCGGCGTGTTCTCTCCCGCCATGGGGTATTCGGAATACGTCTGCTACGGGGACTACATCGGCGCGGACGAGGAAGACCTTCTGTATGACGATCAGCTGCTGTTTGACAATCCCGGTCTGAATGCCGAATTCTTCCGGGAGGGACAGCCGACCCTGAACTTCATCATCACCCGTTCTGCCCATCTGAGCTACAAGTACAATGAGGTTCTGAGCTATTGGGCGCTGAAAAAGTACCCGGAGTTCCGGGGGCTTACAGGCAACGAGGAGACGGACTGCGCCTATCTCAAGGCCAAGCTGGTGGATGATCTTTTTGCCCGGCTGCTTCAGGAGCTGGAGGACAAGGGGCAGCTTGACAACACCGTCATCATTGGCGTTACCGACCACTACACCTACGGCTACAAGGACGAAGCGTCCCTGTACGCCCTTTCCGGGGTGGACGACGCCTTGCTGCTGGAAAAGACGCCCTGCTTCATCTGGAGCGCGGATTTGCAGCCCATGAAGGTGGACAAGACGCTGAACACCTCTGACCTCCTGCCCACGATGCTGAATCTTCTGGGCGTGGACAGCCCCTATGATTACATAGGCCGGGACGCCTTTGACCCCACCTATGAGGGCTACGCGCTGTTCTCCGACGGCAGCTGGATATCCGGAGATATCGCCTACGACGCGGGGACAAAGCGTGTTCTCAGCATCACCGGCGGTGAAGCGGAGGCCAGCAGCGAAACCCTTGACGCAATGGCCCAAAAGGTGCAGCAGTTCGTGCGGATCAACAATCTGATTCTGGACACGGACTACTATAAGGACAACACAGCGGCAAACTAAAAACAGGCTCCCCTCCGACAGGTGAAAGACCGTCGGAAGGGAGCTTTTTCTTATCCCAGATATTTTTCCAGACACACAAGCTGCACATTGGGAATGCCGTTGAAGACGCACTTTACGATGCCGACTTCCTCGTATCCCAGCGTGTGGTACAGCTTTCGCGCCCGCTTATTTTTCACGTTGGTGTCCATGCGCAGAGCGGGGCAGCCGTGCTGTTTTGCGTAATCCTCATAGTATGCGACGAAAGCGCGGCCATATCCCTTGCCGCCCTCCAGAGGGTCAACCACAAGGCAGTGCAGCACCATGACCTCGCGGTCTTCCGCGGCGTGCTTCCATGCTGCGTCTTTGTACTCGTACACCTGCGTCTGGTTGATGACGGCGGCGGCAACTACATTTCCGTCATCCAACATGACGAACAGATCGCCTCGCTCCAGAGCGGCTTCCGCCGTTTTTCGGGTGGGGTAGACGCCGCGAATCCAGCCGATGGTGGAAAGCCCCTGTTCCTCGCTGTCATGAATGCGGTCGTAGATTTTTTCGATGCTGTCAATGTCAGCTTTTTGTGCTTTCCGTACATTCATCAAGGATGACCCCTCTTTCTTATATGGCGGCAAATCGACGTTTGCCGTGCTGTTTGAGCGGCATTATAGCATAGCCTGACGGTTTAGTCAACGGCACAGACGGGGCAAAAAATGTCCGCCGGGAGGATGCTTGACAGGAAAGGCTTTATCTGTTATCATTGGTACATGCACCGAATAGCCTTCGGAAAGTTCACAATGGGGTACCCCGATGCAATCCCCGACTGTCTGCCCGACGGGTACGGGTCAGGACGAGAAAGGAGAACGTACATCCAATGAAAATGAGAAGACTGATTTCCGCGATCATCGCGCTGCTGCTGGTCGCGAACCTGTCTGTGACCGCGTTTGCGGCGGAATGGTATCTGGAGGACGGCGACATTACCGTCAGCGCCGGAGACAGCGGCCAGACGGTGTCCCAGGGCGGCGGAGCCGCTGTGGAGGACAACGCTCCCGTCATTAAGGGAAGCTCGACGGAAAACACCGTCACCATCAATGCGGAGAATGATCAGACCGCAAACGTCACCCTCTCCGGTGTGAACATCGACGTGCGCGATAAGGGCAAGGCCGCCGTTTCCACCACCGGCGAGGGCAATGTCAGCATCGAGCTGAACGGCGGAAGCACGCTCAGGAGTGGCTATGAGCATGCCGGCCTTGAAAAGAACAACGGCGGCAGCCTGACCATTGGGGACGAGAACAAGGACGGCAAGCTGACCGCAGAGGGCGGCAAGTACGGCGCAGGCATCGGTGGCGGCTACTATGAAAATGGCAGCGACATCACCATCACCGGCGGCAAGGTCAAGGCCACCGGCGGCAGAAGAGGCGCAGGCATCGGCGGCGGCAACTACCGCATCGGCAAGGACATTACCATCTCCGGCGGCGAGGTCAATGCCATCGGCGGCGTAACAGGCGCAGGCATCGGCGGCGGCTGTTATGGAGATGGAAATAATATCACCGTTTCCGGCGATGCGAAGCTGAAGGTGCAGGGCGGCGTTAAAGACAAACATTACGGAGCGGGCGCAGGCATCGGCAACGGCGGCAAGTATGGCAACCACGGCGGCCCCAACGGCGCAGAGGTGGAGCCGGATATTTGCGAGCTGAACCCCAGTGGAAAAATCGAATATTACGCCCCCGGCAGTGACAAGACGGGAACTCCCAGCAAAACGGTCGCCAATCCCACCGGAGACCATGTATGGAACAGTGGCACGGTGACGAAGCCCGCCACCTGCACGGAAAAGGGAGTTAGGACTTACACCTGCACCAGCTCCATATGGCACCAACGGCGCAGAGGTGGAGCCGGATATTTGCGCGCTGAACCCCGGCGGAAAAATCGAATATTACGCGCCCCGCAAACCCATGTCGGGAACTCCCAACAAAACGGTCACCAACCCCACCGGAGACTTTGTATGGGACAGCGGCAGGGTGACGACGCCCGCCACCTGCACGGGAAAGGGGGTTAGGACTTACACCTGCACCAGCTCCACCCATACAAGAACCGAGGATATCCCCGCCCTGAACCACAGCTTTGCAGGGCAGGCGTATGTTTCCGACAACAACGCCACCTGCGAACAGGACGGCACCAAGACGATAAGGTGCGTGCGCTACGGCAGGGGTGGCTGCACGGAAAAAGATACGGTTGTGGATACCGGAAGTATGCTGGGTCATAGCTTTGACGAGGAGGCGTATGTTTTTGACAACAATGCCACCTGCGAACAGGACGGAACCAAGACGGCAAAGTGTGTCCGCTACGGCACAGGTGGATGCACGGAAACGAACACGGTAACGGATGTGGGCAGCAGGCTCGGTATGCGCGCGACGGCACGAAAACCGCAAAGTGTGTGCGGTATGACCAGTGCGGGGAAACCCACACCATACCGGATGAGGGAAGCCGGTTAAAACTCCCCCTCTACCGCGTGACCGACAGGGACGGCAGGGACATCGACGAAAACCGCAAAGTGTGTGCGGTATGACCAGTGCGGGGCGATTAACACCATACTGGATGTAGGAAGTCGGTTAAAAAAGTCCAAGCTGGTCAACCCCCTCTACCGCGTGACCGACAAGGACGGCAAGGACATTGCCTACACGGCCGAGCAGAAGGACGGCGTGCTGACCGTCACCGTTGACGCCGACTTTGCCGTGCTGACGGGAAAGCTCAGCGGCATCGGCACCCTCAAGGCGCAGGGCGTGGAGAAGATCGTCTTTGTCACCAAGGATGCGACCTCCGCGTTCCGGCTCGCTGATTTGCTGGAAAAGGGCGCGGCGGGGGAAACCTACAAGCTCACCCACGACGGCAAGACGGCAGCCTTTACCGCAGGCGGACAGCAGACCGATATAAGCGATATTCTCGTGAAAGCGTAAATAATTGCAGGCGGGCAAGTGCATGAAGCACTTG
>HF988086.1:0-20892 GCA_000434635.1 Firmicutes bacterium CAG:110 | reverse complement strand
CCTCGTCTGCTGCTCAGCGGATGGATGCTTTGTCCAAGGGCAGCAGCTTGGTTTTCCGGATTTTGAAATAGAGCAGACCTGTCATATCCGCCAGAAACCAGCCGATGGGAACAGACCACCAGATGCCCACCACGCCGACGGCGGGGATGGCGGAAAGAAGATACGCCAGAGCCACCCGGGTGCCCAGAGAAATGACGGTCAGCACCACGCTCATCCCCGGCTTTTCCAGCGCCCGGTACAGCCCGTAGAGCAGGAACAGGCAGCCGATGCCGCAGTAGAACGCGCCTTCAATGCGCAGATACTGTACGCCCGCCTGAATGATCTTTGTCTCCCCGGCTTCCACGAAAATCGTCATAAGCGGACGGGCAAAAACGAAGACAAGGGCGGATATGACCAGACAGAAGGCCATGGAGACGCATACGGCGCTTTTCAGCCCGGAGCGGATTCGACCGGTCTCCCTTGCGCCATAGTTCTGGGCGATAAACGTGGAAAAGGCGTTGCCGAAGTCCTGCACCGGCATGTAGGCGAAGGCGTCGATCTTCACAGCGGCGGCGAACGCGGCCATGACCACCGTTCCGAAGCTGTTGACCAGTCCCTGCACCGTGAGAATGCCCAGATTCATGACCGACTGCTGAACGCAGGTCAGGGTGGAGAAGGAGAGAATTTCGGAAATGCGCGACCACCGCAGACTGCGAAGACGCCGGATGGAGCGCACCTGAGGGCAGCGCAGAAGGGCGTAGACCGCAATGCCGATGCCGGAAAGGTACTGGGCGATCACCGTCGCCTCCGCAGCGCCCCCGACGCCCCGCTTTAGCCCAATGATGAACCACAGATCCAGAACGATATTCACCACGGCGGAAACGGCCAGAAATACCAGCGGCACCACAGAATTTCCCACCGACCGCAGGAAAGAAGCAAAGAAATTGTACAGGAAAATCCCGGGGATTCCCATAAAAATCACGAACAGATAGGCGCGCATATCCCTCCACACCTCGTCAGGGACGTGGAGAAATACACGAAGCGCGTCCAGACAGAGGTAAGCAATGACGTTCAGAAGCACCGTCGCGGCGGCGATGGAATAGAAGGACGCGCAGATATCCTCGCAAAGGCCGTTCTCGTCCCGCTGGCCGAAGCGGATGGAAAACAGCGCGCCGCTTCCCATGCACAGGCCAAGGATGATGGAGGTGAGGAAGGTCATCAGCGTGAAGGATGACCCCACCGCCGCGAGAGCATTGCGCCCAAGAAACTGCCCGACGATCAGGGTGTCGGCAATATTATAGCACTGCTGGAGCAGGTCGCCCAGAATCATGGGGATTGCGAACAGCAGCATGGATTTGGTGACGGAGCCTTTTGTCAGATCTCGATTCATTATGCGCCTCCGGGGTGCAGGATTTCCTGTGTTTTTTGGAAAAAGTTGTTTGACCGAGTGCTTACCGGACACCGAACAACTCCTGAGCTTCCAGCTGAAGCAGTTTGCTGACTTCCAAAGCAATATCGTTCAGCGTACAATGTGCCGCTCCAGCCCGTGGCTCCTGACCAGCCGGAAAACGTCCAGTTCATGTGGTTCTACGGCTTGCACGCAAATAACTGCGGCACCTGTGTGAAAAAGCCCATGACCCAGTGCTCCGGCGAAGAGATCATGCGGGAGTTCCTGTATTACTGCGGTCTGGAGGACAAGATCGACGAGATCATGCCCCATATCACCAGCCAGTTCATGCCCCGCAAGTTGATACTATTTCCTGATTAAAATCTTTGATTTTAATCAGGAAATAGTATCAATGTGAAAACACAGAGAATACGGCACCCGTTGCTTATCCATAGGGACAATACCGCTTTTCGGTGCAGGCGTATTCTTGAAGGAAGGCGATTTTTCCATCTACAGACCAACGGATCAGAGACAGTCCGTCGAAGCCGGTTGGAGCTTCCCCGGAAATCTGGCATTGAAAGTACCAGCGAACTACGGTGGTATTTTCGGAATTCAGAAATTCCTGGATGTCCCAGCGCAAAACCTGACCGCTCCTGTGCCAGTCCCGGAACCAGCGGGCAATCATCTCCCGTCCGTAATACTCCGGCCCCCAGCTCTCAATGTATGCGGCGTCCTCTGTGAAGAGATCGGAAAGCTCTGCTTCCCGGCTGTCCAGCCAAAGGGAAAACCATTTCCGAATGGTGTCTTCTCTCTGCTTCATTCCGCCAGTCCTTTCAGAAAATCGCCAATTTCTCCGGCGAGAATTTTGTGCCCTAAGTCATTGGGGTGCAGGCCGTCGGTGGTCAGCTTTGCGGCAATTTCCGGATCGTTTGCCCGGATAACGCTGGTTTCAAACAAATCCAGCAGAGGAAGGCCCATAAAATGCCGCCGTATCCCGTATGACCCGAACATAATCTCTCAGCAGCCAACCGCGTTCCCCTTTGGGGATATTCTCTCCCATCCGGTGCAGGGGCGTCAGGACGACAATGATTGCGCCCGGAAACTGATTCGGCAGCCGGGAGAAAAGGAAATGACAGGCACCGATAAAGGTGTCCGGCGTCCGGTCGGTTTCAATGCCCATGGGAGCATCGCCATGCCCGTGATCGTTGGTTCCGCCGAACACCACAATGACGTCGGCATCGGGGTTCATTTCGGAAAACTGTCCGCAAAAATCCTGGTCAAATTTGGGCTCCCCAGAGGGAATCCGCTGCCGGGCAATTCTGGTGCCGCCGATGCCGTAATTCCGGGCTTCCGTCAGACGGTATTTCCGCTTCATCACGTCCACATAGCCCTTTTCCGGGGAAGTCGCGCAGCAGCCTTCCGTGATGCTGTCCCCTAAAAAGTTGATTTTCTTTCCTGTTAGTTCCATATTCATACGCTTTCGTTATGCGCGGGGCGTGTCTATGCCCCGCGCAAAGTGTTCAACGGATGTCCCAGACGCTGCGTACCGATACGCTGTCCACGCTGCCGCGGAGAATCTTCACGGCCTTTACACCGCCGTCCATGTCAAAGTAGTTGTCGGAAAGCACCACATCGGCACCCGCCTGAATCTCCACGCTCCGGGCATACCCCTTCGCGGTGACAATGATATCGTCATCCTTGACAAAGGCGTTCAGTTCCGGATCAGAAAAGCGGAAGTGCTTGGGAGCGCAGAAGAGGACGCTCCCTTCGCCTACCCCATTGCCCGCCTCATCCAGCAGTTGGTAGGAATAGTAGGTGTCATAAGTGCCGTAATTCGAGAAGTCCTGCTCCGGCAGCCAGACGGCGGACAAAGCGGGGACGGTCACATCGAAGCTGCCTTCCTCGATAACGGAAGCGTCCGGGCGGCGCAGACTCCACTTTGCCTTGCCCCGGAATTCCTGCATGGTCTCGTTGCTCACGTTCAGGTGGGCGGACTTTTTCAGGCCAAAAGGCTCGGCATTGACGTTGGTATTCTGGGAGAGAATGCCCTCCTCATGGCAGGAAATCAGCACAGGGGCAAAGAACCGCTTTTCATAGTAGTGCAGAGCCTTCCAACGGCCAAAGTAGTCGATGCTGGCCCAGCTGGCTACCGGCCAGCAGTCGTTGAGCTGCCAGACCACCGCACCCATGCAGCAGCCCCGGTGCCGCCGCCAGTGCTCGACACCGTACTGCATGGCTTGTGCCTGCAGCAGCTGGGAGGCGTATACCAGCAGCTCCAGACTGCGGGGATACAGGTACATCTGGGATAGGTAGAACAGGATGCGCCCGTTGGCAGAGGCGTTGCGCTGGTGCTTCTCCATCACATAGGAGAATACGTTCCGATCCTCGGGCGCGGTAAAGCTTTCGATGGTTTCCATGCAGGGGAAGGACTGGAAGCCAAATTCAGAGACATACCGGAACTGATGGTTGCGGTAGTCGGTGAAGGGGAGAAGACCGTGCCAGACCATCCAGTAGTGGACGTCGCCTCGGGTGGGATCCTGGGGATCGTCAAAGCTGCCGCCGCTGGAGGGGCTGGCGGGCCAATAGAAGGCCTGGGGATCCTCTGCTTTCAGAACCTTGGGGATGATGTACTCGTACATCTTAATATAGTCGGCCTTCTGACGCATGGAGGTGACCCACTCGCCCTGGGCCACAAACTGCTCCATTTCATTATTGCCGCACCACAGGGCGAGGGATGCATGGTGGCGCAGACGGCGGACGTTGTCTACAAACTCGGCGGTGATGTTCTCCTCAAACGCGTCCGTCAGATTGTACACGGCGCAGGCGAACATGAAGTCCTGCCATACCAGCAATCCAAGCTCGTCACAGATGTCATAGAAGAAGTCGTCGGGATAGTAGCCGCCGCCCCAGACCCGGATGCAGTTCATGTTGGCAGCCTTTGCGTCCTCCAGCAGACGGCGGGTGCGCTCCGGGTTGACTCTGGGAAGGAGATTGTCCTCGGGGATGTAATCGGCGCCCATGGCAAAGATGTCCACGCCGTTGACGCAGTGGCTGAAGCTTTCGCCCCACTGATCCTTACGGCGGCTGACGGTCATGGTGCGAAGGCCGATGCGCCGGCTCCAAACGTCCAGCTCCTTGCCCTTGGCACACAGGGAAACGCTGAGCTGATACAGCGGCTGACCGCCGAAGCCGGCAGGCCACCAGAGCTGGGGATTTTGGACGATCAGCTCGCAGTCGGTGCCGCTGGCAGTGAGGACGGAGCCGTCGGGAGCGGTGACGGAAACGTTGACCCAGACCTCGTCATCGGTATAACGGTTCAGATTGGTATGTATGCGCAGACGAACCGTGCCGTCTTTATGGAACTGATCCACCCGGACGTCCTGAATACGGGCTTTTTCGATGCTGATGATGGAAATGTTCCGCCAGATGCCGGCGTCAGGCAGACGGGGACCCCAGTCCCAGCCGAACATGCAGTGGGCTTTGCGGATGTTAGGGAAGCCCACCATGGCATCAGAGCTGCCGTCTGCCACGGACTTTGCGTATGCTTCCTTAATATACTTAGTAGGAGAGCGGAAGGAGACGGTGATGGTGTTCTCTCCGGGATGGAGAACGGACTTAACGTCGAACTCCCAGATTCTGTGCATATTGCAGGCCTCACCGACGATCTGACCGTTGATATGGACGGCGGCGATGGTGTCCAGTCCCTCTGCCCGGAGCAAAACCTTGTCCCCGGCGAGAAGGGCATCGTCCACCTGGAAGCTGCGGAAATAGACAAAATCGTTGTCCATCAGCTTTAGGGCTTCCATTTCGTTGTCCCGGTAGAATGGATCGGGAATCCGCTCCGCGGCGAGCAGGTCATGGTAAACCGAGCCGGGGACGGTGGCGGGGACAGCAGCAAAGGGGGTGCCCGGAATTTCCAGCGTCCATGCGCCGTTAAGGGTGCGTGTTTTCATTGGCAATACCTCCGAATACGTTTTCGAAATCGACTTGCTTACAAAATACACTATAGGACAATTATTCGTCAAAGTCAATAGCTTAATGGTGAAAATTGGACTTAGATTGAGCATATTTCATAGTTTATCAGCGGATTGCACAAAAATTCTTGAATTTCAGAAACCCTCTTGACAAGAAAATAAAATGGTGTTAACATAGCTATACGAAAACGTTTCATGTATGCGGCCGATTGTTCAAAATGCACATGTCCTTGCATTCGCAGACAAATTCAGGCCCCGGAGGCCATTATGGTGACGATAAAGATGATTGCAAAGGAGTGCGGTTTCTCCATTGCCACTGTCAGTAAGGCGCTGAACGGCGCGCCGGATATCAGCGCAGAGACAAAAGAGACTATCCGCAAAGTGGCTTCCCAAATGGGTTATACACCAAATTCTGCCGCACGGATGCTGAAGACCAGCCGCTCGTATAATTTTGGCGTTCTTTTTGAGGATCAGGCCAACAAGGGGTTGACGCACAGCTTCTTCTCCCACATTCTCAACAGCTTCAAGCATCGCGCTGAGGAACTGGGCTACGACATTTCCTTCATCAGTGACCACATGGGCGGTCAGGAAATCAGCTATGTGGATCACGCCCGTTACCGTAACTGTGACGGAGTGGTCATCGCCTCCGTGGATTATACGGAGCACGCCGTGGTGGATCTGGCGAACAGCGGCATCCCCGTTGTGACGATTGACTGTGTGTTTGAAAATTGCGGCAGTGTCCTGTCCGATAACGTGGGCGGGATGACGGAACTGGTGAAATATGCGTATAGTATGGGACACCGGAAGATTGCGTTCGCCTATGGGGAAGATACGCCGGTGACGCGCCGCAGAATCTCCGGCTTCTGCAGAGCCTGCAAGGAACTGGGGCTTTCCTTGCCGGACGAATATTTGGTTCAGAGCATGTATCTGGATCCGGAATCCTCGGCGGCGGCAACCCGGAAGCTGATGGAGCTTCCCGATCCGCCAACGTGCATCCTCTATCCCGACGACATCGCCCACCTTGGGGGCAAAAACGAGCTTGAGAAAATGGGCCTGTCCGTCCCGGACGATGTCAGCATCGTCGGGTATGACGGCATTGATTTCTGTCAGATGCTCCGCCCGAAGCTGACCACCATGCGGCAGGATGCCGAGCGGATGGGAGAGCTGGCAGCCGAGGAGCTGGCCAGAGCAGTGGAAGAGGGAAGATCCTACATCCCGGGACGCCATGTGGTTGGCGGGACCCTGCTCCCGGGCGAAACGGTGAAAAAGCTGACACCGTGATTTCATCCGGCAAAAAGGGATATCCCTTTTTGTGTCTTTCCTTTCAGGAAAGACATGATAAACCATTGTAGTTAATGGCCTTCCCCAAGAAGGTCAATAACAAAAATTAAAGGAGGAAACACAATGAAAAAGCTCATCGCGTTGCTGCTGGCGCTGGTCATGGTTATTGGCCTTGCTGCCTGCGGCGGCTCCGCCACTACGGAGACGAAAGCACCCGTTGCCACCGAGGCTCCCACGCAAGCGGAAGCTCCTGCCGAAACCGAAGCAGCCGGTAATACCACCGACCTGCCTCGTGACGAGACCCTGTACTTTGCTGGTCAGCAGTGGGGTACCGTCAACTCCTGGAACGTCATCGGAACCAACCAGAATAACGCCATGGCCCTCGCCGCTGGTGCCGGCTACCGTACCACCATGTTCGAGACCCTGTACATGTGGAACGTAATGACCGGCGAGCTGATCGGTCTGTTGGCCGACGGCGACTACACCTGGAACGACAACATGACTGAGCTTTCTGTCAATCTGAAGGAAGCCGCCCATTGGTCTGACGGCACGCCTGTCACCGCCGCCGACGTTGTCCGCACCTGGGAAATCGGCGTTGAGATCGGCAACGGCACCGGTTCTTCCTACGGCGCTTTCATCGACAGCATCGAGGCTACCGGTGACAAGAGCCTGGTCATCCACTGCAAGCTTGATGCCAGCGGCGCGCCTGTCAACCCCCTGAAGGTTCTGGACTTCCTGGAACTGGCTCCCATTGCGCAGGCTGCCTGGATCGACAAGGTCGTTGAGCGCTGCAACGGCGACGCCACCGCTATCCTGAACGACCCCGGTGATGATGTCGTTTGGTCCGGCCCCTACACCAAGTACTACTCCGACGATCAGAAGGTCGTTCTGATCCGTGACGACAACTACTGGGGTCAGGACGCCTCCATGTGGGGTAAGCTCCCTGTTCCCAAGTACCTGGCTCATGTTATCTACGCTGATAACGCCGCTGGTGAAGTCGCTCTGAAGGCTGGCGAGGTTGACGTTTGCCAGCAGTTCATCGGCAACATTCAGAATCTGTGGCTGGAAGACGGCCTGCCCATCTCCACCTTCTATGACGAAGCTCCCTATGGTGTCTGCCTGACCATGCCTACCGCATGGTACAACATGAACCTCCCCGTTATCGCTGAGAATACCGCCCTTCGTAAGGCCATTGCCATGGCTGTTGACTACGATACCATCATCGCCAACGCCATGACCAATCAGTCCCCCAGCTTCTCCGATGTTCCCCGCTCCCTGATGAACCCCACCGACGGTGAGCAGGCTCTGTACGATCACGACGCCGTTGCCGATCTGCAGTGGGCAGGCAATGACATCGAAGGTGCCAAGGCTCTGCTGGACGAAGCCGGTATCGTGGACAGCGACGGCGACGGATGGCGTGAGTGGAACGGTGAGAAGATCTCCCTGAACGCTGTTTGCCCCAACGGCTGGACTGACTGGCAGGCCTCCATGGAAGTGGTTGCCGCTGCCGGTAAGAACATTGGCGTTGAGATCACCACTCTGTATCCCGAGTACTCCATCTATCAGACCGTGTTTGTCGATCCCGACCAGACTGAGTACGCCATCTTCATGTGGTCTCCCGATGCTTCCACTCCCTCCAATCCCTGGGGCCGTGTGAACCAGTTTATGGGCAAGGACTATGTGGGTATTGCCAACAACTGGTCCGGCAACTGGGGCCAGTACGTCAATGACGAGGCTGAGGCTCTCATCAAGAAGATCCCCACCACCACTGACACTGCTGAGCTGAAGGATCTGTACACCAAGCTGACCGAGATCTACCTGACCGAGGTTCCCAGCTTCTCCCTGATGTATCGTCCTTCCGTGTTCCACTGCGTCAACGAGTCTGTCTGGACCAACTTCCCCGCCGGCGATGACGGCCGGAACATTCCCCCTGCTGACTGCACCGATGGCTACGGTATTGCCGCGCTGTACGAGCTCGAGCTGGTCGGCTAATAGTTAATTCGAAGCGGCCATGCTCCTTCATGGAGCATGGCCCTTCCCGTTTTTATGCTAAAGGGGGAAAAGTAGCATGAAAGGCTACCGTAAATATTTTGGGAAAAAAATAATCTGGTTTCTTATTACTTTTGTCGTTGCAGTATTCCTCAATTTCTTTCTGCCCCGGCTGATGCCTGCCGACCCTGTCGCGGCCATCACCGGTAAAATGGCGAACGGTATGTCCGACGCCTCTGCCGTGCAGGAAATTTACGAGCGTTATGCAGAACAGTTCGGTACGAATAAGCCTATGGCGGAGCAGTTTCTGATCTTCTGCAAGAACGCCATCCACGGCGACTTCGGGCTTTCCTTCAGCCAGTATCCCAGATCCGTCAGCAACATTATTTCCAGCGCCATCATGTGGACGATCTGCCTGCAGTTGCCCGCGATCCTGGTTGGCTGGCTGCTTGGCAACCTGCTTGGCGCCCTGGCGGCGTACATCCGCAAGGGCTTTGACAAGGTTCTGCTCCCGACCTTCCTGTTTTTGGGCAACGTCCCGGCTTTCGGTATGGCAGTGATTCTTCTTGTTCTCTTCGCCGTGAAACTGAAATGGGCTCCCATTTCCGGCGGCTATGGTTTTGATATGATTCCCAATTTCAGCTGGAAGTTTATTTCCTCTGTGATTTCTCACTACCAGCTGCCCTTCTGGAGCATTGTCCTGGTTTCCATCGGCGGTCAGGCCGTGGGTATGCGCTCCATGTCTATCTATGAACTTAATGCCGACTATGTCAAGTATGCCCGGTTCCTTGGCATCAAGGATCGCAAGATCGTCGGTTATGTTTTCCGCAACGCCATGCTGCCCCAGGTCACCGGCCTGGCGCTGTCCATCGGCACCATGATCGGCGGTGCTCTGGTCGCTGAGATCATCTTCTCCTATCCCGGTCTCGGCAGCACCATGTACAGTGCCGTGACCGCGGCGGATTATCCCTTAATTTCTGCTACTACTCTGATTATCACCATTATGGTTCTGATAGTGACGTTCCTGCTGGACATCATCTACGGCTTTATCGATCCCAGAGTCAAAGCCGCCCAGTTTGACAGCTAAGGGAGGAATTAAAAATGAAGAATACACTGCACCAGGTTTTTCATTCCCCCAAATTTGTGGTTGGTTTTGGCATTTTTGTGTTTATCCTTCTGATCATGCTGATCTATCCCATGTTCAACCCCGGAAACCCTCTGGAAATGATTGGCGTTGGCACCTTCGCATCTCCCGGTACTTACGTTTCCCTGTATGACGCCGTGGGCACCGGCACCGAGACGCTGCGCCTTTCCGACGCGGACGATAACCGAATCGCGAAGGCTCTGTCCGCTGAGGACAGGGTTGCCATGGTGGAGTGGTTCACCGCTATGGGCATCGACGTGTCCGGACTGGACATTAACGACACCGACGCGTTGGTGGATTTGTGGAACGACAATTACGAGGTTACCGCCAAGCCTGCCGGCATGACCATGGCAAAGCGGAACTATTACAAGCGCCTGAATAACGCTCTGCTGGAGCTGCGCTCCGCTGACGTGCGGATTATCGCCGATGAGAATGATGAGGGCGATCTGGAAAAGGTGAATTCCATCAGCAAAACCGACTATGTCAACATCCGTGCCGTTGCCAACGTCAAGACTCTGCCGCTGGGCACCGACAACTTCGGCCGCGACGTCCTTAAAGAGCTGGTGTCCGCCTGCGGCACCTCCATCAGAATCGGCCTGATCGCCGGTGCCGTTGCCACAATCATTGGCCTGACCCTGGGCCTGCTGGCCGGTTACTTAGGCGGCTTTGCGGACGATCTGATTATGTTCATCACCAACATTTTCACCGTTATCCCCAGCTTCATCCTGCTGATTTTGATTTCCTATTCCATCGGTCAGGAACAGCGCGGCGCGGCGGTGGTCGCGTTGGTTATCGGCTTGACAAGCTGGACCTGGACCGCTCGTTCCGTCCGTTCTCAGGTCATCAGCCTGCGCAACCGTGACCACGTCAACCTGAGCAAGCTCTCCGGACACAGTCTGGTTCGCATCGTGCTGACGGATATCCTGCCCTACATTGCTTCCTATGTCGTCATGGCTTTCATTCTTCAGGTTTCCTCCGGCATCCTCAGCGAAGCACAGCTGTCACTGCTGGGTCTTGGCCCCAAGACCACCGAGGTTCCTACGCTGGGTCTGATGATGAACTGGGCCATGCTGTATTCCGCGCATACCAACGGTTCCTGGTGGGCTTACTTCCCTGTGATTCTGACCATCACCCTCATCTCTTTCTCTTTGAATCTGATGAACACGGGTCTCGACCAGGTATTCAATCCCACCCTGAGAGACTAAGGAGGACGACGCAATGGGTAAAGTAATGCTGGAGGTCAGAAACCTCAAAACCAAATATGTGACCCGCTTCCACGAGGATGTTTACGCCGTGGACGGCGTCTCCTTCAAAATCGAGGAAGGCAAGTCCCTGGGCATCGCGGGCGAGTCCGGCTGCGGAAAATCCACGCTGGCGCTTTCTATGATGGGCTACTATTTCCCGCCTCTGCACTATATGAGCGGCGATATCGTCATCGACGGCAGAAATATCTCCGGCATGAAGCCGGATGATGTCCGTAAGAGCATCCTCGGCACGGAAATTGCCTACATTCCCCAAGCTGCCATGAACGCCCTGAACCCAACCCAGAGAATCATCCGCTTTATCGAGGACGTGGTGCGGGCACATGACCCCAAGAAAGACAAGAAGCTGATCCGGGAGTTGGCGGAAGCACGGTTCGCGGAACTGGGTCTGCCGCCCGAGGTGCTGGATAAACACGCGGTGGAGCTGTCCGGCGGTATGAAGCAGCGTACCGTCATCGCTGTGTCTACCATTCTGAACCCCAAGGTTCTGATTGCCGACGAACCTTCCTCCGCGCTGGACGTGACCTCTCAGAAGATGGTTATCAAGATGATGCGGGAGCTGATGGAAAAGGGCTATATCAAGTCCATGCTGTTCATCACCCACGAGCTGCCTCTGCTCTACAATGTGACCGATGACATCATGGTCATGTACGCCGGACAGATTGTGGAAAAGGGCACTGCGGAAGAAATGGTGTTCGATCCCGTGCATCCGTACTCCCACGGCTTGATGAGCTCCATTCTGGTTCCCGAGGAGGGCACGCGCGGACACAAGCTGACTGCGATTCCCGGTACGCCGCCCAACCTGAAAAAACCGCCTCAGGGCTGTCGTTTTGCCGAGCGGTGCAAGTACGCCCGGCCTGAGTGCCGCTACAGCGCCATCCCCGAAAAGGATCTCGGCGACGGACGTATGTACCGCTGCCTGCTGGGTCAGGATGAATTGAAGGAGGTGTACAGCCATGAGTGATTACGTTCCGAAAACGAAGGATTTCACCAACGCACCGCTTTGCCTGTCCGGCCACGGGGTAACCAAGGTATTCGGACTTGGCGAAAAGAAAACCGTGGCTGTTGACCATGTGGACTTTGACTTTCACGAGGGCGAGTTCGTCTCCATCGTCGGTGAGTCCGGCTCCGGTAAGACCACCCTGTCCAAAATGCTGCTGGGTCTGCTGAATCAGACGGAAGGGGAGATCCTGTTCCAGGGCAAGCCCCGGGACGTTTCCTCCCACAGAAAGAAAAAGGAATACTGGAGAGGCATTCAGGCCATTTTCCAGGATCCCTTCTCTTCCTTCAATACCTTCAATAAAATTGACACCGTACTTCTCGACTGCATTAACATGCGCGGCGGCAAGCATCTCCCCAAGGAGAAGAAGATCGAAATGATGACCGAAGCCTGCTCCTTTGTAAACCTGAAGTTCGCGGAGCTGACCAATAAGTATCCCTTCGAGCTCTCCGGCGGCCAGATGCAGCGTCTGATGATCGCCCGTATTTTCCTGCTCAAGCCCAAGATTTTGCTGGCGGACGAGCCGACCTCCATGGTTGACGCCTGCTCCCGCGCCACCATTCTGGATATGCTGCTACAGCTGCGCGATGAGATCGGCATGACCGTTATCTTCATCACCCACGATATTGGCCTGGCGTATTACATTTCCGATACCGTTTATATCATGGAGCATGGCAGGTTTGTGGAATTCGGCAAGGCGGACGAGGTCATCCTCAATCCCAAGGCCGCGTATACCAAGCGCCTGATCAGCGACGTTCCCAAGATTCATGAGGAATGGGATCTGAGCACGGTAGAACTGAAATAGTATCAGCCATTACCGCAGCATTGCGGAAATCTTAGCCCTCGATGCTGCGGTAAGCTCGTATAAGGAGTATGTATTATGGAAATTAAAGCACTGGTTTCCCAAATGACTCTGGAAGAGAAGGCCGGCCTGTGCTCCGGTCTGGATTTTTGGCATACCAAATCCGTCAAGCGTCTGGGAGTTCCCTCCGTGATGGTCAGCGACGGCCCGCATGGTTTGCGCAAGCAGGATGACAAAGGGGATCACCTGGGCATGAATGACAGCATCAAGGCTGTGTGTATGCCGGCAGCCTCCGCCACGGCAGCGTCCTTCGACCGGGATCTGATCCGGAAAATGGGCGAAGCCATCGGCGACAGCTGCCAGCATGAAAAGCTCAGCGTGGTTCTGGGCCCGGCTGTCAATATCAAGCGTTCCCCTCTGTGCGGAAGAAATTTTGAGTATTTTTCTGAGGATCCCTATCTGGCGGGTGAAATGTCTGCCGCCTATATTAACGGCGTGCAGAGCCGCAATGTGGGCACCTCCATCAAGCACTTTGCCGCCAACAATCAGGAGCACCGCCGCATGAGCTCCAGCTCCAACGCCGATGAGCGGACGCTGCGGGAAATCTATTTCCCCGCCTTTGAAACATCCGTGAAAAAGGCGCAGCCGTGGACGGTGATGTGCTCCTACAACCGGATCAACGGCGTCTTTGCCTCGGAGAATCCCTGGCTGCTGACCGATGTGCTTCGGAAGGAATGGGGCTTTGAGGGTTATGTGATGTCCGACTGGGGCGCGGTTTCCAACCGTGTTGCCGGCGTTGCCGCCGGGCTGGATCTGGAAATGCCTTCTTCCGGCGGTATCAATGATGCCCGGATCGTGGAAGCGGTTCGCAGCGGCAAGCTGGACGAAAAGCTGGTGGATCAGGCGGTGGAGCGGATTCTCACCATCAACTTCCGCTACCTGGAAAACGCGAAACCCGAAACTCCCTGGGATATGGAAGCCCAGCACCTTCTGAGTGCAGACATTGCTGCAGACTGTATGGTTCTGCTGAAGAATGAGGGAATTCTGCCCCTGAGTCAGGACGAGGAGGCGGCCTTTATTGGTGAGTTTGCGGTAAAGCCCCGGTTCCAGGGCGGCGGCAGCTCCCATATCAACTGCTTCAAGACCACCTCCGCGCTGGAAGCGGCGGAGGGAAAAAAGGTGACCTATGCTCGGGGCTACGGCGTTGCGGAGGACGCGGCGACCGATGAAATGATTGCCGAAGCGGTTGCCGCAGCGAAGAAAGCCAAGGTTGCCGTTGTGTTCGCGGGCTTGCCGGATGCTTATGAATCCGAGGGCTATGACCGCAGCCATATGCGTATGCCCGACTGCCAGAACAGACTGATTGAGGCTGTCGCGGAAGTGAACCCCAACACCGTGGTGGTACTCCACAACGGCTCTCCTGTAGAGATGCCCTGGATCGGCAAGGTCAAGGCGGTTCTGGAAGGCTATCTGGGCGGTCAGGCGGTTGGCCTGGCGACGGTTCGCGTGCTCTATGGCGAAGTGAATCCCTCCGGTCATCTGCCGGAGACCTTCCCCGTCAAGCTGTCCGATAACCCCTCCTACCTTTTCTACGGCGGCGAGGGCAACGAGGCGGACTACCGCGAGGGCGTGTTCGTGGGCTACCGCTATTATGATAAGAAGGAAATGGATGTTCTGTTCCCCTTCGGCCACGGCCTGAGCTACACCACCTTTGCCTACTCGAATCTGCGCCTGAACGCGTCGGAGATCACCGACCGGGATACCCTTACCGCCACGGTTACCGTGACGAATACCGGCAGCCGCTTCGGCAAAACCGTTGTCCAGCTCTACGTAGGTGAGAAGCACAGCGAGGTGCTCCGCCCGGTGCGGGAGCTGAAGGGCTTTGATAAGGTTGCTCTCCAGCCCGGGGAAAGCAAGGACGTGACCTTCACACTGGACAAGCGCGCCTTCGCCTACTGGAACGCCCAGATTCACGACTGGCACGTCAAGACAGGCGAGTTTACGATTGAAGTGGGGCAGTCCTCCCGGCACATCGACGTGAGTGCTGCCGTGAATGTTACCTCCACTGTGAGGGTCAAAAAGCACTACACCATGGACACCATTTTCATGGATCTGATGGCAGACCCCAGCGCAGCTGCCGTGATGGCGCCCATGCTGGAGGTCATTAAAAAGACGTTTTCCCCGGACAACGCCGAGAACACAGATGCGGCAAAGGAAGCCATTTCCGACGAGATGAACATGGCGATGATGCAGTATATGCCCCTTCGCGGCGCCCTGAGCTTCGGCGGCGGAATGGTGTCCCAGGAGATGCTGGATCGTCTTCTGGATCAGCTGAACAGTCTTTAATTTCATTTGGGAGGGCCTGTGTAAGGCCCTCCGGCAATCATCATCTTCCATCTGGAGGACTTTCGTCATGCAATATGGTTTTTTTGACGATAAAAGAAAAGAGTATGTAATTGAAACCCCGGCAACTCCCATGCCCTGGATCAACTATCTGGGCAGCCAGGAGTTTTTCTCCCTCATCAGCAATACCGCTGGCGGCTACTGCTTCTACCGTGACGCGAAGCTTCAGCGCATCCTGCGCTACCGCTACAATAATGTCCCGGCAGATGTGGGCGGACGGTTTTTCTACATCAAAGAGGAAGATAAAGCGCCCTGGAGCCCCACCTTCCATCCCGTGGATCGGTCGCTGGACAGTTACCGCTGCCGTCATGGTATGGGCTACACCGTTTTTGAGACGGAGAAGGACGGCCTTTACGCGGAGCTGACTTTTCTCGTACCCATCGGGGAAAATTGCGAGGTGCAGCGCGTCCGCCTGACCAACCGCTCAGCGGAAACCAAGCGCTTCCGCTTCACCGCTGCCGTAGAGTGGTGCCTGTGGAACACGGTGGATGACGCCACCAATTTCCAGCGGAACCTGAACATCGGCGAGCTGGAAGTGGAAGGCAGCGCAATTTATCACAAAACCGAATACCGGGAGCGGCGGAATCACTATGCCTATTACGGCGTGAATGCCCCCATTGCGGGCTACGACACCGACCGGGATCATTTTTTGGGAACCTTTGGGACTTTTGCAAGACCTCAGGCTATTCTGAGTGGAAAGACCGGCGATTTTGTCGCCCACGGCGGCGCGCCTATGGCGGGACTGGCGCTGGATGTAACCCTTGCACCCGGCGAAGAAAGGGGATTTGTGTTTGTCCTCGGCTATGGCAAAAATCCCAGAGACCGGAAATTCCTGACTCCCGGCGTTATCCGCAAGGATACCGCCTACCGGGTGCTGAAAAAGTTCTCCACGGATACATCCGTTGAGAATGCCCTGACGGAACTGGCGGAATATTGGGACAAGCTGCTGGGCGTCTACACCCTGGAAAGCGGCGACGAGAAGCTCAACCGTATGGTGAACATCTGGCACCAGTACCAGTGCATGGTCACCTTTAATATGAGCCGCAGTGCCAGCTACTTTGAGTCCGGTACCGGACGGGGCATGGGGTTCCGGGACAGCTGCCAGGATTTGCTGGGTTTTGTCCACATGGCGCCGGAGCGTGCCCGGGAACGCATCATCGACATTGCCTCCATCCAGTGGGCGGACGGCTCCACCTATCATCAGTACCAGCCTCTGACAAAACGGGGCAACAACGATGTGGGCAGCGGCTTCAATGATGACCCGCTGTGGCTGGTTGCCTGTACTTACGCTTATATCAGCGAGACGGGGGACTTTTCCATTCTGGAGCATCCCACGCCCTTTGACAATGTCCCCGGCAGCGAAGCGCCCTTGATGGAGCATCTGCGCAGGAGCGTCCGCTACACCATGAACCATAAAGGACCCCACGGCCTTCCCCTGATTGGCAGAGCCGACTGGAACGACTGCCTGAACCTGAACTGCTTCTCGGAAGAACCCGGCGAGAGCTTCCAGACCACCGGCCCTTCGGAAGGCCCTGTGGCGGAATCTGTGTTCATCGGCGGCATGTTCGTCCTCTACGGAAAACAGTATGCCTCGCTGTGCCGGTATGCCGGTCTGGACAACGAGGCGGCGGAGGTGGAAGCAGCGGCGGCGGAAATGGAAGCCGCTGTCAAGACCGCCGGTTGGGACGGAGACTGGTTCGTTCGTGCCTATGATGCTTACGGCAATGCCGTGGGAAGCCATACCTGCGACGAGGGCCAGATTTTCATCGAGCCCCAGGGTATGTGCGTCATGGCCGGCATCGGAACTGACGACGGCAAAGCGGTTCGGGCACTGGACTCCGTGCGGCAGCGGCTGCTGGGCAAATACGGCGTGGAGCTGCTGGCACCCTGCTATACCGTTTATCACAAAGAGCTGGGAGAAATTACCAGCTATCCTCCCGGATACAAGGAAAACGGCTCCGTTTTCTGCCACAACAACCCTTGGATCAGCATCGCGGAAACCGTTGTGGGCAGAGGAGAGAATGCCTTTGATATCTACCGCAGAACCTGCCCTGTTTATCAGGAGGAACACAGCGACATTCGCCGGGTGGAACCCTATGTCTATGCCCAGACGGTGGCGGCCCGCGCTTCTTACGATGAGGGCGCGGCAAGAAACAGCTGGCTCACTGGCACAGCCGCCTGGACGTTCGTGAATATCAGCCAGTATATTCTGGGTGTGAAACCCACCCCTGCCGGATTGCGAATCGACCCATGCCTGCCCAGAGCGCTGGAGGAGTACTCTGTCCGGCGCCGTTACCGGGGTGCAGCCTACCACATCCACGTGGTTCAGACGGGGACTTACAGCCTGCGCGTGGACGGTGAAAATGTGGCGGGCAATCTGATTCCCATGAAGGACGGGAAGAAAAAGTATCATGTTGAGGTGACAGTATGAGCAAGTTTCCAAAGAATTTTCTATGGGGTGCTGCCTGCGCATCTTATCAGTGCGAAGGTGCCTGGAATGAGGATGGGAAAGGCCCCAATATCTGGGACGATTTCTGCCATGACCCCGCTGCCAACAACATCAAAAACCGGGACACCGGCGACGTAGCCTGCGACAGCTACCATCGCTACCGGGAGGATGTGGCGCTGATGAAGCAGCATAATATCAAGGCATACCGCTTCTCCATCAGCTGGGCGAGAGTCATACCTGACGGTGACGGCGAGGTCAACGAACAGGGACTCCGGTTTTACGACAATCTGGTAGATGAATTGATTGCGGGCGGGATTGAGCCGCTGATTACCCTCTACCACTGGGATCTGCCCAGCGCCCTGCAGGATAAGGGCGGCTGGCTGAACCGGGAGATTGCGGACGTTTTTGCACGTTACGCCCGTATCATCGCCCAGCGCTTCAAGGGACGCGTCCGGAACTTTATGACCATCAACGAGCCTCAGTGCATTGCTCAGCTTGGCTATGGAACAGGCAATCACGCCCCCGGCTGGAAGCTGCCGGAGGAGAAGGTGGCTCTGGTTTACCACAACCTTTGCCTTGCCCACAGCGCTGCCCAGCGAGCCATCAAGGAGGTATGCGGCAAAGAAACCCTTGTGGGCGTGGTGCCATGCGGGAGCCTTGCATATCCCGAGAAGGATACCCCGGAGGGAAGGGAAGCGGCCTACCGCGCCAGCTTTGACCTGAAGGTGGGCTGGAGTTTCAACGTTTTCCTTGACAGCCTGATTCTTCACCACTATGACGACAGTGCGTCGGATGCCTTTAAGCGCTTCGCCGCCACCATTGATCCCGGGGACTGGGATATGATGGAAACGCCGGACTATCTTGGCCTGAATATCTATCAGGGCTTCATGGTCAACGAACAGGGCGAGGAAGTCAAGCGCAATCCCGGCTTCCCCCTGACCGCTTGCAAGTGGGGCGTCACGCCGGAAGTGCTGCACTATGGCCCTATGCACATCTACCGCCGCTACGGTTTGCCCATTTACATCACCGAGAACGGCATGAGCTGCAACGACAAGGTCTATCTGGACGGGAAGGTGCACGACCTTGACCGGATTGATTTCCTGCACCGTTATCTTTTGGAGTTGGGCAAGGCCATCGAGGAAGGAACGCCCATCCGCGGATATCTGCAGTGGAGTTTTCTGGATAACTTTGAATGGAGCTCCGGCTATGAGGAGCGCTTCGGCATTGTCTACGTAGATTACCGTACCTGCGAGCGAATTCCCAAGGAATCTGCTGCCTGGTACGCCGATGTCATCGCGACCAACGGTGAGAACTTATAAAGAAGCTGCTTTCTACGAAACGTTCTGAAATCAATAATCCTCTTTTCAGATACACCCTAGCTGCTTCTTCAATGCGGTTATGTCACATTTCATACTATTTCTCGATAAAATGGTTAACACCATTTTATCCTGCGAATCCTTCGCAGGCCGCCGGCGGCGGCGAGAAATGTATGGACTTACGTTTTTTGCGGCTACGCCGCTGGCTGCTGAAACAGCAGCCGAATAAAACGGTTTTTAACCGTTTTATTGAAAACTAGTATCAAAGGACAGATTGAAAAAGTCAAGTCAAAGCACGTTTGTTTTAAGGCAACACCGCACAATTTGACAAGAAGACTCAGCTAGGATTTTTGTCCCAATTCAAAGTTTGAAAAATGGAGGAATACTGTATGTATTTCCCATTTTTCGAACTGAAGAAGTGGGACAAAAAGACGGATGAGGCTCGCAGGCACAATTGTGCGGCGTTGCCTTAAACGCATTTTCATCAGCGGGATGTATACCGGCGGAACAATGTTTGATGGAAAAGAGGATCACGTCTGGATGGACAAATCCGGCTTTGAAGAGTACGCCGTTGGTGACGGTGTTTCGTTCGGTGCCGAGGTCTACCGCTATGTAAAACCGGAAATGGAAAATTGATTGACTACGGACTGCGTAACCCGACAGGCATTCAAAAAATCGAAGCCTATGAGCTACCCAGCGATGACGCGCTGATTATGCAGGAAGTTCTGGAAAACATCGACTATGACGTTCTTATTCAGAATCCCCAGATCGATCAGGAACAGCTTAATGAAATTGTGGAGATCCTGGTGGATACGGTTTGCACCTCCCGGAAAACCATCCGAATTGCCAGCGACGATTTCCCAGCAGACGTTGTTCGTTCTCGCTTTTTGAAACTGACAGGCAGCCACATCCAGTATGTGCTTGCCTGCATGAAGGAGAACACCACTCGGATCAGGAACATCAAGAAATATCTGCTGGCGGCGCTATACAACGCCAGCGTCACCATGGGCAGCTACTATTCGGCCCTGGTGCAGCACGATTTGGCGGAAGGAGGGTAAATGCAGGAGGAAGTCACAGGCAAGTCCGTTGCCCTTATCATCAGCTCCGCAAAGATGACGGAACAGGTTTTGGACAGAGCCATCCGGGCCTACCTGGACCGGAAGAAGCAGCCCAAAATCTACCGGGGCAAGCAGACCTTAAAGCAGCTGGCCGGTCAGAACGCGGGGCTTTCCAATATCGAGATCACGGAGAAGAACATTCGGTGCTTTACACAGACGGCGAAGAAATACCATGTGGATTTCGCGCTGAAAAAGGATACCGCTTCGGAGCAGCCCCGGTATCTGGTGTTTTTCAAGAGCCGGGACGCGGATGCCATTACGGCAGCCTTCCAGGAGTTCACCGCTAGAAAGCTCAACCGGAAGCCATCCCTCCGTGCGCAGCTGGCAAAGGCCGTGAAGGAGGCCGAGATGCAGCCGAAACCTTTGGAGAAAGAGCTGGTCAAAGAAAAGAATCGAGGTGTGGAACGGTAAATATCAAGAAATTTGTAATCCCCAATATTCCCTATGTCCTGTTCGCCTACCTGGGCGGCAAGGCATCCCAAGCCCTTCGTTTGGCACCCGGAGACGATCTTTCTTCCCGGCTGTTTGCCCTGGGCTTCCAGGTATTTCTGATTATGGTGTGTGTTGGCATTTATTCTGTGCTGGTGCAGAACATCGGCGTGGGAAGCAACGTGTCCGCCGCCATCTGGGCCTGCATGGGGTATACGGTGCTGCTGTGCTTTGCGCTGTTCAAGACGGGCAGCCTGTCAAAGTCCCTATTCGGGGCCCATTAAGGAGGTATCCCGATACCCAGAATAACCACCAGATACCCCTTGGATTGCTTAACTTTCTGGACAAATTCCTGTAGG
>HF988085.1 GCA_000434635.1 Firmicutes bacterium CAG:110 | reverse complement strand
ATCAATACATTTCTTACCGCCGCCCAGGCGGTCTGCCGTGAAACGGCTTTCATAAAATGATGAAATCATTTTATGAAGAAATAGTATTAGATTCTGGGGTTTACTTGTTCTCCATAGCCACGGCGGTGTCCAGCGCCACCTTCATCATGGTGGTGAAGGAATTCTGGCGCTGCTCGGAGGTGGTATCCTCGCCGGTGAGGATGTGGTCGGAAATGGTGCAGATGCACAGCGCCCGCTTGCCGTACCGGGCGGCGTTCATGTACAGGGCAGCGGCTTCCATTTCCAGCGCCATGACGCCCATCTTCTTCAGGCCGTACAGGCTGTCCAGTCCCTCGGGGACCAGCGCGTGGTCGCCGTAGAACACGTCGGAGGAATTCACGTTGCCCACGTGGTAGACGGCGCCGTTTTCCTCGGCGGCCCTGACGGCCTCCTTCAGCAGCTCCCATGATGCGATGGGGGCGAAGGTGCCGGGGAGATGGAACTGGGCGGCAAAGTTGGAATCGGTGCAGGCGCCCTGGGCGATCACCAGATCATACAGGTGGATATTCTCCTGAATGGCACCCGCGGAGCCGACGCGGATAATATTCTCCACTCCGTAGCCGTTGAACAGCTCATGGGAATAAATGCCGATGGCGGGCATACCCATGCCGGAGGCCATGACGGAGACCTTGACGCCCTTGTAGGTGCCGGTGTAGCCCTGCACGCCCCGGACGTTGTTGACGAGGACGGGGTTTTCCAGGAAATTCTCGGCGATGAATTTGCTGCGCAGAGGGTCGCCGGGCATCAGTACGGTCTTGCCGAAATCACCGGGCTTTGCGGAAATATGCGGGGTGGGGGTTACAAACATAGCAATCATCCTTTCGTTTCTGTAATTTTATAATGCAGGGGGACGTGGGTTTAGGGCAGCACCGCACAATTCGGTAAGAAGTCTCAGGCAGGATTTTTGTCCCA
>HF988084.1:25573-29481 GCA_000434635.1 Firmicutes bacterium CAG:110 | reverse complement strand
CGATCCGACTACGGGGTATAGGATTTTTATTGAGAATATGCTGGACGCGGCGGCGTAAGGCAGCGGAAAGGAGAGCCAGCATGGATTTTCAGCAAATGCCCATTGGGTTCGCCATGGCGCTGGCACAGAATTCTGCGGCTATGGAAGCCTATGCGGCGCTTTCCCGTGAAGCGCAGAGCGACATTCTGACCCGGGCGCACGGTGCCCGTTCGGAGGCGGAAATGCACAGGATCGTATCCGGAATCGTAAACGGCTGAGGGCGGGGATATCCCCGCCCTCAGTCTGCAAACGGCCAGTCCGCAGACTGACCCCAACACATTTATGCTAACATAGCGCAGGGAATATGTCAACGATAAATTGGTTAATACGCTGGAATTCTATGTTATGCAGTAAATAAAATGGTATATTTTATACAAAATTCCGAGTTGCATTTCAGGAAGGAATATGTTATTTTATAGACACAAAGAGGTGATACCAATGTACAGGTAAATCTTCTCAGAGACGACGGCTTCCCAAGGTAAATCTCCCGATCATATATGGTCTTCCCAAAATGTAAAGAAAGGAATTTTCACGGGAGGAATTCCAAATCTGTAAGGCGGAACGCCGACGTCTACTCCGCAGAAAGAGAGGTTAACCAACAGATGTTAGATACCAAGATCGCAGAGGAATGACCCTCGGCGGCTGTCGTGACAGCAGGCCGGGGGTTATTTCTATTTTCCGGTTTTCCACCTGTTGGACACGGTGCGCGCTGCCTGAAAAAATCAATGGACAGTCTGCCGTTTCTATGGTAGAATCGTCCCAGTATATCCGTCGGGAGGCACTTTTTATGCAGGGCGAATTGCCGTCGCAGCGCATTACGGAGGGCGTGATCTGGAAGCAGCTGCTTTTCTTTTTCTTTCCCATTCTGCTTGGGAGCTTTTTCCAGCAGATGTACAATACCGTGGACACCATCATCGTCGGCCGGTTCGTCGGCACCCGGGCGCTGGCGGCGGTGGGGTCTACCTCCGCACTGCTGAACCTGATGAACGGCTTTTTCATCGGACTGAGCACCGGTGCGACGGTGCTGCTGTCCCAGTTTTACGGCGCGAAAAGTAAGCAGGGCGTGCAGGATACCCTCCATACCGGCGTGGCGCTGTCGCTTGTGCTGGGCGCGGTGGTGATGACGCTGGGCTACTCCCTCGGCCCTAAAATTCTGGGGCTGATGAACACCCCGGAAAGCTGCATGGACGACGCCGTTCTGTACATCAAAATCTATTTTGGCGGGGCGATCGCCTCCATGCTCTACAACATGGGCGCGGGCATTCTCCGGGCCATGGGCGATTCCCGAAAACCTACCATGTTCCTGATGGCTGCCTGCGGGGTCAACATCGTGCTGGACATCCTGTGCGTGGTGGTGCTGAAGCTGGGCGTGGCGGGGGCCGCCATCGCGACGGTCTTCTCTCAGGTGGTCAGCGCGGGGATGGTCACGGTGGCGCTGCTCCGCCAGCCGGAAGAAACACGGCTCTCTCTGAAAAAGATCCGCTTTCAGGGCGGGCTGCTGAAACGCATCCTTTACGTTGGCGTCCCGGCGGGACTGCAATTCGTGACATTTGACCTTGCCAATCTTCTGATACAGTCCGGCATCAATTCCTTCGGAGACGTGGCGGTGGCGGCATGGACGGCATATGTTAAGACCGACAGCCTGACTTGGATGATCTCCGGCGCTTTCGGCGTATCGGTGACCACCTTCGTGGGGCAGAATTTCGGCGCGCAGAAATACGACAGGATTCGTCAGAGCGTCTGGGTCTGCATGGGTATGAGCGTGGTGCTGACGGGGGCGATGAGCGCGCTGGTCATCACGTTCCGCCCCTTCATTCTGGGAATTTACACCACCGACCCGGCTGTGATCAGGCTGGGGGCGTATGTCATGGCGTGGACGGTGCCGTTCAACGTGCTGTTCATGCCGGTGGAGGTATTCGCCGGAGCCATGCGGGGCACCGGATGTTCGGTGCTTCCCACGGTCATCACCTGCGTATGCGTGTGCGTGTTCCGGGTGGTGTGGATCTTCACGGTGGTGAGGACGTGGCACAGGATCGAGCTGCTGGCCGTCTGTTACCCCCTGAGCTGGTTGCTGGCGGCGACGGTATTTTCGATTGTATATTTTCAGGGCGGCTGGCTGCGCAGGCGCATCGCGCAGTGCGGCATGGAACCGGAAGCACGGGTATAGGAGGAAAGAGAATGAAAATAAGGTTTTTACGGCTGATCGCGCTGGTGCTGACGGCGGCAGTGCTGCTGTCCGGCTGCGGCATGGTGGACTTTGGCGAGTATTTCGGCGCTGTGCGTTCGCTGGTGGATGGGAACGCCATTGTCCCCTACGAGAGCATGACCTACGAGCGCCCGGATATGACCCAGCTCCAGCAGACGCTGGACGCCGCCTGCGAGGCGGCGGAAGGGGACGATGTTTCGGCCATTCTGGACGGGATATACGACTTTTACGACGCCTATGACTGGTTCAGCACCTACTACGCGCTGGCGGATATCCATTACTGTGCAGATCTGACGGACACCTACTGGGAGGACGAGTACAACTACTGCACCCAGAACGCGGCCACGGTGGACGCCGCCTTACAGGAGCTTTACCGGGCGCTTGCCCAGTCCCCCGCCCGGGAGGAACTGGAGCAGGAGGAATATTTCGGCGAGGGCTTTTTTGACAGCTATGAGGATGAGGAAAGCGTCTGGGACGAGACCTTCACCGCCATGCTGGAGGAGGAAGCCCGGCTGCAAACCCGGTATTACGAGCTGTCCGCTCAGGCGGCGGACTATCAGGACGATACGCAAGGCTACTATGACGCCTGCGCGGACGGCATGGCGTCCCTTCTGGCGGAGCTGATCGCCGTCCGGCAGGAGATAGCGGAATACTGCGGCTATTCGGATTATCCCCAGTTTGCCGAGGACTTCTACTTCTACCGGGACTACACTGCCGCGGAGGAAGAGCAGCTTCTGGACGACATCCGCCGGGAGCTGGTGCCGCTGTACCGGGAGCTGGACGCCGGCGCATGGGAGGCGACCGGTGAGTACGCTTCGGAAAGGGAGACCCTTAACTACTTAGCCACGGCGGCAGAGGGCATGGGCGGCACGGTCAAGGAAGCCCATGACCTGATGAAGACGGCGAAGCTCTACGACACCGGCTACGGGGAGAACAAGTACAATTCCTCTTTTGAGCAATACCTGACCAGCTATCAGGAGCCGTTCATCTTCATGAACGCCACGCTGACGGCCTACGACAAGCTGGTTCTTGCCCATGAGTTCGGCCACTTCTGCAATGACTATGCCAGCTACGGCAGCGCAGCCGGGGTGGACGTGTCGGAATTCTTCTCCACGGGCATGGAATATCTGAGTCTGTGCTACGGTGGGGAAGACCTGACCCGGGCAAAAATGGCGGACAGCCTTGGCAATTACGTGGAGCAGGGAGCGTATGCCAGCTTTGAGCGGCAGATGTACAGCCTGACCGGCGACGCGCTGTCTGCGGAGGGACTGTACGCGCTGTACGAGCAGGTCGCGCTGGACTTCGGCTTTGACAGCGTGGGCTACGACCGGCGGGAGTTTGTGGACGTGACCCATTTCTATACAAACCCCATGTACGTGTTCAGCTATGTGGTCAGCAACGACGCGGCGATGCAGCTGTATCAGCTGGAGCAGGAGCAGCGGGGTGCGGGTCTTGAGCTGTACGAACAGAATCTGACGACGGAGGAATCCTATTTCCTGGCCTTCCTGGACAGCGCCGGACTGGAAAGTCCCTTTGAGGCGGGAAGAATCAGCTCGGTCAAGGCAGTTTTTGAATCGGTGCTGGAGTAATTTTAACGGAATCCGCCCTTGGCTCTCCCTCTGGGAGAGCTGTCACCGAAGGTGACTGAGAGGGCATTGCGGCC
>HF988084.1:21179-25549 GCA_000434635.1 Firmicutes bacterium CAG:110 | reverse complement strand
CATTGCGGCCTTACTTACCCTCTCCGTCCTCGCTGCGCTCGTCCACCTCTCCCGAAGGGAGAGGCAAGGGGTGCTTTGCATCTTTTTGGCGAAACGGCGCATACTGTATGCGAGGTGAGAACGCCGTGAAAGAGGACGAAAAGAAGCCGCTGTCCTGGGAAGTGGCCGACCCCAAGCCGCCGGTCATCCAGTCGGGGCATATGGAGAGTCGGAAAGAGAACTGACTGGGAAAAATCAGCAAAAACCGGGAAGAGCATTGCCCTTCCCGGTTTTGTGTATGAAAGCCACGCAGAGGCAAATCGCCAAACTGGAAGTTATCGATTTCTTTGTGCGCTATATCTAACGGACAGCACAATGCTTACTGATGCGGTAATGACCTTTGCAAATACGGCGCTCCACCAAATCATGATTTGACCGCCAAACACCGGCGGCAGCATCAGCATCAACACCAGCATGATGATGGGTTCGATAAAGGTCAGAACATAGGACAGCACACTTTTTTCGGTTGCGTAGAAAGCCGCCGTGGAAACTCGTGTGATGGCGTCAAACGGAACCGACACAAGGAAGATCGGCATGACCTTTATGACCCCTGCGTTTACCTCGGCAGATGAACCGAACAGTAGTCCAATCTTTCCACGGAGCAGGTAAATCAGAATCGCACTGATTACCGCCAAAACCATGGAAAATTCATACGCCAGCGTTTTGGTTTGTTTGAGCGATTCTTCTTCGCCTGCTCCGTAGAACTGACTCATGAGCGGCTGGCTACCATCACCGACACCCTGCAAAAGAAGATAAACAATGCAGATGATATAGGAGATACAGGCATAGGTGGCGATAGCCTCCTGTCCGCCATAAGAATCCGAAAATCGGTTGATGATCACAAGAGAGATATTTGGGGCAAGGGTCAAGCCAAATGGAGCAAGTCCGATTTTTAATATCTGAAATGCCGCTTTCGGGGTATCAACAGGTGCGATTTTCAGAGTGAGGTTCTTTTTGATGGCGCAATACGCGAGTGCAACCGCCATGGTAACTCCCTGCCCAATAATGGTCGCCAATGCCGCACCGTACATGCCCCGTCCAAGAACCCACACAAAAGTATAGTCAAGAACAATATTGGTAGCAAAGCCGCAGATCATAGCGATCATTGCCCACAAAGAACCGCCGTAATTACGCATAAACGGAACCAGTCCGGTGCCGAACACCTGTAAAATCGCTCCAAGGGCAATTACCTTGATATACTCATTTCCCAGAGTAAGCAACTCGCCCGATGCACCAAGGGCAGAAAGGATTTTCTCTGAAGTGAAGAAAACGGTGACAGTCAGGACAGCGCTGAAAAGAAGCATCAGCCATGTTGCACCGGCAACGAACTCCCGTGCTTTTTTCTCATTTCCTGCTGCTTTCAGAATGGAGTATTTGACTGAACCACCCATTCCGATTCCTGTCCCTACGGATTGCAGGACCGCCGTGATGGGATATGCAATGTTGATTGCGGAAAGTCCGGCATCCCCGATTGAGTTGCCTACAAAGAAACCGTCAACGATGGCATACACCCCAGAAAGCGCAAAGGATAACACGGACGGAATCACATACTGAAAGAAAGTCCGCTTGTTATTCACTGCCCAGACCTCCGCTCAGCTCTCTTTCAAAGAGAAGATTGAAAAGGTCAAGAATTTCACACATGGCTTGGAGCCGTTCGTTCCCGATTGTTCTATAAACCTTCTCCTCGGCTTTTCGTAAAGGCGCAATCATTCTGTGGGCGTATACCTGTCCGCTTTCAGTCAAGACGATCCGCTTCTCACGTTTATCGCCCTCGCTGGCCTCCAACAGTAAATAGCCCTTCTTTTGAAGTGCGCTCACGACCGTATGAACCGTCTGTTTTTGCATACCGAAATTCTCTGCGATCTGCTTTTGCGTCAGTTCTCCCATGGATTCCAGCGCATACAGCACCATCATTTCCGGGTATCCGACGCCAAGTACCGAAGCTGCTTTTGTATATAGAGCAGTGCTTTTCGCCCACGCAACGTTAAAATGATTGTTTTCCATAAGTCCCCCACTTACAAATAGTATTTGTAAATATTATTATAGTATATTGTAAGGACTATTGTCAAGGGCGTATGGAGCAACAAATTCCGATTTGTTGAACCAACATTCCGTATAGCACCCACGAAACCCGACGGCAAGCAGTCAGCAAGCGCCTACACCGGGCAGCGTTTCTCCACCCCAAAGAGATACCGCCCCTTAAGTACAAAATGAAACCGGGAAAGACTATCGCCTTTCCCGGTCATTCTCATTTCAGCAATCAGCCGTTGGCGCGCATCTGAGCGAAGCACTCGCTGCAGTACACGGGACGGTCGGACTTGGGCTGGAAGGGAACCTTCGCCTCGCCGCCGCAACGAGCGCAGGTAGCGGTGAAGAACTCACGGGGGCCACGGGTAGCGTTCTTGCGAGCGTCACGGCAAGCCTTGCAGCGCTGAGGCTCGTTCTGGAAGCCGCGCTCTGCGTAGAACTCCTGCTCACCGGCGGTGAACACGAATTCCTTGCCACACTCTTTGCACACTAAAGTCTTGTCTTCGTACATTGGAAAATACCTCTCTTCGGTTAGTTGTTGCCCCGTGAAATCCCACTGGATGAATGTTATAACGCAGGGTCGGTTAATTAGCGGCAATCTTCTGCCACAAGTCGGATTATACCACACGAAATCCTTTTGTCAATCCTTTATGAAAAAAATTCCTGAATTTTTTGCGGATTTGTGCAACTTGGAGTAGCGATACAGAGCCGGGAAGTCCCGGTCAGATGGAAAACTGGGACTGTCCCTCGTAGGGAATGTGCAGATGGTCGTAGGCCAGCGCCGTCACGCAGCGCCCCCGGGGTGTGCGGGTGAGAAAGCCCAGCTGCATGAGATACGGCTCGTAGACGTCTTCCAGCGTCACGGCTTCCTCGCCGATGGTGGCGGCCAGCGTTTCTAAGCCCACGGGGCCGCCGCCGTAGTTCTGAATGATGGCGGTGAGCATCCGGCGGTCGATGTTGTCAAGCCCCAGCTTGTCCACTTCCAGACGGCGCAGAGCAAGGTCGGCGGCCTCCTTCGTGATGGTGCCGTCGCCCATGACCTCAGCGAAATCCCGCACCCGGCGGAGAAAACGGTTGGCAATCCGGGGGGTGCCGCGGCTGCGGGAAGCGATCTCCATAGCGCCCTTGGGGTCGATGGGCATTCCCAGAATGGCGGCGGAGCGGGTGACGATCTTCGCCAGTTCCTCCGGGGTGTACAGCTCCAGACGCAGATTGACGCCGAACCGGTCACGCAGAGGCGCAGACAGCTGGCCTGCCCGGGTGGTCGCGCCCACGAGGGTGAACTTCGGCAGATCCAGCCGGATAGAGTTGGCGCTGGGGCCTTTGCCCACAATAATGTCGATGGCAAAATCCTCCATGGCGGGGTAGAGAATTTCCTCCACCACCCGGTTTAAGCGGTGGATTTCATCGATGAACAGAATGTCGCCGGGGTTCAGGTTGGTCAGCAGCGCCGCAAGGTCGCCGGGCTTTTCAATGGCAGGGCCGGAGGTGACACGGATGTTCACGCCCATTTCGTTGGCGATAACGCCCGCCAGCGTGGTTTTGCCCAGACCGGGAGGGCCGTACAGCAGGGTGTGATCCAGAGGTTCTCCACGCCGCCGGGCGGCTTCAATATAAATAGAGAGATTTCCCTTGGCCTTTTCCTGCCCGGTGTAGTCGGAAAGGAGCTTCGGCCGCAGACCGATCTCCCCCGCATCCTGAGGCGCGAAGGTGGGGGAAACAATGGGGGTATCCAGTTCCTGAGAAAATTCGAGACTCATAATTTACCTCCAAGAGCGGAGTCATTGTTTGAAAATCAGCCCTTCATCACCATGGCGCGCAGGGCAAAGCGCACCATTTCCTCGGTGCTTGCGCCCGGGTCAACGCCCTTGAGGGCGGCGGAGATCTCCACGGGGGAGTAGCCCAGCTCCTGCAAAGCGGCTCGCGCCATGGCGGCCGCGCCGCCGGTCTGCGCCGGGGCGGCGGAGGGGGTACCGGCGGAAAAATCCAGCTCCATGCTGCTCCCGCCGATTTTTTCTTTCAATTCCAGAATGATGCGCTGGGCGAGCTTTTTGCCCACGCCCTGTGCGGCGGTGAGCATCTTTTCGTCCCCGGTCATGACGGCCAATGTAAAATTCTGAGGCCCGCCGGAGGACAGAATTGCCAGCGCGGCCTTGGGGCCGACACCATTGACGGAGGTCAGCAGTTCAAAGCACCGCTGCTCCTCCCGGCTGATAAAGCCGTACAGGTCAAAGGCGTCCTCCCGGATGGACTCGGTAATGTACAGCCGGGCGTTCTGGTTCAGCTTCAGCTGACCGGCGGTG
>HF988084.1:6784-21159 GCA_000434635.1 Firmicutes bacterium CAG:110 | reverse complement strand
GGCGGTGTAAGCGGTGACGCGGCAGCCGTAGCCCACGCCGCCGCAGTCGATGACGGCCAGACCCGGCTCAAGCACGGCAACCGTGCCGGAAACGTAATATAACATAGAAACACCTCGGTCGTTGGATACAAATTTAATGAAGTGGGTCAGATAACAATCTTCGCACAGGGAATTTCAGCGCCAAACCGGAATTTGTCAAATCAAACCAAAGTGTCTGGCAATTATCTCACAAATTTCTTCTCTTGTGTCTTTCTGCGTATCTTGCCGAACTACCGTAAAAAAACCGCTGTTGGTATATTCATCATAGTGCTTTTGACCATTGATAAGTTCCAGACCTCGCCTATAATTCTCCATAACCGTTTTTGAATCTTCACAACTCTCGATAACATTGAGAAGAAATTGCTTTTCAGGGTCGCTTCGGTCAAAGAAACGGTCAACACTCATAGACAAAGGGGAGAGCATAACAGCGACATGATTGTAGTTGGATATTTCTTTAAGAATACCAACAGGAATATTCGTATCAACGATAACTTTCCTATCCTGTGATATCGAAATGAGTTCTGCAACCTCAAATTCTGCCGCTTCTTTTGATGTGCTATAAATCCAACGCTCATACTCCTCGGGAGTCCGAGTAACAAATTCTTTCCAATCAGTTAGGGTTTTCAAAAAGCAAATATCAGGCTGAGCATCTGGTGTTGCTACAGCATCCGATACCTTTGAATGATAGTTTTCTCCGCAGAAAACCATATCATATCGTTCAGCAAGCATTTTTACTGTAGTTGACTTTCCCGCGTAGGCTGTACCTGTAATAAAGTATACATTTTTGAGATAATGTTTTAGAATGTTGTTCTCAATTTTCATCTGCTATTTCACCTCCGTCAAATTCCGATTTACCTTTCCGCCTGCTTCTCCGCCCGGGCAAGCAGGGAGGTTGCCGAACGGGCGTGGCACAGGGCGATGGCGATGGCGTCGGCGGCGTCGTCGGGCTTGGGCATGGCCTGCAAATGGAGTAAACGCTTGGTCATGTCCTGCACCTGATGCTTGCTGGCGTTGCCGTAGCCCACCACGGCCTGCTTGACCTGCATGGGCTTGTATTCAAAAATGGGCAGCCCCGCCTGATGGATGGCCAGCAGAATGACCCCCCGGCTCTGGGCGACATTGATACCCGTGGTGACGTTCTGGCCGAAGAACAGCTCCTCGATGGCCACCGCCTCCGGCTGTGCCGTTTGCAGCAGCTGGGTCATGTCGTTGTAAATAACCTCAAGCCGCCATGGAAAATCCGTATTGGGGGGCGTGGTGATGGCGCCGCAGCCCAGCAGACGGTACTGCCCACGCTGGGCGTCGATCAGGCCGAAGCCCGTAATGCCGTAGCCGGGGTCGATTCCCAGAATCTTCATCAGAACCGTCCTCCGGCAAGGTTGATGATCTGGGCGATCACCAGCAGAAGAAAAAGCACAAGCCCGACCCGGGCTGCCCACAGCTGCCATTTCGGGCGGGGGACATAGCCTTCTTCCTTGGGCTGCACGGTTTCATCGGTTTGCTCCATAACATTCACCTCGTCTCCTTATCATAACACATTTGTTTTGATTTGACTATCTCTTTTTTTTATTTTTGGCAATACATGTTTTTCGTTCCATGGGAAATACTAGCGCTGAAAAGGCGGTGCATATTTATGGAGGAGTTTCAGTGTAAGACCACGATCTATTCCGGCCCCGGCGCGGTTTCGGCGCTGGCGGGGATGGGCGGCCAGCGGCTGATGCTGGTGACGGACCCGTTTTTCATGAAAAACGGCACGGCGCAGCGGATCGCCCAGACGGCAAAATGCGCCCAGGTGGAGTTCTTTGACAAGGTGCAGCCCGACCCATCGGTGGAGCTGGCGGCGGAGGGAACGGCGCGGCTGAAGGAATTCGCCCCCGATCTGCTGGTAGCGCTGGGCGGGGGCAGCGCCATGGACTGCGCCAAGGCCATGGCCTATTTCGCGAAGGGAAACTACAAGCTGGTCGCCATCCCCACGACCTCCGGCTCCGGCTCGGAGGTGACGGATTTTGCCATCCTGACCCACAACAAGGTCAAGCACCCGTTGGTGGACAAGCGTCTGCGCCCCGACGCGGCGATTCTGGACAGCGACCTTTTGCAGGAGCTGCCCAAGGGGCTGATCGCCGAGACGGGGTTCGACGCCCTGAGCCACGCGGTGGAAGCCTACGCGGCAAAAAACGCGGGGGCCATGACGGACTTGTATGCCCGGGAGGCGTTCAGCAGCGCCTTTGCCGCCCTCCCGGCCTCCTATGCGGGGCGGAAGGACGTGCGGCTGAAAGTGCATCAGGCGGCGACCATGGCGGGCATTGCCTTCACGCAGGCAGGGCTGGGGCTGTGCCACGCCATGGCGCATAGTCTGGGCGGGCTGTTCCACGTTCCCCATGGGCGGCTGAACGCCATTCTGCTGCCTTCGGTGATCACCTGCAACGCCCATGTGGCAGCGAAGAAGTACGCCGAGCTGGCGAGAGCCGCGGGCATCGGCGGCAGCGCCGACACCATCGCCGTGCGGAACCTGAAAAACGGCCTTGTGCGCCTGCGTCGGGAGCTGAACCTTCCGGAGACCCTGGCGCAGGCGGGGGTTGACCCCCGGTCGGTGTGGCGCAATGCGGAGCAGATCGTAAAGGCGGCGCTGGAAGACCCCTGCTGCAAGACGAATCCCATGGAAGTGGAGGATTTTCTGGTGCGGCGGATTCTGGAAGAGGTGACCGGCCGTGTCTGATATTCTGCGAAGCGTGGGGCTGGACGTGGGAACCACTTCCACCCAGATGATCTTCTCGGAGCTGACGGTGGAAAACAAAGCGTCGGGCTTTGCGGTGCCGGAAATGGAGATCGCCCGGCGGGACATCCGCTACCGCAGTCCGGTGTATTTTACCCCCCTGCTGGACGAAAGTCACGTGGATGCCGGGGCGCTGCGGGAGCTGGTGGCGGAGGAATACCGGAAGGCGGGCATCCGCCGGGAAAGCGTGGATACCGGCGCCATCATCATCACGGGGGAGACCAGCCGCAAGGAAAACGCCCGGGCGGTGCTGGACGCCCTGTCGGACTTTGCCGGAGAGTTCGTGGTGGCGACAGCTGGCCCCGATCTGGAAAGCGTGCTTGCCGCCAAGGGCGCGGGGGCGGTGGACTACTCCCAGCGGACAGGAAAAACGGTGCTGCACATGGACATCGGCGGCGGAACTAGCAATTTAGCCTTGATCCGCGACGGGAAAATCGAGAGAACCGGCTGCCTGAACGTGGGCGGGCGGCTGCTGAAATTTGACGGCGGCGGCACCGTCACCTACGTTTCCCCGGTGCTGACCGGGCTGTGCGGCTTGAAACCGGGGGACAAGGCAAGCCCCGGGCAGGTGAAACCCGTGGCCGAAATTCTGACGCAGGCGCTGGAAATGGCGGCGGGTCTGCGGGAGGAAACGCCCCTGCTGGAGCAGCTGACCACCCGGGAAGCGGGGCGGTTTGACCCCTGCCGGGAAAAGGAACTGGTCATTTCCTTCTCCGGCGGCGTGGCGGACTGCATCGAAAAAGAGCTTCCATGGCTGGAATTCGGCGATATTGGGCCGATTCTGGGACAGACTATCCGGGAAAGCAGGCTTTGCGGGGGAGAATTCACGCTGGGAAGCGAGACTATCCGCGCCACGGTCATCGGCGCGGGCTGCCACAGCGCCCAGCTGTCCGGAAGCACCGTGTTCCATCAGAACGTCCCGTTCCCGCTGAAAAACGTCCCGGTGGTGTCGCTGGCGGACATTTCCCGGGAGACCATCCGCCGGGAGCTGAGCAAGCAGGAGGACAGTGCCATTCTGGCGTTTCCGGGGGTGAATTCTCCGGGCTACCGGGAGGTGGCGGCGATGGCGGAGGAAATCGCGGCGGGTACGGGCGGAAACGCGCTGATCTGTCTGGAACAGGACATGGCCAAGGCGCTGGGACAGGCGCTGGCGCTTCGTCTCGGCCCCAACGCGGAAATTCTGTGCATCGACCGGGTGAAGGTGAGCGAGGGCAGCTATCTGGACGTGGGTGCCCCGGTGGGGCCAGCCCTACCGGTGGTGGTAAAGACTCTGGTTCTCGGAAAATAGAGGGGAGAGGCATATGAACAAACAGGAACTGGCCGCCATGGTGGCGGAGATATTGAGCGGCATGGAGCACGAGCCGCCGGTGAAGGGCGGCGACTATCGCCCGACCGCGCCCCAGCCGGAGAAAGCGCCCACCCCGTACCGGGACGGCGACTTTGTCCCGGATGTGACGGCGCTGGACTTACGGAAGCTCTATCTGGTGGAACACGCCGAAAACGAGGAAAAATTCCGGAAAATGAAAGAAAAGACCCCGGCGCGCCTGGGCAGCGGCCGGGCGGGGGCGCGGTACAAGACCCTGACCATGCTCCGTTTCCGCGCCGACCACGCGGCGGCGCAGGACGCGGTATTTTCTCAGGTCAGCGAGGACTTCGCCGCCAAAAACGGCATGGTGGAGGTCAGAACGAAATGCCGGGACAAGGACGAATACTTGACCCGCCCGGACTTGGGGCGGTGCTTTGACGAGGAAAACCAGCAGAAAATCCGTGCCGCCGTCCCCGGGACGCCCCGAGTGCAGATCGTGGTAGGGGACGGGCTTTCCTCCGCCGCCATCACCGCCAACGCCATGGATTGCCTCGCGGCCATCCGGGACGGCCTGAAGCTCAGGGGCATCGATCCCGGAACGCCGATTTTCGTCCGCTACTGCCGCGTGGGCGCGGGGGACGCCATCGGCGACGTGACGGGGTGCGAGCTGGTGTGTATGCTGGTGGGCGAGCGGCCGGGTCTGGTGACGGACAAGAGCATGTCCGCCTATATCACCTACCGGCCCAGAACCGGCGTTTCCGAATCCGCCCGGACGGTGGTGTCCAACATTCACGCACAGGGCACCCCGGCGGTGGAGGCCGGGGCGCACATCGCGGGGCTGATCGAAACGATTCTTACAAAAAAGGTCTCCGGCGTGGGACTGCATCTGGAGGCGGGGGCATGATTCCGGTGAAGGTTCTGGCGGTGCGGTATCTGGCCAACGCCGCCCCGGCGCTGTGCCGTCAGCTGGGCGCGCCGGAAGGGTACCCGTCCCTGGGGCTGCTGACCACGGACTGCGACGACGCCACCTACATCGCGCTGGACGCGGCGACGAAGGCGGCTCAGGTGCAGGTGGCATACGCCCGCAGCTTTTACGCCGGGGCGGCCAACGCTACCACGCCCTTTGCCGGGGAGGTCATCGGCATTCTGGCGGCGCAGACCCCCGGCGCGGTGCGAAGCGGCATGGAGGCGGCGCTGGCAGAGCTGGAACGGGTGGGCTTTGAGGACGCGGCGGGGGTGCCGTACCTCGCCCACACGGTCAGCAGCGTGGGGACGTTTCTGGCAAAGGAAGCGGGCGTGCGCTTAGGCTCGGCGCTGGCTTATCTGATTGCCCCGCCATTGGAGGGCATGTACGCCATGGACGCGGCGCTGAAAGCGGCGGATGTGACGTTATGTAAACTCTACGCCCCGCCCAGCGAAACGAACTTCGGCGGCGGATTGCTTGCCGGGACGCAAAGTGCCTGCGACGCCGCCTGTGCGGCCTTCGCCGACGCGGTAGCGGAGATCGCAGCGTCGCCGGTGGAGCGGTAAGCGGAAACACGAGGGGACATGTCCCCGCACAAATTGAAAGGATGGAACACTATGGATACGAATTCTTTGGGCATGATTGAAACAAAGGGACTGGTGGGCGCTATTGAGGCGGCGGATGCCATGGTCAAGTCCGCCAATGTGCAGCTGGTGGGCAAGGAGCAGGTGGGCGGCGGCCTTGTCACCGTGATGGTGCGCGGCGACGTGGGCGCGGTCAAGGCGGCCACCGACGCCGGTGCGGCGGCAGCGGAGAAGGTGGGGGAGCTGATCTCCGTCCACGTCATTGCGAGACCTCACGTGGAGGTGGACTCCATTCTCCCCAAGGGGCGTCCTTCCCAGGCCCCGAACGCCGGGAAGTAAGGAATGCTCTATAACGAAGAAGCCGTCCGGGCGAATATCCGAAACCGGGAGGGCAAGCGCATCTTCTATCTGGGAAAGGGCGACCAGCTCACCAGCGCCGCCCGGGACTATCTCAGCCGGGAACGGATTGAGATCCGTCCCGGCGAGCAGGCGAAGCAGGACTGCTTTTCCCTTCTCACCGGCGGCTTCCTGACGGAAAAGCCGGAGCATATGACCCACCTGAACGGGGATTTTCTGGTGGTGAAGGATCACCCCAGAATTATTTTCCGGGGAAAGCTGGACACGCTGGAATCGGAGCTGATCCTCTGCCAGTTGACGGACAAGGGCTTGGAAGCCCCTGTAGGGGAGATTCTGGAGCTGGCGCGGCGGATCATCCGCTGTGAGGTGCTGGACGAGCCGCTGCAATGGGACAGGCTCTGCGGTCTGACGGAGGATGAGCAGCGCAAGCGCAGCCATTTTCCTCAGGACTATTACGGCCAGCCCCACTTCATGCCCTCGGCGGCGGACGGGGCGGCCATTGCCCGGCTCAACCGCGCCCGCTGCGCTGCCCGGGAGGCAGAGCTGGCGGCGGTGACGGCCTTCCGCGACCGGGAGGGAAATCCGACCCGGGTGGATATCCTCCGGGCCATGAACCGGATGAGCAGTATGCTGTATCTGCTGATGATCCAGAAGCGCGCGGACGCCGGCCGGGGAAAAGAACGGTGACCTGCGGAAACGGACGACATCCGCAGGTCACCCCACAAAAAGGATGAACGACATGAAATTAAAAACCACATTGCTGGGAAAAACCTACACATTCCGGGATATCAAGCAGGTGCTGGCCAAGGCCAACGAGGAAAAAACCGGCGACCAGCTGGCAGGCCTGGCGGCGGAGTCCGCCCAGGAGCGGGTGGCGGCCAAGGTGGTGCTTTCCGCTCTGACGCTGGCCGATCTCCGGGAACACCCCGCCGTCCCCTATGAAAGCGACGAGGTCACCCGGATCATTCAGGACGACGTGAACGAGACCGTCTATGCGCGTATCCGGGGCTGGACGGTGGCCGACCTGCGGGAATGGATTCTGGACGAGACCACCACGGGCAGCGACATCCGCAAGCTCAGCCGGGGGTTGACGGCGGAGATGATCGCGGCGGTGTGCAAGCTGATGGGCAATCTCGACCTCATTTACGCCGCAAGCAAGATCACCGTCACCGCCCACTGCAATACCACCATCGGCCTGCCGGGGACGCTGTCGTGCCGGTTGCAGCCTAACCACACCACCGACGACCCGGAGGGCATCACGGCCTCCACTCTGGAGGGACTGAGCTTCGGCGCGGGGGATGCGGTCATCGGCCTGAACCCGGTGACGGACTCCCCGGAGCAGGTGGGCAAGGTGCTGCGGCGTTTTCAGGAGATCAAGGAGCACTGGCAGATACCGACGCAGATCTGCGTGCTGGCCCACGTGACGGCACAGATCAAGGCCGTCAAGGCGGGCGCGCCCTGTGACCTGATCTTCCAGTCCATCGCGGGCAGCCAGAAGGGCAACGAAGCCTTCGGCTTCTCCGCCGCGACGCTGGAGGAAGCCCGGCAGCTGCTTCTGAAGCAGGGCACCGCCGAGGGGCCGAACGTGATGTACTTCGAGACGGGGCAGGGCTCGGAGCTCAGTTCCAACGCCCATTTTGACACCGACCAGGTGACCATGGAGGCGCGGTGCTATGGCTTCGCCAAGCGGTTTTCGCCGTTTCTGGTCAACACGGTGGTGGGCTTCATCGGACCCGAGTATCTGTACGACGCCCGGCAGGTGACCCGGGCGGGGCTGGAAGATCACTTCATGGGCAAGCTCACGGGAATTTCCATGGGGTGCGACTGCTGCTACACCAACCACATGAAGGCAGACCAGAACGACATTGAGAATCTGGCCAGCCTTCTGACCATGGCCGGGTGCAACTATTTCATGGGCATTCCCCACGGCGACGACATCATGCTCAACTATCAGACCACAGGCTTCCGGGAGACGGCGGCGCTGCGGGAGATCACGGGCAAGACGGCCATCCCCGAATTCCAGCGCTGGCTGGAAAAGATGGGCTTCGTGGAGAACGGACGGCTGACAAAGAAAGCGGGCGACGGGTCAAGTCTGCTGTTTTAGCGGGTATCCTCAATCGTGCTGCCGGGGATGTCCCTGTAAGGAGGTTTCTATGGAATTTGACAAGGATCTGACCGCGCGGCAGGAAGCGCGGGAGCTGGCGCGCAGGGCGGAGACAGCGCAGCGGAAGCTGGCAGAACTGTCCCAGAGCCAGCTGGACGCCATCGTGGAAGCAGTGGCAAAAGCCTTTGCGGCACAGGCGTCCGCGCTGGCGGAAATGGCGGTTCAGGAGACGGGCTTCGGCAATGCGGAGGACAAAAGGGCTAAGAATCTCTTCGCCTCCCAGCGGGTGGCGGAGGCGGTTCGGGGCATGAAGACCGTGGGCATTCTCCGGGAAGTCCCGGAGAAAAAGCTCTGGGAGATCGGCGTGCCGGTGGGGGTCATCGCCGCCATCGTCCCCAGCACCAACCCGACGTCTACTGTGTGCTACAAGGCCATGATCGCCCTGAAATCGGGCAATGCCATCGTGTTTTCGCCTCACCCCAAGGCCATTGCCTGCACCCGGAAAGCGGCGCAGATCGTATCGGAAGCGGCGCAGGGGGCGGGCGCACCCGCTGACGCAGTGGCGTGTTTGAGCATCCCGTCTCTGGACGGCTGTCAGGAGCTGATGAAGGCGGAGCCGGTGCGGCTGATTCTCGCCACCGGCGGCCCGGGTATGGTGAAGGCGGCCTATTCCTCCGGCAAGCCCGCCATCGGTGTCGGCGCGGGAAACGGCCCTGCCTATCTCCATCGCAGCGCGGATGTTGCCCATGCTCTGGCCTGTATCGCAAGGTCAAAGTCCTTTGACTATGGCACCGTCTGCGCTTCCGAGCAGAGCATCATTGTGGAGAAGGGCATGGAAAGCGCCGTGCGTTCGGAGGGGGAGCGGCAGGGCTTTTACTTCATGGATTCCACTCAGGCGGGCGCTCTGGCGAAGCTGCTGTTCCGCCCCAGCGGGGCGCTGAACCCGGATATCGTAGGAAGACCCGCGGCAAAGCTGGCGGAAGCGGCGGGATTTTCCGTGCCCAGCGGCACAAAGGTGCTGGTCGCCCGGGAGCAGGAGGCGGGGCCGACCCGGCCTTACTCCATGGAAAAACTCTGCCCCGTGCTGGCGTTCTTCGTCATGGACAGCGAGGACGCCGTCTTAAGCAAGTGCATGGAGGTCCTGCGCCACGAGGGCAGCGGCCACACCTTCGCCATCCACGCGACGGACGAGACGGTTATCCGCCGGTTCGCGTCCAAAATCCCCGTGTCCCGGTTTCTGGTCAACACACCGGCGGCGCTGGGGGGCATCGGCGCGACCACGGGGCTGTTCCCGGCGCTGACGCTGGGCTGCGGCGCGGTGGGCGGCAGCAGCTCCTCCAACAACATCTCTCCCCTGGATTTGATTAACATCCGCCGGGTGGCGTGGGATTTGGGAGAAAACCCAACGATTCCCCAGGGCGGCGCGGCTGTCGGGGCGGTGAATGCCGAACTGGTGGAGCTGCTTACGGAGAAGATTTTGCAGAGACTGGGAGAGTAAAGCCGGATTTTTCCACAGGGAGGCAAACAAATGGAAAACAGGGAACTTTTCGCTCTGGCCGAGGCCATCGCGGGGCGGATTTTTGTGGAGCTGGAAGCCTCCGGGCGGCATGTGCACGTGACGGCGCAGCAGGCGCTGGTGTTGTTCGGCCATCCCCTGACGCCGAAGCGGCCGCTGTCCCAGCCGGGGCAGTATCTGTCGAATGAACGGGTCACGGTCATCGGCCCCAAGGGAGAATTTGGGAATGTGGCGGTGCTGGGGCCGGAACGGAAGGAAGCCCAGGTGGAGATTTCCCTCACCGACGCCCGGACGCTGGGCATCGACGCCCCCGTGCGGCTGTCCGGGGACGTAGCCGGAAGCCCCGGCGCGGTGATCGTGGGGCAGTGCGGCCGGGTCACGCTTCCTCAGGGGGTCATCGCGGCGAAGCGCCACATCCACCTGACCCCGGAGGACGCCGCCCGCTTCGGCGTCCGGGACAAGCAGACGGTGAAGCTGAAGGCGTATACCAGCCGCCCGGTGATTTTTGAGGACGTGGCGGTGCGGGTCAGCCCGGAATTTGCCTCCTACGTCCATCTGGACTACGACGAGGCCAACGCCTGCGGCTTCCGGAAGAGCGACCTCGGGAGGATACTGCCATGACCCGGGCGCTGCTGATCGGAAAGGAACCGGCGGCGGAGCTGGGGTATGATTACGTGATGGAAGCGCCCTACGACGCGGTGGTCATCGGCTCGCTGACCCTGTCCCAGCTGCTTCGGTTCCGGGAGGAGCGGGTGCTTTCCGCTCTGGCGGAGGGAAAGCCGGTCTATCTCTACACACCGGGTCTGCCGGAAGCGCCGAAAAACCGGATGCTGTCGGGAAGTCTGGCCTCCGCCCAGCGGGAGCTGAAAAACTGGGGCGTGCTGTTTACGGACGGCGGGCGGAAAAAGCTCATCACGGCGGAGGAAGCCCGCGGGCTTCGGGCGGCGGGGAAACTGCCAAGTCCCGGCGCGGTGCTGACGCCGCTGGCGAAGGAAATTATGGAGGGGAAGAAATGAAGGTAGGAAAAGTGGTAGGCGCCATCTGGGCGACGCGGAAGGCGGCGTGCCTGCAGGGGCAGACCTTCCTCGTGGTGGAGAGCAATGGAGAGAAAATCGTAGCGGCCGATCAGGTAGGTGCGGGAACGGGGGACAAGGTGCTGCTCGCCACGGGGACGGTTGCCAGCAAATACTGCATGGACGCCCCGGTGGACGCCGCCGTTGTGGCCATCGTGGACGAAAAGCAGTAATCCAAACGTCCTGAGACAAAACGCCGTTCTCGGGACAATCCATAGTAAGGGAGAGAGGACAATGTCATTTCATGAGATCCTCATAGCGGTTATGGCGGCTTTCGCGGTGGCCGGCGCCATTGACCGGATTTTTGGGAACCGCTGGGGACTGGGAAAGGAATTTGAAGCGGGAATCTTTGCCATGGGTTCTCTGGCGCTGGCCATGGTGGGGATCGTCTGCCTTGCACCGGTGCTTGCAAGCCTGCTCAAGCCGGTGATCGTGCCGGTGTTCGCCTTTCTGGGCGCTGACCCCGCCATGTTTGCCGGAACGATTCTCGCCTGCGACATGGGCGGCGGTGCGCTGGCGGTGGAGCTGGCGGCAAGCCATCAGGCGGCCATGCTGGGCGGCGTGCTCACCGGCTCCATGCTGGGGGCGACCGTGGTGTTCACCATCCCCGTCGCTATGGGAATTCTGGAGGAAAAGGACAGGCCGGTCATGGCGCAGGGAATCCTCTGCGGCATCGTCACCATCCCGCTGGGCGTTCTCGCGGGCGGCCTTACGGCGGGATTCCCCATCGGGATGGTGCTGCGCAACCTGATCCCCATTGTCATCATCGCTGCGCTGATTGCTCTGGGACTGTGGCGGGCGGAAAACGCCATGGTCAGGGGCTTCGAGGTGTTCGGCAAGCTGGTGGTGGCCGTTGTGACCGTAGGACTGGCGGCGGCCATCGTGGAGGCGCTGACGGGATTCGTCATCATCCCCGGCATGGCGCCCATTTCGGATGGCTTTGAAACGGTGGGCACCATCGCTATCGTTCTGGCGGGGGCGTTCCCGCTGGTGTTCGTGATCACGAAGCTGCTGCGAAAGCCGCTGATGGCGGCGGGGCGGTGGCTGGGCATCAACGATGCCGCGGCGGCGGGACTGATCGCCAGCCTTGCCAACTCCATTGCCACCTTCGGCATGGTGGGGGACATGAACCGGCGGGGCAAGGTGGTCAACATTGCCTTCGCGGTTTCGGCGGCCTTCGTCTTCGGCGACCATTTGGGCTTCACGGCGGGCTTCGCTCCGGAGATGATCGGCCCAATGATCGTGGGAAAGCTGGTGGGCGGCGTCAGCGCCATCGCGGTGGCCATGTGGCTGACAGGGAAGGAAGAAAAGTCGTAACGATCAGCGTTTCCCGACAAAAATCGGAAATTCCCGGTGCAGGGTGTTGACAAAACCCCCTGCACCGGGATATAATGGCGCTGTATATTTCAGAAGCTGTGAAGAGAAGAGTACGCTTTTTCTCCTGCGAAAGAGAGCCCCGGAAGGTGCGAGGGGGTGCGGCGAGGGGAGCGGAACATGGTCTCGGAGCTGAGCCGTCGAGCGGGGATTCTCCCCAGGCAGACGGTTCCGGGTCGTCCCGTTACAGGCGTTTGAGGTACGGACAGAATGCCCGTGCGAATCAAGGTGGTACCGCGTCAGTTTTTGTCGCCCTTGGATGATTCCAGGGGTGCTTTTTTATTTAGGAGGATTCTTTATGTGCGAAAAATGCAGAGGTAATTATTACATTACCACCCCCATCTATTACCCGTCCGCCAAGCTCCACATCGGCCACGCCTACTGCACAGTGGCGACGGACACCATGGCGCGCTTCAAGCGGCTTCAGGGCTATAACGTCATGTTCCTCACCGGAACCGACGAGCATGGCCAGAAGATCGAGGACAAGGCCAAGGCCGCAGGCGTGACCCCCCAGCAGTTCGTGGACAACATCGTCACCGGCGAACGGGGCGTGCTGGATCTGTGGAAGCTGATGAACATTTCCTACGACCGGTTCATCCGCACCACCGACGACTACCATGTGGCGGCTATCCAGAGAATTTTTAAGAAGATGCACGACAACGGCGACATCTACAAGGGCGTCTACAAGGGCAAGTACTGCAAGCCCTGCGAGTCCTTCTGGACGGAGAGCCAGCTGAAGGACGGCAAATGCCCCGACTGCGGCCGCGAGGTGCAGGACGCGGAGGAGGAAGCCTATTTCTTCCGCCTGTCCAAATATGCTGACCGGGTGCAGGACCTGCTGGAAAACACCGATTTTCTGGAGCCCCGCAGCCGGGTCAACGAGATGGTCAACAACTTCATCAAGCCCGGCCTCGAAGACCTGTGTGTCTCCCGCACCAGCTTCACCTGGGGCGTGCCGGTGGACTTTGACCCCGGCCATGTGGTCTACGTGTGGATCGACGCCCTGTTCAACTACATGACGGCGCTGGGCTTTGAGAACGACAAATACCACGATCTGGAAGCCTTCTGGCCTGCCGACGTCCACTTCGTGGGCAAGGAGATCGTCCGTTTCCACTCCATCATCTGGCCGGCCATGCTCATGAGCCTGAACCTGCCCCTGCCGAAGAAGGTCTACGGCCACGGCTGGCTGCTGCTGGACGGCGGCAAGATGTCCAAGTCCAAGGGCAACGTGGTGGATCCCTACGTGCTGGCGGAGCGCTTCGGTGTAGACGCCCTGCGATTCTTCCTGCTGCGCTCCTTCCCCTTCGGCTCCGACGGCAATTTCTCCAACGAAGCGCTGATCAACACCATCAACGTAGACCTTGCCAACGATCTTGGCAATCTGGTCTCCCGGACGGTGGCCATGGCGCAGAAGTACTTCGGCGAGCGCCTGCCCGCGGTGCAGACGGCGGACGAGGAAAAGGACGCCGAGCTGATCGCCATGGTGTCCTCCCTCCGGGATAAGTACGAGGAACAGATGGAGAAGTACGCCTTCCAGAATGCTCTGGCGGAGGTGTTCAAGGTCATTTCCCGTGCCAACAAGTATATCGACGAGAACGCCCCATGGGTGCTGGCCAAGAGCGAGGACAGCAAGCCCCGTCTGGCGAAGGTGCTGTACAACCTGCTGGAGACCATCCGCGTCTGCGGTGGCCTGCTGAAGCCCTTTATGCCCGACACCGCGGCGGAGATCGCCCGCCGTCTGGGCGATGCCCGGACGGACTGGGACAGCCTGACGGGCTTCGGCATTCTGCCCGCCGACGTCGCCACCGTGGCCGGCCCCGCTCTGTTCCCCAGAATCGACGTGGAGAAGGAGCTGGCCGCACTGGAGGAGCTGAACAAGCCCCCCGTCCCGGAGCTTCAGATCGAGCCTTACAGCGAGGAAAAGGTGGATTTCGACACCTTCTGCAAGTCCGACCTGCGGGCGGTGAAGGTCAAGGACTGCCAGCCGGTGAAGAAGAGCGACAAGCTGCTGTGCTTCACGCTGGACGACGGCACCGGCACCGACCGTCAGATCCTCTCCGGCATTGCGAAATACTATAAGCCCGAAGAACTGGTGGGCAAGACGCTGGTGGCCATCACCAACCTGCCTCCCCGGAAGATGATGGGCAAGGAGAGTAACGGAATGCTCCTGTCCGCCATCCACACGGAGAAGGGCGAGGAGAAGCTGAATCTGGTAATGGTCAGCGACGCCATCCCCGCCGGCGCGAAGCTGTGCTGAGAGGATAAGTTGAATATGCAAACGGCGT
>HF988084.1:0-6759 GCA_000434635.1 Firmicutes bacterium CAG:110 | reverse complement strand
GTGACCGCAAGGTCACGCCGTTGGTGTTTGTTGGGATGGCGGGAATGCGATACCGTTCTGGCTTATTCTGCAAATTGGAAGTTGTTATTCTTTATTGCTTTTGAAAACCATTACAAGTCCAACAATTCCAACAATTATCCCGACAAGAGCAAATGGGAAATCGCTAAAACTTGCCAACACGGTTCGATTCATTTCTGCGCTACTTGCACTTAAGAGTATTCCAAATAGAATAACTGCTATACCCTTTAACCTGCTATCACTCATTTTGCTTACCTCCACAAATTCTGATTTCTGATCCTGATCTTATCATATCACAAACCAAAAAACAAGACCGCCCTGCCGTGTTCATTCACCGGCATCCTTCGCCCCGCCATCTCCCGGAAGGGCAGGTATTCCATAAACTTCTGAACCGCCGGGGTCAGATGCGCCCGGTTTTTCATGGCAAGCCCAAGCTTACCCATGCTGTACCATGCGTTCCCCCGCTCCTGGGTCGTGACCATTCTGCTGGTCAACAGCGGATTCCTGCGGAAAGGGACATAAAGCTGCCGCATAGTCCCACATACCATCAGGCTGTGCTGCCGGACAGAATCTGGGAAACGTTCCTTTTCCAAAGAAAATGCGGGGAAAGGCATTCGCCTTTCCCCGCTCGGTTAAAAACTCAGTTCGCAGCGGAAACGGAAGTGATGTGGGGGTTGACGCCCTCGTACCAGTAGAGGAACCCTTCGGCGTTGATCACGTCGCCGATCTGCAATGCTTCAACAGCCTGATACACCTCGGTGTCCTGACCGCACAGGTAGGACTCCACGCAGAAGTTGTAGGTCTGGCCGTTCACGGTGACGTTGAAGTACAGGTCGTTGCCCTTCTCGCCGGAGCCGTCCCAGTTGTACAGGAAAGCAGCCTCGTTGCCGTTGGCGTCGGTGCTGGGAGCAACGGTCAGGCCGGTGAAGGAAACAAATTCGTTCTGATGGTCGATCAGCTCGTCGGTGCCCAGCAGGTCGGTGACGTCCAGCGCCTCGGCAATGTAGGTATCGCCGTCCTCGACAAACTCAAAGGTGCCATCCATGATCTCCACTTCGCCGGACCACTCGCCCTTGAAGCCGGTAACGCGGATCTTGGTGCCGGGAACCAGCTTGGCGGCGTCCTCTTCGGAGCAGGCCAGCTCGTACAGGAAGTAAGCGCCGTCGGAGCTCTGGCAGTAAACGGTGACCTTGTTGTCCCACCAGGACTGATGGGCCTGGACGTAGGTCTCGACCACAACCTCGGTTTCATTGTCGGCGGCCACGTAGTCGGCATGGTTCATTGCGGTGACAACGGGAGCGGGGTCGCTTGCCTCGGTTTCAGCCGCGGGGGTGGGGTCAGCAGCCGCAGTGGTGATGGCGACGTCAGCGACAGTGGGAGTGACAGTGTCCTGCTTGGCACAGGCGGCGAAGGACAGAACCATCGTCAGAACCAGAAGCATGGCAATCAGCTTTTTCATGTTTCAAAACTCCTTTTTCATATATCGTACCACGGGGTACAGCCCCATTATACTACAGGATTTTCGGAAATCAATCTTTTTTACGGCGTTTATTCAGCTTTTCCCGGAGAATATAGATGCCCATCCCGACCCAGCAGACCGCAAGACCGATCAGCAGCGCCTTGGAAACGCCGGGCAGCGGCCCTAAGCCGCTGGCAGACACCTGAATCTGGTCCAAGCGGTACAGGGAGGAAACGTCGCTGTAAAGAGACGAAAGATATTCGGCGTTGACCGTCTGGCGGCGGCGCACGGACTTGTTCACGTCCTCGATCAGCTGCCCTGCGGCGTTGCGCAGAGACGCGGAGCCGTTGAACACGGGGGTAACGAAGGTGCAGTCCGTGTAGCGCATCAGCAGCTGGGCGGCCTCGATCTTGGCGCGGTAGTGGGTGGTGTTATCCTCGCCGCAGCGGCTTAAATAGTCCTGATAGGCGGGGCTTTCCTGCGCCTTGGACGTGACGGGGATGTACCCCTCCGTCTGGGAATAGGCGATCTGCACGTTATTGGTCAGCAGATACTGGGCGAACAGCCAGCTCGCCAGTACTTCCTGCGGATCGGACTTGTTGAACACGCACACCGACGGCCCCTGGGAGATCATCTGAGGCTGCTCCGGGTCAAACTGGGGAACCGGCAGCACTGCCAGCTCGAAGGGAATCAGCTTTTCCTCGGCAATGTCAATGAGAGGGGCGTCGGCGCCCATCCAGGTCGCGCCGGCAGTGGAGTCGATGGCGAAAATGCACTGCCCGGCGTTGAGAAAGTTTGCGGGGTAGCCTGCCAGCTTGAAGGTGTTGAACGCCCCGGAGGCGGCGTGCTCGGCAATTGTTGTGAGGATTTCGCCCGTGGTGTCGTTGAACAGCTGCACCTCGCCGCTGCTCGTAGAGTAGCCCGCACCCTGCTGCTTCAGCATCTGGATCATCATGTTGTCCGTGGATTTGTCGATGAAGGGGATCAGCACTTTCTGACCGTTGAGCAGGAAATTCCCGGCGCTGTCCTTCGCCATGGCGGCTTCGGAGACCTCCCACACAAAGTCCCATGTCAGGACGTCGGGGAGGGTGTAGCCCAGCTTTTCCACGTAGGTCTTGTTGACGTAGCAGGCTTCCGTGGAGCGCATGTAGGGGATGGCGTAATAGTGGCCGTTGATAGCGCATTCCGACAGAAACTGATGGGTAATTTCCGCCTGCGTGGGGGAATCGAAGCGCACCTCGCTGCCACCGAGGCCGTATTTTTCATCGGCGAACAGCTCGTCTAGAGGAACCACCGTGTCTTCGCCGGTGAGATAGGTCGCGATGTGATCGGGGTAGGTGATGCAGACGTTGGGGGTGGTGTCCGTGGCGATGTTGGTAATGACGTCGTTGTAGATTTTGCCGTAGTCCGTATACAGCCGGAGATTCACGGTGATGTTGGGATACAGTTTTTCAAAGTCCGCAATGGCCTGCTTGTAGATGTTCACCTGAGCCATGTTGGTGTCGTTTTTTGCCCAGAAGGTGACCTCATACCGCCGGGAGGTGTCAAACTCATCGGGAACCGGATAGGAACTGGAAGCGGCGGTATCCTCCCCGGAGGAAAGCGTACCGTGGCAGCCGGTGAAGGAAAGGGTCAGCGCAAGGGCAAGCAACAAGGCAAGCAGCTTTTTCATCCCTTCACGCCCCCTCTCGAAACGCCCTCCATGATCTTCTTCCGGAAAATCAGGAACAGAACGATCAGCGGCAGGGAAATGGCAACGACAGCCGCCATCATGGCGGGGATGTTCTCCCGGCCAAAGCCGTTTTCCCGAATCTCCTGAATGCCGTTGGACACCAGAAAATAGGACTGATCGTCGGTAATCAGCCGCGGCCAGACGTAGGAGTTCCAGCACTCGATGACCTTCAGAATGGTGATGGTGACGACGGTGGGGCGGCAGATGGGGATCATCACCTTGAACAGGTATTTGAGATCGGAGGTGCCGTCCACCTTGGCGGCGTAGTAAAGCTCATCGGGAACCTGAGAGAAGGTTTCTTTCAGCAGGTAGATGTAAAACACCGACGTCACGGAGGGCAGGATCAGACCGGTGAAGGTGTTGCGCAGATTCAGGTCGGTGATGGTGACGAAGTTGGTGATGACCACCAGCTCCGTGGGAATCATCATCAGGGACAGAAACAGGGCGAATACCAGATCCTTGCCCTTGAAATTCAGCCGGGCGAAGCCGTATGCCGCCAGCACCGTGACAATGAGCATCAGGCCGGTGGTGATGACGGTGAAGACAATGGTGTTGAGGAAGTATCCCCCCAGCGGCACCTGCGTGAAGGCGTCAACGTAGTTTTGCAGGGTGGGGGACAGGGTGTACAGCTTGGGAATCCACTCGGAATTGTAAGCACCGTAGCTTTTGACGGAGGTAAGCACCATCCAGTAAAAGGGGAACAGCACCAGAATGCCCCAGACGGTCAGAAAGAAATAGGTAATGGTTTTCCTGACCCGGTCGCGGAGACGGGCGCTTTTTTCGATCTTTTCGTAATCCACGTTTGCCGCCTCCTTTTAGTAGTGGACGTGCTTCTTGCTCACCAGCAGGTTGATGCAGGTGATGGTCAGCACAATGGCGAAGAGCGCAATGGCCGCGGCAGAGGCGTAGGAGGGGTAGCCGCCGGAGTCGCCGTAGAGCATGTCGTAGATGTAGCCCACGATGGTGTTCATCCCGGCGGCGTTCAGATTGGTGCCGAACAGGGCGACGGCGTCGGAGTAGGCTTTGAACGCGCCGATGAAGCCTGTGATGACCAGATAGAACACGGTAGGGGAGATCATGGGCAGGGTGATCTTGGTAAAAATGCGCCACCGGGGAGTGCCGTCCACTTTGGCGGCGTTGTAATAGGTCTGGTCAACGGAGGCCAGCGCCCCGGTGAGAATCAGAATTTTGAAGGGCAGAACGACCCAGATGGTGTAGAAGCAAAGAACGAACATCTTCGCCCAGTAAGGCCCGTCGATGAAGTCCACCGGCCCCGCGCCGAACCAGCTTAAGACCAGATTGACAAGACCGTCGGAGTAGGGTGTCCGCTTGAAAAAGATCATGAACACCAGACCCACTGCCAGCGTGTTGGTCACGTAGGGAAGAAAGTAAACGGTCTGGTAAAGCTCCCGCAGCTTCTGAATGGAGCTGAGTCCCACGGAGATCAGCATGGCCAGTCCCGTGGAAAGGGGAACGGTGATCAGCACCAGCAGGAGCGTATTTTTCAGCGCCTGTAAAAAATAAGGGTCGCGCAGGACGTAGTGGTAGTTGTAAAGTCCGGTGCCGAAGTAGGTCTGGGACGCAAAATTATATCCTTCCTCAAAGGAATAGGTCAGCACGTCAATAAGGGGATACACCAGAAACAGCCCCAGAAACACGGAGGCGGGAAGCAGATACAGCCAGCCCTTCCAATTGTTCTTTTCCATATTCCCTCCGAATCAGCCGAAATCAATCCGCGCGCCGGTTTCCTTGTGGAACAGGAATACCTTATTGGGCTTCAGGTCAAAGCGCACCTTTTGGGACGCCGTGTTGACGGCGTTTTCCGCACTGATGATGGAGCGGATGGTTACGTTCTGGGACTTGGGATGGGTGGAGACGACACTGATATCCCGCCCCATGACCTCCACCCGGGACAGATCGCAGCTCAACGCGCCGGTCTCCGACAGGGTAAAGCCCTCGGGACGGATGGCGGCGGTGACGCTCTGGTTGGCCACACCGGGGACGGCCAGCACGGCTTCCTCGCCGATGTACAGCTGCCCGTCCTTCACCTCACCGTCAAAGACGTTGATGGGCGGCGTGCCCAGAAATTTTGACACAAAAAGATTCACGGGAGAATCGTAAACCGCCTGAGGCTTGCCGATTTGCTGTACCACGCCGTCCTTCATGACCACGATCAGGTCGGAGATGGACATGGCTTCCTCCTGATCGTGGGTGACGAATACGGTGGTGATGCCGGTGGCCTTCTGGATGCGGCGGATCTCCTCCCGGGTCTGGAGCCGCAGACGGGCGTCCAGATTGGAAAGGGGTTCGTCCAGCAGCAGAATTCTCGGCATTTTCACCAGCGCCCGGGCAATGGCCACGCGCTGCTGCTGGCCACCGGACAGCTCCTTGGGCTTGCGGTCCATCAGCTCCTCAATCTGCACCAGCTTCGCCGCCTCCAGCGCCATGTCGGCCATCTGCTGACGGGTGAGCTTGTCCTTGCCCGTCCGGTTTTCCAGAGGGAAAGTAATATTCTGCCGTACTGTCAGATGGGGATACAGGGCATAATTCTGGAACACCAGCCCCACGCCCCGGTTCTCCGCAGGCAGGTCGGTAACGTCGTCGTCTCCAAAGAAGATACGGCCGGAGGTAGGCTTCTGCAATCCGGAGAGCAGGTTCAGCGTGGTGGACTTGCCGCAGCCCGAAGGGCCGAGCAGACCCAGCAGCACGCCGTCGGGGATCTCAAAGGTGAAGTCGTTCACGGCGATCACGTCGACGGGCTGCTTTTTGTTGCGGCTGGGGAACTTTTTCGTCAGATTTTGCAGCGTTACTTTCATGGAACCACAGTCCTTTCAAAGCGTTGTCTCCATTATATTCCACAAAGCTACGCATTTCAAGAAAAAAGAATCATCTGAACTGTAAAACAGCAATTTCTTCATTGGGGCCAGAACTCAGGCGTGTAATATGCCGCCGCTGATGCCGAAGGAGGAGGTTGTACCATAAAAAAGTTCTTGAAGATATGCGGTGTATGACATATTATCAGGAATGTCAGGAGAATGTGGGAGCAACACCCCACGCAGCAAGGAACAAAAAGTCGAACTGCAAAAAGGAAGGATAGAAATGGGAGATAAATGAAAGGCTGCCCGTCAGGCTGCAGGCATGACCCAGGGACAGCTTGCCGAGGCCATCGGATGCCGGGTCAAGGATATCAGCCGCTGGGAAAACGGTCACGTAGAACCCGGTGTGCTGACCGTCAAGAAAATAGCGCAGGTATTGGGGTGCAGCATGGACGAGCTTGTTTGACGACGCACGAAAAGGAGTTTGGATTGCAAAAGAACCCCGCGGCTGCCCTCTTCGGGCTGCCGCGGGGCGAATCTTTTCCTGCTTTGCAGTCAACGGCAAATCTGCCAGTAGAGTCCATATTGGTGCGCTCGTGAGACTTTGCAGAAGACTGACCGTTGACATATTCCAATTTCATCCACATCCCTACGGGATGCGCCTGAAATTGGAGGGACTCTCCCACTTATCTTAAAACAGTCCGCCGGACTGTTTGTTGCGGCAGCGTTGCTGC
>HF988083.1:33434-40826 GCA_000434635.1 Firmicutes bacterium CAG:110 | reverse complement strand
GGGCCGGCTGGGGGGCGGGCTTCGGCGGCTCGGCCTTGGGCGGCTGAGGGGCTTCCGGTTTCTTCACCGGGGCGGCAGGGGCCTTGGGCTTGGAGCGGGAGGCGCTTCCCAGAGCGCTTTTGGGCTTTTCTTCCTTCTCCGGCACGGGGTCGGGAACTTCGTAAGTCACCTGCACCTTGGCGCTCTGGGCACCGAAGCCCAGAAAACCGGACTTGGCCTGCTGCAGCACCGTGACGGACACGCTGTCACGATCCAGCCCCAGCTGGCTCAGCGCGGATTCAATGGCAAGATCGATGGTCTTGCCGGAAGTGATAATCGACTTCTCCATGGTTTATTCCTCCATAGACTTGGGCGCGTAGCGGTCGGGGTCATAGTTGCGGCCCTTGCAGAAGGGACGGTCGGAGACACCGGACAGAGGCGCGTTTTCTTCCCTTGCGGCTTCCTCCACAATGCCCTTCCGGGCGGCGTACTCCTTGGCAGCCGCGGCCTTGGCGGCCTGCTCCTGATCCCGCTGCTGCTTTTCCAGCTTCTTCTTGCTGGTGTTGGCGGTGATGCCGTCGGGATTGGAGGCACGGCGCTCGGCGCGGACGCGCTCCTTCTCGGCTTCGATGCGCTCCTGCTCCAGCGCCTTTTGCAGGCGCACGGCATCCTCCGCGTCATAGATCTTGCGGTAGTGGCTGGTCATAATGGGGTCGGAGATCATTCTCACCACGCCGCCGATGAACCAGTACAGGGACAGTCCGGCGGAAACGGTGAAGCCGATCCACAGAGACATCAGGGGCATCATCCACATCATGACCTTCATGGACTGGTTCTGCTGGGAATTCTTGGCAGTCTCCTTGTCCTGAACGCCCTTCTCGTCGGTGATGACGGAGTCGTTGGTCTTCTGGCTGATGACCATCTGCAGCAGCTGACAGGCGGCAGAGGTCAGGGCGATGAGGAACGCACCAATGTGCGCCCAATCCCACACCCAGCTGGCAGAGAAGACATTGAACTGGGGCACTGCGCCCAGATTGATGCCGAGGAAATCGAAATTGATGCCGGCGAGAACGACCTCGCTGATGCCGGGGATGGCGGCGCGCAGCTCAGATGCATACTGAGGAATCAGCTGCGCGGCGACGACCTGCTCGTAGGCAGCATTGGAAGTGAACATATCCGGCGCAGCCGTCTTAATGACCTCCACGATCTGCTTCGCCGTGTCGGCGGACTGCATCAGGATGTAGGTGATGGGCTGGCGGATAACGGCGAACAGGGGGAACAGAATCAGAATGGGAATGAAGCTCCACAGGCAGCCGCCACCCATGGAAACGCCCTCGGATTTCTGAAGTTCCTGAATGGCCTGATTCTGACGCTGGGGGTCATCCGCGTATTTCTGCTGGATGGCCTGCATCTTGGGCGTCAGACGGGACATCTTCATCATGCTCTTCTTGGACTTCGCGTTCAGGGGCAGCAGGATCAGCTGCACGATGACGGCGAACAGGATCATGGCGACGCCGTAGTTGTGGGTCGTTTCATACAGGACTGACAGCAGCCACCCAAACGGCACGGTTATGATGTCCGATAATTGGAATGCGAGAAACATTGCCTTTCCTCCTTAGAGATTTGGTCATGGTACCGGATCGTAGATATCCCCGCGGTAGAAGGGATTGCACCGCAAAAACCGCTTCAGGGCAAGCCAGCCACCCTTAAGGATACCGTACTTACTGATGGCTTCGTAGGCATAAGCGGAACAGGTGGGGCGAAACCGGCACCGTGCCGGAAACGCCGGGGAGATCCAGCGCTGATAAAACCGAATGAGAGCAAGAAACATCTTCTTCATAACCGCAGCTTAAGTCTCTACTTTCTTCAGAAGCCCTGCTTTTTTCGCAAGGGCTAAGTAGCTTGCCGTCAGCTTCTCAAAGGGAGCCTCCACGGCCTTCGTCCTTGCCACCACCACGATGTCCCAGCCGGGCTGGAACTTTTCCTCGTTCAGGCGGTAGACCTCCCGGATGCGGCGGCGGGTGCGGTTGCGCACGTGGGCTTTGCCCAGCTTTTTGCTGACGGTGACGCCCACCCGGTTCCCGTCCGTGCGGTTCTTTCTGGCGTAAAGCACCAGAAGGCCGTCGGCAACGCCGGAGGTGCGATACAGGCGCCTGAAAATATGGTTGAGCTTCAGGCTGGTTGAATACTTCATACTGTTTCCTCGCTAAAAAGGGAGCGGGGCGAACGTTCCATTCACCCCGCTGTAGCTCCCGTTTCGCTCTTAAGCGCTTTTTCCGCTCTAGGGTGTATCTGAAAACTGGCAAAAAGACCCGCTGATTGGGCATTTTGACAGTTTTCAGATGCACCCTAGTAACCCACGGACATACGCATCAGGCGGACAGAACCTTGCGGCCCTTCGCACGACGGCGGGCCAGAACCTTGCGGCCGTTGGAAGTAGCCATTCTCTGGCGGAAACCGTGAACCATGGAACGGTGACGCTTGCTGGGCTGGTAGGTACGCTTCATCTAAGATACACCTCCTGTCAAAATACAATATGCTCAACAGCCTTTCGGCCGCAGCAACACAAATTCAGACCGATACTACGGTCATACCCGTTTATTATAACCGAAGAACGCGGTTTGGTCAATCTTTTTTTCGTTCTTCCGTCAGTCAATTTTCAAATTCGGGCCGGAAAAGGTTTCATCCAGCTTGGAAAGGACGCGATTGTATTCTTCCGTCCCCGGCTCGTAGGGGGTCGGCTGGAAATTATTCCGTCCGGCGACGGAGCTGACGCTGGCGGGTACGATGGTCAGTTGTCCCAATCTGACCGTTCCCTCCGCGTCCCGGATGACCTCCTGCTGCACCAGCGCCGTGTCATGGTCCTTGGGAGCGCCGTTTCCGCCGAAGCTGAAATTCCCCAGAGAGTAGAAAATGATACCGCCGCCGTATTCCTCAATGGGCTGCAAAACATGGGGATGGGAACCGAACACGATGTCCGCACCGGCGTCAATGGCGGCGTGACCCACCTGCTTCTGTTCTTCGGTGGGGTGGTATGTACCCTCCACGCCCCAGTGGGGGGCGAAGATGATTAAGTCCACTCCCTGCTCCCGCAGGGCAGCAATCTTTGCGGTCATGTCCGCCACATCCAGCTTGTAGTACACGGCGGCATACAGCCCGATGGTCAGGCCGCTGCCCGTGGTGACCACGGCGGTGCTGTCCCGTTCCACGTAGGGGACGCCCGCCTGCTCCAGCACCGCCAGCGTGGACGCGTAGCCGTTTGCGCCGTAGTCCATGGAATGGTTGTTGGCCACAGTCACGGCCTCGATGGAATTCTCCGTCAGGCAGTTTACGTAAGCCGTGGGGCCATGGAACACATGCTTCTTCTGCATGGGGTTACCCTCGTCGCACAGGGGGCCTTCCAGATTCACCATGGAGAACTCGTCGCCCGCGAAATAGTCGATCACGTTGGCGAAGGGATAGGCGTAGTCATCGCCCACGGTCTTGATAAAGCCGGATTCCGCGTAATAGTTGGTCGGGTTGCTGCCGAAGGTGCAGTCCCCCGCGAAGGTCAGAAGAAAGTGTTCCTCCGTGGGCTGCGTTTCCGTGGGAAGGGTCTCTGGCTGAGACGTTTGGGTCGGTTGCGTCGCAGCGGCCTGCGTTTCCGGCAATGTGGGCGCAGTGGTTTCAGGCGCGGCGTGGCCGCAGCCCGTCAGCAGCAGCGCCAGCAGAACGCAGACCGGTAAAAATCGGATCTTCACCGGATTCAGGCGTTGTCCTGAGCGCGCTTCTTCATCAGATTGCGCATACGGGCCGCGTGATCCAGCTCCCGCTTGCGGATGCGCAGGCTCTTGGGCGTGCATTCCAGCAGCTCGTCGTCCGCCAGGAATTCCAGGCACTGCTCCAGAGAGAGGATGCGGGGAGGCGTCAGCCGGAGGGCTTCGTCAGAACCGGCGGCGCGCATATTGGTCAGCTGCTTCTTCTTGCAGACGTTCACGGTCATATCCTCGTTGCGGCTGCAAACGCCCACGACCATACCGGCGTAAACCGGCGTGCCGGGGCCGATGAACAGTGCGCCCCGCTCCTGCGCCGCCGCGAGACCATAGGCCACGGCTTCGCCGGTCTCAAAGGCGACAAGGGAACCCACCTGCCGCCGCTCGATCTCGCCCTTCATGGGAGCGTAGGAATCCAGCACGGAGGACATGACGCCCTCGCCACGGGTATCGGTGAGGAATTCGTTGCGGTAGCCAAACAGGCCGCGGGAGGGAACCAGAAATTCCAGACGGTAGCGGCTGCCCATGGGGGTCATGCCCAGCAAATCGCCCTTCCGCTTGCCCATTTTCTCAATGACGGAACCCATGCATTCCTCCGGCACGTCGGCGACCATTCGCTCGATAGGCTCGCAGACCTTGCCGTCGATGACCTTGGTCAGCACACGGGGGGTGGACACGGAGAACTCGTAGCCCTCCCGGCGCATGGTCTCCATGAGGATGGACAGGTGCATTTCGCCCCGCCCGGCCACGTTGAAGGAATCCGTTCCCTGCTCGGTGACGTGGAGGGAAACGTCCTTGAGAAGCTCCTTTTCCAGCCGGTCGCGGAGGTTCCGGGAGGTGACGAACTTGCCCTCCTTGCCCGCGAAGGGGGAATCGTTGACGGCGAAGGTCATTTCGATGGTGGGGTCGGAAATTTTCACGAAGGGCAGCGGCTCCACGCACTCCGGGGCGCACAAGGTGCGGCCGATGGTGATGTCCGCCATACCGGACAGCGCCACGATCTCACCGGCGTGAGCCTCCTGGACGGGGTTCTTGCTCAGGCCATCGAACTCGTACAGCGCCACGACCTTGCCCTTGGTTTTCACGTTCGCGTCATGGAAGTCGCAGATGGTGACCTCCTGATTGACCTTGATGGTGCCCCGCTCCACCCGGCCGACGGCGATACGGCCGACGTAGTCGTTATAGTCGATGGAAGAGACCAGCAGCTGCAGCGGCGCGGTGTCGTCGCCCTCAGGGGCGGGAATATAGTTGACGATGGTCTCAAACAGGGGGGTCAGGTCGGTGCCTGCCTCGTCGGGACTGTAGGAAGCCGTACCCTGACGGCCGGAGCAGAACACGGTGGGGCTGTTGAACTGCTCGTCGGTGGCGTTCAGATCCAGCAGCAGCTCCAGCACCTCGTCCATGACCTCATGCACCCGGGCGTCGGGCTTGTCGATCTTGTTCACGGCCACGATGACCTTGTGACCCAGCTCCAGCGCCTTCTGCAAGACGAAGCGGGTCTGGGGCATGGGGCCTTCGGCGGCGTCCACCAGCAGAATGACGCCGTTGACCATTTTCAGAATGCGCTCCACCTCGCCGCCGAAATCGGCGTGACCCGGGGTGTCCACGATGTTGATCTTGTAGTCCTTATAATGCACGGAAGTGTTCTTTGCCAGAATGGTGATGCCGCGCTCCCGCTCCAGATCGCCGGAGTCCATGACCCGCTCCACAGTGGCCTGATTTTCCCGGTAAATGCCGCCCTGCTTGAGCATTTCGTCCACCAGCGTGGTCTTGCCGTGGTCAACGTGGGCGATGATGGCAATGTTGCGAATTTTATCCTGAGGTACCATGAAAAAGTCTCCTTTTGAAACCGAATTACACAAAATATCAACTATAGAGTATAGCACATTGACGAAATAAATGCAATAATTTTGTTGGATATTCCGAATATTTTTGTGCTTTCCCGAAGAAAAGGGGCGGAGCCTGCGGCTCCGCCCCTGGGAAAATCGGATATTATTCAGCTCTCGTGCCGAAGTTGACGGAGGTGTCGCCCTGCTCGTTGGTGCCGAACTCGTAGTCCTTGCCGGGGAGTACGGCGTTCATCAGGATGCCCACCAGAGCGGCCACGGCCAGACCGGACAGGCTGATGGTCACGCCGCCGACGGGAATGACGATGGCGCCGTTGTAGGTCACGCCAACGGCCAGACCCATGATCATGGCGGCGACCAGAACATTGCGGCTCTTGGTGAAGTCCACGTTGTTCTCAACCACGTTCCGCACGCCCACGGCGGAGATCATACCGTACAGCACCAGACTCACGCCGCCCATGGTAGCGGCAGGCATGGCAACGATCAGCGCGGCAAACTTGGGGCAGAAGGAGAGGATGATGGCAAACAGCGCGGCCAGACGGATGACCTTGGGGTCATAGACCTTGGACAGCGCCAGAACGCCGGTGTTCTCGCCGTAGGTGGTGTTGGCCGGTGCGCCGAAGAGGGCGGCCATGGTGGTTGCGAGGCCGTCGCCCACCAGCGTGCGGTGCAGGCCGGGGTCAGCCACGTAATTCTTTTCCACGGTGGAGGAAATGGCGCAGATGTCGCCGATGTGCTCCACGACAGTCGCCAGAGAGATGGGAGCGATGGTGATAATGGCGGTCAGCAGCATACCGCTGTCAAAATCCTTGCCGAAGATGGAGAAGGCGGTGTTGCCCCAGATCACGGGCAGACCGACCCAATCGGCCTCGGCCACGGTCTTGGCGACGTTAGCCCGGGCGGCGGGGTCCACGATCATGGCGAACAGGTAGGAGCCGAGAACGCCCAGCAGAATGGGAACGATCTTCACCATGCCCTTGCCCCAGATGTTGCAGACCACGACGACCAGGATCGCGACCAGCGCGACCCACCAGTTGCCGCGGCAGTTATTGATGGCGGAACCGGCCAGAGACAGGCCGATGCAGATGATGATGGGGCCGGTGACGATGGGCGGGAAGAAGCGCATGACTTTCTTCGCGCCGAAGAGCTTGAAGAAGAGCGCCAGAACCAGATATACAAGACCCGCCACGGCGACGCCGAAGCAGGAGTAGGTCAGCGGAATGTCCTGTCCGGAAGCGGTGACCAGACCGTAAGCACCCAGAAACGCGAAGGAGGAGCCGAGGAATGCGGGAACCTTCCGTCCGGTGATGAGGTGGAACAGCAGCGTGCCGAGACCGGCAAAGAGCAGGGTAGTGGATACGTTCAGTCCGGTGATTGCGGGAACCAGAACCGTTGCACCGAACATTGCGAACAGGTGCTGCAGGCCCAGAACCAGCATTTTGGGGGTACCCAGAGTACTTGCGTCATAAACCGCGGCGGTATTCTTTTCGGGAGTAGCCATAAAAATCATCCTTTCTGTTTTTGCAAATCTACGTGTTTTCATGAAAAAAGAGGCCCTAGGGCTGACCTAAGACCTCCTTTTCACACACTTCTGTGACAGTATACCTCTTTTTTTCCGATATTGCAAGGAAATATGCCAGATCCCGCCGCCAAAATATGAACGATTTGTAAAGCGGTTTTTGTGGATTCTGCCATTGGGGGGCAAAACCGGCAGCGCCATCAGGCGATGCCTTCCTGATTAAAATTAAGATTTTAATCAGGAAATAGTATCAGAATACAGATACATACTAAACATCCGGCTGCCACACGACAGC
>HF988083.1:27916-33410 GCA_000434635.1 Firmicutes bacterium CAG:110 | reverse complement strand
CCACACGACAGCCGGATGTTATGCTTATTTTGTATCCCGCGGGGAATTCTTCGGCTTTCCCGCTTTGTGTCGGTACTCGCCCTTGGCGTCGAAATTCGCCATGGCGATCAGGTTGATGGCGATGGTGCCGATCAGCAGAAGGACTGCTTCCCATATCAGACAGTTTACCGCACTCCACACCATGTCCATCGAATCCATACTGCCGTAACCGGCGGTGACGATGGCCATGATAACGGTGAGGATTAGCCCCAGCCCGCCGAGGATCATCCCCGCGATCCGCTGGGTGAACCGCCATGCGCGGACGCTGCCCATGCCGAAATAGCAGCGGTAGCCGAAGTAGTAGTTGGCCTCCTTCGGCGCGAGAAACAGATACGCCAGCCCAAGGATCAGCGCGATGACCGGGCCGATCATCACGGCGACGCGGCACACGCCCACCAGACTGCCGAAAACCTTGCTCAGGTCGGGAAGCAGCGAGGCAGGGTCAAAGCCGTCCATCACGCTTTTGATGGAGGCAATGTCCAGCGAGCCTTCCGTGGCGGCGGTGATTTCAGTTGGGATCGTGCTCATTATTTTTCCTCCAGGAATTTGCTGATCTCCCGCATAAAGCTGCCCGCATCCTGGAACCGGTGGTAGATGGAGGCAAAGCGGATGTAGGCCACCTCGTCCAGAGGCTTCAGACGCTCCATGACCATCTCGCCGATCTTGTCGGTGCTGATCTCCCGCTCCAGCGTGTTCTGGATGGTCTGCTCGATCTCGGTGGTGATGCGGTCGAGGTCAGTGACGTCCACTTTCCGCTTGTCAAAGGCGCGGATCATGGAATTGAGAATTTTGTTGCGGTCAAAGTTCTGGCGGGAGCCGTCCCGCTTCACAACGATGATGGGCAGGCTTTCCACGATCTCATAGGTAGTGAACCGGCGCTGGCAGCCCATACACTCCCGGCGGCGGCGAATGCTCAGGCCGTCCTCCGAGTGGCGGGAATCGACGACCTTGCTTTCCTGATCGCCGCAAAACGGACATTTCATGGGAAAAACACTCCCTTCCCCAATACTATTCCTGACATTATAGCAGATGTTGGCAGAACTGTCCAGTTTTTTTTCACCGGCGGGGTTCGACGGGATTCGCTGTTGCCTTTTGCGCCGATTTCGGTTAAAATGGGGACACTACATCTACCTGAAAAGGAGAACCTTATGTCTAAAAAGCTGCTGTTTGCCCTGTGGGGCGGTCTGTTTATTTTGTGCGCGGGGCTGGGATTTATCCCCGGCTTTTCTCAGAACGTCAGCGCGGGAGCGCAGGCTGTGCTGACGGTGCTGGCTGTGGCATTTTTCGCGCCGCCCGCGTGCCTGATTTACGGTGCGAAAAAGGAGAAAGACGCACGCACACTGAAGCTGGTGCGCGGCATTTCGCTGCTGTCGCTGGGGCTGACACTGCTGGCACTGGTGCTGAACGTGCTGTCCGCCATGGGGACGGTGACCATGGGAAACGTGTTGTTCGCCGTGCTGATCGTGGTGTCCAGCCCCATGGTCTGCAGCGGCTATTGGGCGCTGAGCCTGTTCCTGTGGGCGTGTCTTCTGATCGTCAGCCACTCGCTGCTGAGGAAGAATTTTAACTGAATCTTTACTACATCTGGTGTATACAAGTGGAAGAAAACCACTACCTGTAGTGCGTTAACTCAAAAGAGGTAAAACGTCGAAAAATGGCTGTGCTATATTCCCAAACGGATAAGGGAACCTCTGATACAAACGGCAGATCGTTGACAGCTGGTTGAATACTATCCGCAGCCAAGCCGGCGATGATTTTTCGGGGGTTCCGGGAGGAAACTCTGAAAAAAATCGGGAGGGTTTGGTATGATAAGAAGGTTGGTAGCCAGAGGGTTGCTGTCAGTTGTATTGGCGGCAGCTCTTTTTTCGTTGTTCCGGCTTCCCGCCGGAGCGGCGACGGTGTATCAGGAGATCACCGGCATGGAGGAACTGACCAGCGGGCAATACGTGCTGGTGACGCCCTTTGGCGACGCGCCGGGTATCCTGCTGGGAGAAGATTTTGTGATTTCCGCCACGAAACCCACCTTCACCGGCGACACGGTTGCCGCCGGTGCGGAATGGGACTTGACCATGACGGCGAACGGGGTCATTCTGACGGACGCTCACGGCGTGTCCGCCGCACCCATGGAAGACGACAGAAACGGCATCGCTTCCGGGACATACGAATGGCAGGTTCTCTGGGATGGCGAATATTTTTCCTTTCACGGCTGCAACGGAAGCGAGCCGGTGACGCTGGTCTCCGATACGCTTCTTGAGAAAGACTTCCTTGCATGCAGGGACGCCGATATTGAGGAAGCACCGGACTCCTACGTCAGCATCTTTACGCTGTACCGGCGCATGGAGGTGCAGGACGACCCGGAGCCGGAGGAGCCGGAGGAGCTGGAGGAGCCGGGAGAAGTGGTGGAAACGTCGCCCAGTGTGACCGTTTTGCCCGAGGGCGGCACGATCCGCGCCGGGGAGGAGATTACCCTGACCTGCGAGGACGAAAGCGCCGACATTTATTACGCAGTCTCCGCCGACGGGGTGAATTACCAGCCCGATGCGCTGTATGCTGGGCCAATTTGCTTTGAAAAGGACTTCGGAACGGCGTATCTCAAGACATATTCCATCGCCGGGGGCTGCGAACCCGGGGAAGTGACCCGGGTCATTTTCACGGAAGAATTTGACCTTGACTGGAATCTGTACTTCGGTCAGCTCCACGCCCACACCGATATTTCCAACGGCGCCGGGAGCGTGGAGGAAGCGTTCCAATACGCGTCGCAGGTGGATGGTCTGGACTTTTTCGCCGTGACCGACCACAGCGATTCCTTTGACAACGCTGATATGGGCGCCATCGACGCGGATGGCGCGGACATCAGCGCTGACTGGGCGGCTGGGAAGCAGGCGGCCGCTTCCGTGACCAATGGGGATTTTGTGGGGCTTTTCGGCTTTGAGATGACATGGCCTGAAGATAAGCAGCTGGGGCACATCTCCACCTTCAATACCCCCGGCTGGCAGACCAGAGATCAGGAAGCGTTTACCAACGTCACCGCCGCGCTGGAAAATTACTATAAGGCGCTGACCTCCGTCCCCGGTTCCGTCAGCCAGTTCAACCATCCGGATACCGTTCATGGGGATTTTGAGCGGTTCGACCACTACAGCCCCCAATATGACGCGGCAGTCTCCCTGCTGGAAGTGGCCGGGGAGGACGGCGTGGTGGACTGCGAGTATTATGATCTGGCGCTGGACAAGGGCTGGCACGTCGCGCCCACCAACAACCAGAATAACCACAAAGGTCAGTGGGGCGACGCCAGCGAAGCGCGGACTGTGGTACTGGCGAAGGATCTGACGGAGGAATCCCTGTACGCTGCCATGAAAGACCGCCGGGTCTATGCCACCCAGGACAGCGATCTCACCGTTTATTATCAGCTGAACGGTGCGGTCATGGGCAGCATCCTCCCCAAATCGAAGGAAGCGGAAATCACCGTTTTCCTGAGCGACCCCACGGATGAGGCCATCGGCAATGTGGAGGTGGTGACGGACGGCGGGGCAGTGCTTGTGAGCGAGTATGTCGAAACGCCTTCGCAGGTGCTGGAACTGCCCGCCTCCGGCGGACGCAGCTACTACTATCTCCGTATCACCCAGCCGGATGGGGACGTGGCCGTAACCGCGCCCGTGTGGATGGACGGGTATGACGATATTGGCATCGAAAGCTTCACTTCGGACACCCTCACCCCTGCCCGGGACGAGGAGATCGGGCTGACTGTGGAGCTGTACAATGACGAGTCGGTGGAATTTGATCTGGACGCGCTGTCGCTTTATGCCGACGAGACGCTTGTCAGCACAGTCTCCGATCTGGGAGAAGTTGCGGGGATGAGCACGCTGGACTACACCTTCTCCCACGCCCACCCGGAACTGGGCGTGACGGAGTTCCGGGTCGAAGCGGTTGGCAGCGTAAACGGGGAAAAGCGCACCTACGAAAAAACGCTGAGCCTGAGCTTCCATGTCCCGGAGCAGGTGAAGCGTATCGCCGTGGACGCTTCCCACGGCAATTCCGGCGTTGATAAGCTGAACCGGCTGAAAGCTATCGCCGCCAAGGTCAATATAGCAGTGGATATTCTGGACGGCGAGCTGCCCGAAAACAGCGACCTCCTGCTGATAACCGCCCCGGCGGAGGCATTTGATGAGGAATTTGTGGAGAATGTCAGATCGTTTGCCGAAAGCGGCGGCACGGTCATTCTCTGCGGCCAGTCGGACATGGGCGACCTGAGCGGCCTGCACACCTCCGGCGAGCTGAACAGGCTGCTGGAAGCCATGGGCGTGACGGTGCGCCTGAACGACGACACCGCGTGGGATGAGGAAAGCGGCGGCAATACGCCCGACGCGGTATCCTCCGATGTGTTCAACCCTGGCGGCGATTTGACAAAATCTCTGAAACCCGAGCAGACCTACACCCAGCGCGCCGGATGCACCGTAAATCCGGGGAAAGGCACCTGGCTGGTGAAGGGGCGTGATACCACCCACGGCGTGGACGCGGACGGTGACGGACAGGACACCGGTGAAAACGCGGTGCTGCTTGCCTGTGAGGAACTGGCAGACGGCGGCAATGTGTACGTCAGCGGCGGACTATTTCTGGCGGACGACGCCATGAAAGAACCGGACAATATCTGGAAGCGCGTCAGCGGAAATCAGGGGATCGCGGAAGCGGTGCTGGGAATCGAGCCGCTGGTCACCATTGACGAAATGCGTTCCGGCGGGGACGGGGAGGTGTTCCGCATTCGCGGCTGGGCGGCCTCCGGAACGTCCCATCCCGGCAACATTTTCTCCAAAACCATTTACCTACAGGACGATACCGGCGGCGTTGCCTTGGTACCGTTCACGAAGAATGGCATTGAAGTTGGCACGCCCTTGGAGGCAGTCGGGCAAAAGACAATTCAGGACGGCAACGTGATGCTGAAAATCATCGACTGTGAGGTGCTGACCGAGCGGCTTTACAATTACACGCCGGAAACCACCGCAAACGAGGAAGCCATGGATTACGATACCAACGGCGGCCGCCTGATGCAGGTGGAGGGCAGGGTGACGGATGTGACCTACAGCGTCGGCGGCAAGGGCGTCTCCCGCATCACCCTGAAGGACGGAAACGGCGATCTTGCGGAAATTCTCATCGAGGACGACATTGTGTCCGGCGCGGACGGGGAAAACGACCTTGCGTCTCAGGTGAAAAGGGGCCGCACCGTGCGGGCAATCGGCATTCTCCATCTGGACGGCGACGGCACGCCGGTTCTCCGGGTGCGCAACTGCGACGAGGTGGTCTACGTGCCGCCCGTCCCGGTTTCTCTGGGTTCCCGCAGGGAATCCCCGTACCGGCGATTTGATCTGGATCGCCGTCGGGGTGATGGTGCTGTCCGGAATCGGGCTTGCGGTGCTGTTGAATAAGAAGAAACGGTAAAAATAGTGCCGGGGGCGGTCAGCCC
>HF988083.1:17900-27904 GCA_000434635.1 Firmicutes bacterium CAG:110 | reverse complement strand
CGGGGGCGGTCAGCCCCCGGCATTCTTAATTTAAATGTGTATGTACTGCTTATTCAGCCTGTCCGCCTTGCAGAACAGGACGAAGCCGATGGCGAAGATGACGACCAGCGTACCCACGGCGATGTTTTCGTTTTGCAGCTCCAGCCCGAAGACATGGAACGACTGCCCGTCGGTGAACTGACTGACCATGGCGATCAGGGTCGTACCAAGGAAGGACGCGCCCTTGCCGCAAATGTCCATGAGACCGAAGTATTCGCCGCTGCGCTCCGCCGGGATGATTTTCCCGAGGTAGCTGCGGCTCAGCGCCTGAATGCCGCCCTGGAACATGCCCACCAGAACCGCCAGTACCCAGAACTGCCACTGGGACACAAGAAATACCGCGAACAGGGTAATGCCGGTGTAGCAGAGGATGCAGATCTTAATGAGCAGCCCCGTATCGTACTTGGCGGAGAACCGGCCGAAGGCGATGGAGCAGGGGAAGGCCACGAACTGGGTCAGCAGCAGCGCCAGCAGCAGTCCGGTGGTGTTCAGACCCAGAGCGGTGCCGTAGGCCGTTGCCATGTCGATGATGGTGTAAACGCCGTCGATGAAGAAGAAAAAGGCCAGCAGGTACAGGAAAATATGCTTCTGCTGCCGAACCTCCCGGAAGGTGTCTCTCAAACGCCGGAAGGTGGAAGAAACGGGATTGCCGCCGTGCTCCACGAAGGCGGTCTGGCGGTAACGCTTCAGCAGCGGCTGGGTGCATACGAACCACCACACGGCGGTAATGAGGAAGGAAACGACCATGGCCGTTCCCGCGCCGATGCCGATCTTGCCCCCGAACAGCACCAGCAGCAGACAGAGGATGAAGGGAATCACGGAACCGATATAGCCGTAGGCGTAGCCCATGGAGGATACCGTGTCCATCCGCTCGTCGGTGGTGACCTCCGGGAGCATGGCGTCGTAGAACACCAGACTGGAGGAATACCCCACTTTGGCGAGAACGAACACCACCAGAAATGCCAGCCATCCCGCAGTCACGCCCATGGCGGCGCAGCCGAGAACGCCCAGAAGCATACAGGCCATGAAAATGGGCTTTTTGAAGCCCCGGTGGTCAGCCAGCGTGCCGCAGATGGGGCCGATGACGGCCACCAGCAGCGTGGAGACGGAACCGGCGTAGCCCCAATAGGACAAATACAATGACTCGTTCAGCCCGCCGGTAGTCGCCAGAGCGTTGAAATAAATGGGAATCAGAGTCGAAACCAGCAGGATGAACGCGGAATTGCCGATGTCATAGAGAATCCAGCTCCGCTCCAACGCGGTTAGTTTGATTTTTTTCACTTCTACCACTCCTTGTTTCCTATCACCCGAAGGTCGGGGCAAAATCCTGCCCCAGAGGCTCGCCGGTGCGCATGTGCTCGTCCAGCTGGCTGAGCAAAACGGGGTAGCGCTTGAGGGCGCGGTTGTACAGCACCAGCATTTCGCTGTCCATCCACAGCCAGCGGTCGCTCCCCTGCTCCGGCATGAGCTGATCCTCAATGGCCGGGCTGCGGGTCAGGCGCAGCAGACGCTGGACGCGCTTGCGGTTCTCGCCCACCAGAAACCGGGTGGCGCGGGCCATGTTGCGGACGCAGGCGTTGATGTTCGCCGGGGTGGCGGGGGGATAAAAGAGGGCAACCGTGACGCACTCCCCCCGGGTCAGGCGCATGTGGGCGCTGCCGTCGTAGGTGTGGGGCTGAGGGACGCCGTCGGCTTCCAGCAGATACCGGTCGAATTCCGATTCCAGCTCCACGTGACGGGCGCTGCCGTCCGCGTCCTTTTTCTCCACGTAGGGGTGGCACAGGGAATCCAGACAGTAATGTCCCAGCAGCCCCAGAAGATAGACCCGCCCGGCCTCGCTGCCCGCCTGGGCGCAGACCCGGGCGAAAAATTCCTGCCCGGACTGGGCGTGGAAGACGCCGCCCAGCTGTCCCGTGGCGGTTTTGATCAGGGGGTTATAGTAAAAGAAAATATCCGGCCCGTGCAGACCCATATCGTAAAGCCGCCGGAACCGCTGGATACTTCGGCGGTCGTTGGGGCTCATCCCGGAGAGCAGCTGCTTTCCGAAGCGGTAATGGGCGTAATTTGCTGGCATGATCGGTCACCTCGTTGTTTTTTCTCACGTTTTCTCATTCTACATGATAATTCGGCAAAAGAGAAGCACTTTTTTCAAAATTCCACTTCAAATTTCTGTAAAGCCGGGGCGTTGCAATGCCAGCGGCACCGTGGTATAATGAACAAAATTGCCATTTTTCGAGGTGCGATATGGAAACACGCAAGCTTTATTATGAAGATTCTCACCTTTCCCGCTTTACATCGGCGGTGCTTTCCTGCGCGAAGGCCGCGGACGGATGGGAGGTCACGCTGGCCGCTACCGCCTTTTACCCCGAGGGCGGCGGGCAGGCGGGGGACTCGGGAACCCTGAACGGCGTCCGGGTGCGCAGTACCCGGGAACGGGAGGGGGCGGTGATTCACCTGTGCGAAGCGCCTCTGGAAGTGGGCGCGGAGGTCACGGGGGTGATCGACTACGACCTGCGCTTTGCGCGGATGCAGCAGCATTCCGGGGAGCATATCGTCTCCGGGATTCTCAACCGCCGCTACGGCTGCCACAATACCGGCTTCCACATGGGCGCGGACGTCATCACCATCGACTTTGACGGGGTGATTCCGCCCCAGGTGCTGCCGGAAATCGAAGCGGAGGCCAACGGAGCAGTGTGGCAGAACCTGCCCGTGGGGTGCTGGTATCCCAGTCCCGAAGAGCTGCCCGCCATCCCCTACCGCTCGAAAAAAGCCCTTGCATGCCCGGTGCGGATCGTGGAGATTCCGGGCTACGACTGCTGCGCCTGCTGCGGCACCCATGTGGCGGCTACGGGGGAAATCGGTCTCATCAAGCTGCTGAGCGCGGTGAGCTTCCGGGGCGGCACCCGGATCGAGATGGCCTGCGGGTCACAGGCGCTGGCGCTGCTGAACGCGGCCTTTGACCAGAACCGGCAGGTTTCTCAGGCGTTTTCCGCCAAAATCACGGAGACCGGCGAAGCCGCACGACGGATGAACGAGCTGCTTTCAGCGCAGAAGTACCGCATGGCTGGTCTGGAAAAGCGGGTCTTTGCCGGAATCGCGGAAAGTTATGGAAACCGCGGCAATGTCCTGCACTTTGAGGAAGGCTTAAGCGCCGACGGCGTCCGGGAACTGGCGGACGCCATTGCGGACAAGTGCGGCGGCACGGCGGCAGTGTTCAGCGGCAGCGACGGGGGCGGTTACGCCTACTGCCTGATCGCCCATCAGGGCGACCTGCGGCAGCTGGGTCGGGACATGACCGCCGCGCTCCATGGCCGCGGCGGCGGAAAACCCCTCTGCCAGCAGGGACGGGTGCAGGCTGCGAAGGGTGAAATCGAAGCCTTTTTCGCCGACCGGAAGTGAATTTGGGGATTTGTTGAGGAAAAAGAGGGCGCGAAGCCGCTTTTTGTTCATAAATTCGACTTTTATTCTCTTTGCGCTTATGCTATAATACCCAAAATGACCTGTGCCGCCGAAACTGTTCGGAAGGCACAAAAGGAGAAACATATGGGAGTATTTGAAAAAATTTTCGGCACCCGCTCCCAGCGGGAAATTAAGAAAATCCAGCCCACGGTGGATAAAATCCTGGCGCTGGAGGACGACTACAAGGCACTTTCCGAGGAAGCCCTGAAGGCCAAAACCGCCGAATTCAAGAACCGGCTGGATCAGGGGGAGACGCTGGACGACCTCCTGCCGGAAGCCTTTGCTGCCGTTCGGGAAGCGGCCGACCGGGTGCTGGGAATGCGCCCCTACCCCGTTCAGCTCATCGGCGGCATCGTGCTCCATCAGGGGCGCATCGCCGAAATGAAGACCGGTGAAGGCAAGACGCTGGTTGCCATTCTGCCCTGCTACCTAAACGCGCTGACCGGTAAGGGCGTTCACGTGGTCACCGTCAACGAGTACCTTGCCAAGCGTGACTCTGAGTGGATGGGCAAGGTCTACCGCTACATGGGGCTTTCCGTCGGTCTGGTGATTCCCGGCATGTCCCCGGCGGAGCGCCGGGTGGCCTACGCCGCCGACATCACCTACTGCACCAATAACGAGCTGGGCTTTGACTACCTCCGGGACAACATGGCGATCTACAAGTCCGAGCTGGTGCAGCGGGGTCACGCCTTCGCCATCGTGGACGAGGTGGACTCCATCCTCATCGACGAAGCCCGTACCCCCCTGATTATTTCCGGCAAGGGGGAGGATTCCTCCAAGCTGTACGAAATGGCCGATCACTTCGTGTCCACCCTGCGCAAGCAGGTCTTCGCCAAGACCGACGAGAAGGAGATCCACGACGACTACGACTGCGACTACATCGTGGACGAAAAACAGCGCACCGTGTCCCTCACCGCCAGCGGCATTGCCAAGGCGGAGAAGTTCTTCGGCGTGGAAAATCTGGCCGACGCGGAGAACGCTACCCTCTCTCACCACATCAATCAGGCCATGAAGGCCCGCGGCCTTATGAAGCGGGACATTGACTACGTCATCAAGGACGGTCAGGTCATCATCGTGGACGAGTTCACCGGCCGTCTCATGTACGGCCGCCGGTACAACGAGGGTCTGCATCAGGCCATCGAAGCCAAGGAGGGCGTGACCGTCGCGGGGGAGAGCAAGACCCTTGCCACCATCACCTTCCAGAATTTCTTCCGGCTGTACGGCAAGCTCTCCGGCATGACCGGCACCGCCCTGACGGAGGAAGAGGAATTCAGCGCCATCTACAATCTGGACGTGGTGGAAATTCCCACCAACCGTCCCGTCATCCGTATCGACCACCCCGATGTGGTGTACAAGACCGAAGCGGGCAAGTTCCGCGCCATCATCCGGCAGGTGATGGCGTGCCACGAAAAGGGTCAGCCCGTGCTGGTTGGTACAATCTCCATTGAAAAGAGCGAAATCCTGAGTAAGCTTCTGAAGCGGGAGGGCATCCCCCACAGCGTCCTGAACGCCAAGCATCATGAGCAGGAAGCCCAGATCGTAGCCCAGGCGGGCAAGCTGGGCGCCGTGACCATCGCCACCAACATGGCGGGCCGTGGTACCGACATCATGCTGGGCGGCAACGCCGATTTCCTTGCGAAAGCGGAGCTTGCGAGAATGGATTTCCCGGAGGAGCTTTTACAGGAGGCCGACTCCTACGCCGAGACCAGCGACCCGGAAATTCTGAAAGTGCGCCACACCTACGAAGAGCTGCTGAAAAAGCACAAGGCCGCCATTGCGCAGGAGGCGGAGCAGGTTCGCGCTGCCGGCGGCCTGTTCATCATCGGCACCGAGCGCCACGAGTCCCGGCGGATCGACAATCAGCTGCGCGGCCGTTCCGGCCGTCAGGGCGACCCCGGCGAAAGTCGCTTCTATCTGAGCTTACAGGACGATCTGATGCGCCTGTTCTCCACTGACCGGGTGATGAGCATGATGGACTCTCTTGGTCTGGACGAGGATACCCCCATCGACGCGAAAATCCTCAGCAACGCCGTGGAAAACGCCCAGAAGAGCGTAGAATCCCGGAACTTCCGCGCAAGAAAGAACGTTCTGGAATACGATAACGTCATGAACACCCAGCGTGAGGTCATCTACGCCCAGCGGCAGAAGGTGCTGGACGGGGAAGACCTGCGGGAGAACATGATGCAGATGCTCCGCTCCCTTGTGGAGAGCGACGTTTCCACCGCCCTCAGCGGGCATGGCGGCGAGGTGAACGAGGACGGCCTGAAGGGGCTGGCCAACGCCATGGAGGGCATCTACTTCGCCAAAGGCACCCTGGCATCCCGCCGGGAGCAGCTGCTGGCCATGAATGCCGACCAGCTGACGGACACCGTCTTTGAAATCGCCCGGCACACCTACGAGGCCAAGGAAGCCGCCTACACCCCCAAGATCATGCGGGAATTGGAGCGTGTGGTCATGCTCCGGGTGGTGGACGAATACTGGATGGACAACATCGACGCCATGGACGATCTGAAGCAGGGCATCGGTCTGCGGGCTTACGGCCAGCACGACCCGGTGGTGGCCTACAAGGAAGAGGGCTACCAGATGTTCGAGGCCATGATCACCGCCATCAAGGAGGAGACCATCCGCCGGATGTTCCTGGTGCAGCTGCGTCCCGCCCAGGAAGTCAAGCGGGAGAAGGTGGCCAAGGAGACCGGCACCTCCGCCCCGGACAAGTCTCAGGTCAAGCGTGCGCCGGTGCGTAAGGAGCACAAGGTCGGCCCCAACGACCCCTGCCCCTGCGGCAGCGGCAAGAAGTACAAGAAGTGCTGCATGCAGAAGGACAAACTCGAAAGTTAAGATAACAGAGAATCGGAAGTAAGGCGCTTTACGCCTTACTTCCGACGCGCGAAAACGAGATTATGATACGAACACAGAAATACGAGACACTCCAATATCTGACCGCCGACGGCATCACCGTCCCCCACGGGTTCACCACCCGTCTTGGCGGCGTCAGCACCGGCACCCAGAGCAGCCTGAATCTGGCCGTAGGCCGGGGGGACTCTCTGGAAAACGTGGAGGAAAACCTCCGCCGCCTTGGCCGCGCCGTGGGCTTCGACCCGGAAAAACTGGTGATGACATTGCAGATCCATTCGGACATCGTCCGGGTGGTGACGGAAAAAGACCATATCGGCCTGTGCCACCGGGACTATCCCAAGTGCGACGCCCTTGTGACAAACACCCCCGGCGTTGCGCTGCTGGTGTTCACCGCCGACTGCACGCCGCTGCTGTTTTTCGACCCCGTGACCGGGGCGGTGGGCGCGGCCCACGCCGGTTGGCGGGGAACGGCGCAGGCCATCGGCGCAAAGGTGGTTCACGCCATGGCGGAGAACTTCGGCGCGAAGCCGGAGAACATCCGCGCGGCCATCGGCCCCAACATCGGCATGTGCCATTTTGAGACCGACCACGACGTCCCCGACGCCATGCGCGCCGCCTTCGGCCCGGAGGTGGACGCCTACATTGAAAAACGGGGTGAAAAATACCATCTGGACTTAAAGCAGATCAACGCCATGGTTCTGCGCCGCTGCGGCGTGGAACACATTGACTTAAGTAGAGACTGCACCGTGTGCAGCTGCGACCGCTTCTGGTCCCACCGGGCGACCGGCGGGGAGCGGGGGTCCCAGGGCGCGGTGATCGTCTGTCAGGAGGTAACGGGATGAAAAAGGGAATATCCGTGCTGCTGGCGCTTATCCTCTGTCTGGGGTGCTTCACCGGCTGCGTCGGGAGCATCGACAATTCCGCCTACGTCCCCACGGGAGACGCCCTTCTGATGGAGGGGGAGGACCCGGCGGAGGAAACCATCGCGCCGGACTCTCAGGATCTGACGCTGGCCTACTATCCCGACCGCTCCATGAACCCCCTGTACGGCAGCGACTACACCAACCGCGTGGTCATGTCTTTGATGTATCAGGGACTGTTCGCGGTGGACTCCAAGAACAATACGACCCCCATTCTGTGCTCTCAGTATCAGGTCACCCCGGATAACCGTACATGGACGATCTATCTGGAACCCAACGCGACCTTCTCCGACGGCACCCGGGTCACGGTGCAGGATGTGGTTGCGAGCTACGAGCAGGCGCGGCAGAACGTGTATTACAAGGGACGCTTCACCCACATTGCCCGTGTGGAGCTGTCCAGCGACGGCGGCGTGGACTTTTTCCTTGACACGCCGTACCAGAATCTGGCGCTGCTGCTGGATATCCCCATCGTCAAGGCTTCGGAAGTGACCGTGGACAACCCCCTTGGAACCGGCCCCTACTCGCTGGAAGACGGCATCGGCGGCAAGCATTTGCAGCGGGTGGTGAACTGGTGGTGCAGCAGCGAAGACCTGGTGGCGAAGGATTCCTCCATCGCCCTTGTGGAAGCGGAATCCCCTTCTCAGATCCGGGACGAGTTTGAGTTTTCCGGCCTGAGCGTGGTCTGCACCAACCCCCAGACGGATTCCTACGCCGACTACCGCTGCGACTTCGAGCTGTGGGAAGTGGACAGCGGCTTCATGATGTATATCGGCTGCAACGTCACCTACAGTAAATTTTTCGACGACGGCACCCTGCGTACCTTCCTGACCTACGGCATCGACCGGCAGACGCTGGTGGACGACAACTACGGCGGACTGGCGCTGCCCACGACCCTGCCCATTTCCCCCATGTCGCCGTATTACAGCAAAAGTCTGGCAACAAATTATGATTACGACGAGATGCGCTTCATCGACGCGGCCAGCAAATTCCGCGTTCCCACCAACGACAAGGGCGTGCCGAGGACGCTGCAGCTGCTGGTCAACAGCGACGATTCCGCCCGCCTGCGCTGCGCCCGGAACATCGCGGCCACGCTGACGGAGCTGGGTCTTGCCTGCGAGACGGTGGAAAGTCCCACCAGCGTCTACGAAGCCCGGCTTCAGGCGGCCAACTACGACATTTACCTCGGCATCACGAAGCTGCCCACAACGGCGGACCTGTCGGAATTCTACCGGCCGTGGGGCGAAATGAGCTGGGGCGGCCTCGCCAACGAGACGATCTACAACATGGTCAATCAGTCTCTGGCGGACAGAGGCAACTACTATAACCTGCACAAGCTGGTGGCGGACGACGGCCGGATCATCCCCGTGATGGCCGGTTACTACGCCATCTACGCCAAGCGCGGCGTGCTGAGCGACCTGAACCCCGCCCGGGACAACGTGTTCTACTACACGCTGGGCAAGACCATGGAGAGCAGTAAGGTTGCCACGCAGTTCAGCTGAGAGAGACCGCAGATCTGCGGAAAAATATCTACCAACAGGAAAGGAAGAAGATTATGAAAAGAGTTATTGCCCTGACGCTTACCTTGGCGCTGCTGCTGTGCGGCTGCGGTGCCAGGAGTGCGCCTGCCACAACTCCCGCAGCGGTGCCGGAGACCACCGCCGCGCCGACCGCCGAACCCACCGCGGAACCCACGGCGGAACCGACCACCGTGCCGACCACGGAACCGGAGGTTTATGTCAACCCCCTGAACGGCGAAGTTCTGGACGCGCCCTTCACCGGCCGTATTTTTGCCAACACCGTGAGCAATCTGGCGGACAACATTCCCCATGTGGGCGTGGTGAAGGCGGACATGCTGATCGAGTGCTACGTCAACATGGACAGCGTGGTGCGCTGTCTGGCGCTGTTTACCGACATCGACTCCGTGGACGCCATCGGCTCCACCCGTTCCACCCGGCCCATGTTCAACAGCATTGCCCAGCACTATGACCTGATCCTGTCCCACGCGGGCGGCTCCGCGCAGGCGCTGGCAGACGCCAAGGAGCGGGGCGTGGAGAATTTCAACATTGACGAATGGGTGGTGGCCTCCACCGGCGCTTCCTATCGGGACACCGAGCGTAAGGGCGCGCTGGAGAACACCCTCTACGGCATCGGTTCCGGCATCAAAGCCTACGCCGAGTCTCAGGGCTACCCCATGACGCTGGAGCGGGACTACGGCTTCGACTTCACCGACGACGGCACCCCGGCGGACGGTGTTGAGGCCAAGGACATCAGCATCACGCTGGTCTACGAAAAGGCCAGAAAGGAAACCCGGATGGTCTACGACGAGAGCACGGGCAAATACGCCTTCAACCAGTACGGCAAGGTCATGACCGACCTGAAGACTGAGGAAGTCGAAGCGTTCCGGAACGTCATCGTCATGTACGCGGACATCACCACCACCGGCATTTACCACATCGCGGACTTCAATGCCGGCGGCAAGGGCTACTTTGCCTGCGGCGGCAAGCTCATCCCCATCGTCTGGATGTGCGGCGGCGATAAGGAGCCGTTCCGTTTCTTCACGGAAAGCGGCGAGCCGCTGGAGCTTGGCCGGGGCAACACCTACATGGCCATCTGCACGCCTCAGTCCCCCGTCGTCTGCGAAGGAATGCCGGAGCAGCCCGCCGAAACCACGGCCGCGTCCTGAGTTTGGGGCGGATATTCCGGGAAATGAAAAGCGCCCGCAGCGTCACG
>HF988083.1:16608-17853 GCA_000434635.1 Firmicutes bacterium CAG:110 | reverse complement strand
CGGGCGCTTTTGCGCAAATGAGCAACATGCACCGAAAAATAGCAAAAACTGATTGGAATTTTACGAAAATTACACTTTACAACGCAGTGGGACTATTGTATAATGGATTCCGTACGGAGATATCGAATGCCGTACCTGAAAAGTAAAATACTGCCTTCCGGCAGTAATAAAAATGGAGGAATTACCATGTCTGTTAAAGTTGCAATCAATGGTTTTGGCCGTATCGGCCGTCTGGCTTTCCGTCAGATGTTCGGTGCCGAGGGTTTTGAAGTCGTCGCCATCAACGACCTGACCTCTCCCAAGATGCTGGCTCACCTGCTGAAGTACGATTCCACTCAGGGCAACTACGCTGCTCAGGGTCACGTCGTTGAGGCCGGCGAGGACTTCATCACTGTGGACGGCAAGAAGATCACCATTTACGCCAAGGCCAACGCTGCCGAGCTGCCCTGGGGCGAGCTGGGTGTTGACGTTGTTCTGGAGTGCACCGGTTTCTACACTTCCAAGGCCAAGGCTCAGGCGCACATCGACGCCGGCGCCAAGAAGGTCGTCATTTCCGCTCCTGCCGGCAATGACCTGCCCACCATCGTTTACAACGTTAACCACAACACCCTGACCAAGGAAGACAACATCATCTCCGCCGCTTCCTGCACCACCAACTGCCTGGCTCCCATGGCCAAGGCTCTGAACGACGGCTGGAAGATCCAGTCCGGCATTATGTGCACCATCCACGCCTACACCGGCGACCAGATGATTCTGGACGGCCCCCAGCGCAAGGGCGACCTGCGTCGTTCCCGTGCGGGTGCTGTGAACATCGTTCCCAACTCCACCGGCGCTGCCAAGGCCATCGGTCTGGTCATCCCCGAGCTGAACGGCAAGCTGATCGGTGCTGCTCAGCGTGTTCCCACCCCCACCGGCTCCACCACCATCCTGAACGCCGTTGTTGAGGGCAACCCCACCAAGGAAGAGATCAACGCTCAGATGAAGTCTCAGGCCACCGAGTCCTTCGGCTACAACACCGATGAGATCGTTTCCTCCGACATCGTTGGCATGCGTTTCGGCTCCCTGTTCGATGCCACCCAGACCATGGTCATCAATCTGGGCAACGGCACCAGCCAGGTGCAGGTCGTTTCCTGGTACGACAACGAGAACTCCTATGTTTCTCAGATGGTCCGCACCATCAAGCACTTCGCTACCCTGCTGTAATTCCGGTTCGGATAATGTAAGATTCCCCGCGGCACCCAAAGT
>HF988083.1:14221-16591 GCA_000434635.1 Firmicutes bacterium CAG:110 | reverse complement strand
GGCACCCAAAGTGCCGCGGGGATTTTTCGCTGTTCAGGGCTTCCAGAATTCGCCAAGGCTTCGGCGCACCTTGCCGGTGAAGCCCGTGACCGGGTGGGCTTCCAGCATGGAACGCAGCACCGCTTCTTCGGTGGCCTCCGCCACGGCGCGGAAGGCGTCGTCTATGTGGCTTTCGTGGATGCAGCGGAAGTTCAGGCAATCACCCTGTGCCGGAATCCGGTTGGCGGTGGAAAAGCCCACCATAACCTCACCGCTGCCGTGGCCGATGTAGCTGCCCAGCCGGGCAAGCCCCACGCTGCACCGACGGATGATCCGTCCCAGCTGGCGGGAGGTGACGGGAAGGTCGGTGCCGACGATCATGATGCAGCTGCCCTCGTCCGGAGTGTCCTCCCGGATGCGCCGCTCGATCTCCTTGCCGATGTTTTCCCCGCCGATGGTCAGATCCCGCAGACAGCCGTGGTTCGTCAGAACCAGCACGCCCACGGTGAAGGTCTCACCGCCGATCTCCACAAGCCGGGAGGAGGAACCGATGCCGCCCTTCAGGTCGTGGCAGGTCATGCCCTTGCCCGCGCCCACGTCGCCCTGCGCAAAGTCCGCCGACGCGGCGGCAATGGCGGCGAAGACCTCCGCCTGCCCTACCGCCCGGTGACGGATGTCGTTCAGGGACGCGTCGTTGCACTCGCACACCACGGGGTTCACGGAAAGAACCGGATATCCCCGGCGCTCCCCCTGACGGCACATGTATTCCACCATGGCGTCGTGAACCAGCCCCACGTTCAGGGTGTTCGTCAGGGCGATGGGGGTCTCCAGCGTCCCCAGCTCCCCGATCTGCATCAGCCCGGTGGTTTTTCCAAAGCCGTTGAGAACGTGGTAAGCCGCGGGCATTTTATTGCGGAAAATGTCGTCCTCGCAGGGCAGGATCACCGTCACGCCGGTTTTGTGCCGTTCATCATCCACGGTGCAGTGGCCGACGCGGACGCCTGACACGTCCGCGATGGAGTTCCGCGGCCCGTGGGGCATACGGCCGATGTTCAAATCCATAAAAATTCCTCCCGAGTGTTTTTTTGACATTATACCGTTTCGGACGGAAGAATGCAACGGTTTTGCCATAAAGAGGGAGGTTTCCCGTGAAGCGGCAAAAAATCCCGTGTTCATGCTGTTGCGGAGGGTTGACCCCTATGTTACAATTAAAATTGGAAACCAAAAGGAAGGCGGCACCGGATGGTGCGGAAGTGTGAACCCAAATGAAAAGATGCCCCTGCTGCGGCGCGCCCTATGACGGCAAGCGTTGCCGGGAATGCTACTACGAGCCGTTTACCGAAGAAATCGCCCACGGCCTGCACACCCACGAGGGGGAGCCGTTGATCATTGAGCAGCCCGAGGACAGACCCGTCCGCCGGAGCGTCCCCACCCGGCAAAAAGAATGCAGGCAGTATTCCGGCCGGCGGAAAAAGACCAGCCCCAAGTGGCTCTGGCCGATTCTGATCGTAACCGCGTTCATGGTGGCGCAGTACGTGCTGACGGAGTTCATTACCGAAAAAGTGAGCAGCATGTCCTCCCTGTGGAGCGACGACGGGGACACCTGGGAGACGGAAGTGGTGATTCGCCCGGAGGATTTCCACCACCAGACCGTCCTGTACGATAAGGGCGGCATCCTGGCCGTGGCCGACTGGAAGGACGGGGACACATACACGGACGAGATTCCCGTCTACCTGCGCAACGATTCAGACCGGGACGTTATGCTCATGAGCAGCATGGACTGCGTCAACGGCTACATGACGGAGTACCGCCTCTTTTTGGGCGAGGTGGAAGCGGGGCGGGAGAAAATGACCTCGATCTGGGTCAACGATACCGACCTTGAAAGCGGAAATATTGAAACGATCGGCGAACTCTCGTTCTGCTTGGAAGTGACGGATGCCAGCGACTACAATCCGCTGGATTCTACGCCCCCCATTACCCTGCGCGCAGACAAGAACGATGTCCGGTCGGTGGAGAGCGGCGGCACGACGGTTCTGGAGGAGGCGGGCATCACCCTTACCTACACGGGCAGCGAGGGTGAGCTTTGCGAGGACGGCGCCTTCCGGTTCCGGGTAGAGAATCATTCCGAGCGGAATATCTGGCTCTACACGATGGAAACCTATGTGAACGGCGAATCCGCTGACCTGTTCCTGTTCGACGAGCTTGCGCCGGACGCCTGGGGCAAGTGCGAAATGTGGCTGTATGACGCGGGCGTGGAGCGGGTTCGGGACATCACCTCCCTGGAGCTGGTGCTGGGCGTCCTGGATCATGACACCGATGAGCTTTTGCTGGAAAGCAAGCGGGTCAGCATTCCCGTTACAAAATAGTGTTTTCTTCCCCCGGCTGCATCAG
>HF988083.1:4819-14194 GCA_000434635.1 Firmicutes bacterium CAG:110 | reverse complement strand
TGCATCAGCAGCCGGGGGAGCATTCGCTTCCAAAAAATCCACGAAAAAAGCAACGAGCCATTGAAAGAACGGTGGAAATTTGATACTATATAGAAAACATGGGGCGGCCACGCGCCCGCCCCGAAAAACGATCAGGTGAAACCATGAACACCAAACAGGATTATATCGCCGTCTTCGACTCCGGCGTGGGCGGCATCAGCGTACTGCGGCACCTGCGGCGGGTCATGCCCGGGGAGCGGTATCTCTATTTCGGCGACTCCGCCAACGCCCCCTACGGCACAAAGACCAAGGACGAGGTGGAAGCGCTCACCTTTGCCGCGGCGCGGCATCTGATGGCGCGCGGAGTCAAGGCGCTGGTGGTGGCCTGCAACACCGCGACCTCCGCCGCCATTCACGACCTGCGGGAAGCCTATCCGGATACCATCGTCATCGGCATTGAGCCTGCCCTCAAGCTGGCCTATGACCGGTACCACGGCGGCGGCATCGGCGTGATGGCCACGCCCATGACCCTGCGGGAGGAAAAATTTGAAGCGCTGATGCACCGCTACGACCAGAGCTGCCGGATCTATAAAATTCCCGCGCCGGGGCTGGTGGAGCTGGTGGAGCGGGGGCAGGCGGATTCCCCGGAAGCCGAATCCCTTCTGCGGGAGCTGTTCGCCCCCTATCAGGGGAAGCTGGACGAGGTGGTGCTGGGCTGCACCCACTACCCATTTGCGGCGAAGGCCATTTCCCGGGTGCTGGGAAGCGGCGTCGCCCTGTTGGACGGGGGCGACGGTACCGCCCGGGAGACCCGCCGCCGGCTGGCGGAAGCGGGGCTTCTGGAAAACGGAACAGGCGAGGTCATCCTCACCAACAGTCTCCCGGACGAATCGATTCTCGAATTGTCCCGGAAGCTGTTGGAGGAGTAACAGATATGGAGGAAAAGATTATGGACGACAACATTCTGGTCATCGGCATTGCGGGCGGCACGGGCAGCGGCAAAACCACCCTGATGAACAATCTGATCTCCCGCTTTGAGGGCATGGTCACGGTCATCAGCCACGACAACTACTACAAGCGCCACGACGACATGACCTATGAGGAGCGCAGTCAGCTCAATTACGACGAGCCTGCCGCCTTCGACACCAGCCTGATGGTCTATCACCTGGAAGAACTGCGCCGGGGACACGCCATCGAATGCCCGGTGTACGACTTCACCATCCATAACCGGTCGGAGCAGACCATTCACATCGTGCCGAAAAAGGTCATCATCGTGGAGGGCATTCTGATCTTCGAGAACGAGGAACTGCGCAACCTCATGGACATCCGGATTTTCGTGGACACCGACGCGGACATCCGCCTGTGCCGCCGCATCAAGCGGGACGTGAACAAGCGGGGAAGAACTTTGGAAAGCGTGCTGAAGCAGTATCAGGACACGGTCAAGCCCATGCACGAGCGGTACGTGGAGCCGAGCAAGAAGTACGCCAACATCGTCGTCCCAGAGGGCGGAAAAAATCTGGTGGCGCTGGACATGATCGTCGGCCGCATCCAGCGGCATCTGGAGGAAACATGAATTACGAGAGTCTGATTTTTGATATCGACGGCACCCTCTGGGATTCCCGGGCGCTGGTGGCGGAGGGCTACAACATCCAGCTTAACAAAGAGGGGCTTTCCCGCTACTGCATCACGGCGGAAACCCTGAAACCCCTGTTCGGCCGGGTGATGACGGAAATCGCCGACGTTCTGTTTGCCGACTTTCCGGAAAAAGAGCGCTACGCCCTGATGGCGCGGTGCATGGAGACGGAAAACCGCCACCTCCACGAAAACCCCTGCCATATCGGCTACCCCGGCGTCCGGGAGACGATGGAGGCGTTGGCGAAAACCCACCGGCTGTTCATTGTCAGCAACAGCCAGCAGGGCTATCCGGAGCTGTGCATTTCCAAGCTGGGGCTGACCGGCTGCATCACCGGCCATCTGTGCTTCGGCGACACCGGCACCAGCAAGGGAAAGACCATCCGCACACTGATGGAGAAATACAACATCACCTCCTGCGCCTACATCGGCGACACCCAGGGGGATTACGAGGCCACGGTGGAAGCGGGCGTCCCCTTCCTCTGGGCAAGCTACGGCTTCGGCACCCCGGCAGGGTACGCCGGGAAAATCGACAGCTTTACGGATTTGCTGAAGTTATAAACATTATGGAGGTTCCATGAGTATCCCAATCGACACTTACTGCCTGCAATGCCTTCTGCGGCGGAACATCGCCCTTGCCCAGACGCTGGGGACGGAGGAGCAGGCAATGGCCTTTGCCAAAGAGATCATGAAGCTGTATCTGGCCGCGCCGGAGGGGGTGTCCTCCCCCTGGTTCGGGCCCCAGATCGCCGACCTGCTTCACGAAATGTACGGCCTTGACTACGACCGTTTCCGTCAGGAAAAGCTGGATTCCAACCGCTTCGTGCTGGAGCGGCTTCCCGCAATCCGGGAGAAGGTCACCGCCGCCAAAGACCCGGTTCTTGCGGGGCTGCAATTCGCCATTCTGGGAAATTACTTGGACTTTTCCGCCTTGCAGGGGCAGGTCAGCTTTGAAAAGCTGGAGGAAATGCTGGATAAGGCGCTGGAAATGGAGCTGGACGAGCAGGTGTACGCTTACTTTTGCCGGGATTTACGCCGGGGCGGGAAGCTGGTGTATCTGACGGACAACGCCGGAGAGATCGGCTTTGACCGGGTGCTGGCCGAGGCAATCGCGGCGGCGTATCCGGATATTTCCGTCACCTTCTGCGTCCGGGGCGCCATTGCCCAGAACGACGCGACCCGGGAGGACGCCGCCGCCGTGGGAATTTCCTTCCCGGTGATCGACAACGGCAACCGGGTGGCGGGTACCCAGCTGGATCTGCTGAGCGAGGAAGCCGCCGCGGCGCTGTCAGGCGCGGACGTGATTCTCGCCAAGGGCATGGCCAACGCGGAGACGATGCTGGGCTGCGGGTACAACGTGTACTACGCGTTTCTGGTAAAATGCCAGCGGTTCGTCACCCGCTTCGGCAAGCCCATGTTCACCCCCATGCTGGTGAAGGAACGGGAGTAAAAAATTCCTCTGCTGCGGTGGCAGCAGAGGAATTTTTGCAATCAGGAATGGCGCTGGGTGGGCTGGAGGTAGCATTCTGTGCTCCAGCTGAAACAGCTATCGTACTCGACGGTCAGATAGACGGTCTTCTTGCCGTCCTTCAACTGGACGAAGCACACGCCGTTTTCGTCAAAGAGATCGGTGATGTCCATACTTTGATCTTTGTAGTAGACCCACACCGTTCCGTCCTCCCGGTAGGTCACATCGATTCTGTTCTGAAGGTCTTCCAGAAGCTCTTCCTCCGTCAGAGGGCGCTCCCGGCCAAAGGCGTCGATGGCTACACCGCCGCCCCCTTCGCTGTGTACCCCGTCGGCAGCTTCGTAGGTCAGCTCGTAGCTGCCGTCCTGAATTTCCAGAACGGCGTCGGTCTGATCGCCGTAGCACCAGAGCTGGATGGTTCGCTGAATGCCGCCCACGTCTTCCGCGTAGCAGACGCCCGCCATGGCAAATACCGCAATCACCGCGGCGCACAGCAGCACCGCTTTCCGCAGGGAAAAATGCTTTTTCGTTTCCATACGCTTTACCTCCGTCAAAATATCCTCGGAGGCATGAAGCACGCCGAAGGCACGCCGGTACTTTTCCTTATTCGTCATCGTTCCACGCCTCCATCAGTTTGGTTTTCAGGAGCTGCCGTCCCCGGTTCAGCTGGCTTTTGACGGTGCCTTCCCGCGAGTGGAGAATCTCCGCGATCCGGGCGACGCTGTAGTCCTCGTAGTAAAACAGGTGGATCACCGTCCGGTATTTTGCGGGCAGGGACATGACCGCCTCAAAGAGGGACTTATCCTCCGGCGCTTCAAAGACCAGCGTTTCCATATAGTCCTCCCATGAGACCCGGTGCTTTTCCCAGAAGGAACGCTTCTGATCTCTGGCCCGGTTGATGGCGACCCGCAAAAGCCATGCGCGGATGTGATCCTCGTCGGTAAATTCCTTGTCATAGGAACAGTACCGCAGATATGTATCCTGCACCGCGTCGTCGGCGTCCGCCTGATTCCCTGTGACGCTGAACGCCGCAGAGAAAACACGGTCGCCGTATAAGCGAAAGGCATCCTCAGCTGACAGTTTCATATGTAGCCCCTTTTTGTTGGGGGGAAACTCTGGCTCAATCGTCTTCGGCTGAGCAGCGGATCTTTTCCCCAGCTGTGCGGTTTCCAAAGCGGGAAATACACAAAGTATTCCTCCGCTTTGGAAACCTTCATCTGGTGAAAAATCTCTCGCTGTCAGTTCTCGCCGATTGATCCAGAGCTTCCCCGTAGAAGTACTTCTGCCAATAGAACGTATGAGAAGCGGAAAAGGTTGCGTATTCTGGAAAATTATTTTTGAGTATTGTATCATCCGAAGCGCTTTCCTTCAAGGGCGTTTTCCACCGCTGATTGGGCAAAATGTTGAAAAAAAGTCCCGGAATTTGTGAAAACCCTCTTGCCAAACAGGAAAAACAGTGATATAATCCTAACGTAAACAGGTAGAAGGTAGGAAAGAGAGGCGCGAGCGCCTCTCTTTCTTGCTGATTAAGGTCATGTCTGAGAGCAGGTGAAAGCCACCTTTCGGACAGACTCAGGGAAAGGGTGTATCCATGAAAGTTACCGAACAAGTGGCGGCCTTCGCCGAGCCCATCGTAAAAGAACACGGCTGCGAGCTTTGGGACGTGGAATACGTCCGGGAGGGCAGCGAATATTTCCTGCGGCTGTATATTGACAAGGACGGCGGCGTGGACATCAACGACTGCGAGGCCATCTCCCGCGCCGTTGACCCCATTCTGGACGAAAAGGACCCGATCCCCGGCTCCTACCATTTTGAGGTTTGCTCCGCCGGACTGGAACGGGTGCTGAAGCGCCCTTCTGATTTCCAGAAATATCTGGGCAGCCCCATCACCGTCAAGCTCTACCGCCCCAGAAACGGCATGAAGGAAATTCCCTGCGTCCTGCGCGCTTACGAGGACGGCAGGCTGACCGTGGAAGCGGGCAAGGAAACCGTAACGTTTGAAAAATCCGAGGTCGCGCTGGTGCGGCTTCGCGTGGAATTCTGATAGGAGGACAGAATAAAATGGCAAGAAAGACAGCCAAAAAGCAGGCGGAAGCCCCCAAGGTGGACATCGGCGCGGAGATTTTCGCGTCCCTGCGGGAGCTGGAAAAGCTCAAGGGCATCCCTGTGGACTATATGGTGGAGCGTCTGAAACAGGCGCTGACCAACGCCTACCGCAAAGACCGGGAGGATCGCCGGGACGTCCCGGCGGACAATGTGGTGGTCGATCTGAGCGAGCATGGACTTTCCATGCACATCGTCAAGACCGCCGTGGAGGAGGTGGAGGATACCGCGCTGGAGATCCCCATCGACGCCGCCCGGAACTATAACCCCGACGTTCAGGTGGGCGACCCGGTGAACATCCCCGTGGACATCCAGAAATTCGGCCGCATCGCCGCCCAGACCGCCAAGCAGGTGGTCATTCAGGGCATCCGGGAAGCCGAACGGGGCGTGGCTTACGAAAGCTATTCCAACAAGGCACAGGAGCTGATGACCGGCACCGTGCTGCGCATCGACCCCACCACCGGCGATATGTTCCTGCGCATCGGTCAGGGTAATGATACCTCCGACGCCGTGCTTCAGGCCGGCGAGCAGATCCCCGGCGAAATCCACCACGAGGGCGACATGATCCGGGTGTACGTGCTGGAAGTCCACAAGATGGGCCGCGGCCCGCTGATCCACGTCTCCCGCACCCATCCCAATCTGGTGCGCCGCCTGTTCGAGCTGGAGACCCCGGAGATCGCCGACGGTCAGGTGGAGATCCGCAACATCGCCCGGGAAGCCGGTTCCCGTTCCAAGATGGCAGTTCGCGCCGCCATGGAGGGCATCGACCCCGTGGGCGCCTGCGTCGGCCCTCACGGCGGACGTGTGGGTGCCGTCGTGAAGGAACTGGGCGGCGAGAAGATCGACATCGTGGTGTGGAGCGAAGACCCCTGCCAGTATGTCCGGGCTGCCCTCAGCCCTGCGGATGTCATTGACGTCAGCCTGATCCCCGGCCAGAAAGCCTGCCGGGTGATCGTCCCCGACGACCAGCTGTCTCTGGCCATCGGCAAGGAGGGTCAGAACGCCCGCCTGGCCGCCCGCCTGACCGGCTATAAGATCGACATCAAGCCCGCCTCTCAGGCAGAACCTGCCGAGGAGACGGAGGAAGCATAAAAATTCAGGGCGATAAGGAGGCAGTTCGATGCAGAAGAAAATTCCCCAGCGGCAGTGTATGGGCTGCCGGGAACGGAAGGCCAAGCGGGAGCTGATCCGGGTCGTCCGCAGCCCCGAGGGCGAGGTCAGCCTGGACTTCGGCGGCAAGAAAAACGGCCGGGGCGCGTACATCTGTCCCAATCCCGAGTGCCTGAAAAAGGCCATCCGCTCCAAAGCGCTGGATCGCAGTCTGGAAGTGACCATCCCGGAGGAGGTCTACCAGCGGCTGGAAAAGGAGATGGAGAATGGATAAGGCGCTGCAATATCTGTCCATAGCCCGCAAGGGCGGCATGGCGGAGCTGGGCGAGGAGCCGGTAGGCGCGATCGCCCGGGCGGGAAAGGCGTACCTGATTCTGGTAGCTGCCGACGCTTCCGACCATACATGGCGTCGGGCGAAATCCTTCGCCGCCGGAACCGACCAGCAGTGCGTCCGCCTGAAATCCACCAAAGAGGAAATGGGCTTTGCCATCGGCCGAACCAGCCTTGCCATCGCCGCCGTGACGGATGTCCGGCTGGCGCTGACTCTACTGACGGCGCTGGGCGAACCGGAAAAAAACCGGGAAGCTCTGGAAGTGCTTTCCGCCAAGGCCGAAAAGGTAAAGAAGCATCAGGCCGAAGCGAAAGCCCATGTAAAAAATGTGCGAAAAGGGAAAAAGAAGCAGTAGTTTTGAGTAGTAAGCAGAGCGCAGAAGCGCATATCCCCTGCGTTCCGCTTTCCGCTTGTCATATTTTGGAGGTGCGTTTTATCGTATGAGTTTAGTGAAGTATCGTTTGAAGGAGGTCGCGGCAGACTTCGGCGTTGCGCCGAAGGTGATCGCGGACATCATCTCCAAGTATTTTCAGAAGCCCAAGTCCAATACGCAGGTGCTCACCGATGAGGAACTGAATCTGGTGTTTGACAGCATGACCCAGACCCACCAGATCGCGTCGCTGGAACAGGTGTTTGCCGTGAAGCCCGCGCCCAAGGCGGAGCCGCCCAAGCCCGAAGCCCCCAAGGCCGAGGCTCCCAAGCAGGAAGCCCAGCAGGCCGCGAAGCCCCAGCAGGCGAAGCCTCAGTCCCAGCCCCAGAATCAGAACCGTCCCCAGCAGCCCGCCGCGCCCAGCGCGCAGCCTGCCAAGGCAGACAAGCCCAAGGAGCCTGAACGGAAGCGGGAGCGCCGGGTGGTGGACACCTCCGCCGTGCAGGTCAACGCCGGACGCTTTGCCGACGTGGACAATCTGGTCTCCGAGAAGGTGCAGAATTATCAGGGCGGCAAGCAGCGCATCGGCGGCAAGAAGGGTCAGCAGGGCAATAAGCAGCAGTCCGGCAAGTTCCGCGGCAGCAAGTCCCGGAACGAGGAGCAGGAGAAAATGCGCCGCCTGCAGATGGAGGTCGCCCGGAAGGCACCTCTGACGGTGAAGATCCCTGAGGAGATCACCGTGGGCGAGCTGGCTTCCCGGATGAAGAAGACCGCCGGAGAGGTCATCAAGTGCCTGATGAAGAACGGCGTCATGGCCGCCATCAACCAGAGCATCGATTTTGACACCGCCGAGTTCGTGGCCACCGAGATGGGCTGCAAGGTGGAGAAGGAAGTCACCGTCACCATCGAGGAGCAGATCATCGACGACCACGTGGACACCGCCGAAGAGCTGGAGACCCGCGCCCCCGTCGTAGTGGTCATGGGTCACGTTGACCACGGCAAGACCTCCCTGCTGGACGCCATCCGCAAGACCTCCGTCACTGCGGGAGAAGCCGGCGGCATCACCCAGCACATCGGCGCTTACACCGTGGACGTGAATGGGAATATGGTCACGTTTTTGGATACCCCTGGCCACGCGGCCTTTACCTCCATGCGTGCCCGCGGTGCCAAGTCCACAGATATCGCCATTCTGGTGGTTGCCGCCGACGACGGCATCATGCCCCAGACCATCGAGTCCATCAACCACGCCAAGGCTGCGGACGTTCCCATTATCGTCGCCATCAATAAGATGGATAAGCCCACCGCCAACCCCGACAAGATCAAGGAGCAGCTGACCAAGTACGACCTGATCCCCGAGGAGTGGGGCGGCGAGACCGTCATCTGCCCCATCTCCGCCAAGACCGGTCAGGGTCTGGACAATCTGCTGGAAATGGTCATCCTCACCGCCGAGGTGCTGGAGCTGAAGGCCAACCCCAACCGCCGCGCCAAGGGCGTGGTGATCGAAGCGCGGCTGGATAAGGCCCGGGGTCCCGTGGCGACGCTGCTGGTGCAGAACGGCACGCTGAAGCAGGGCGACATCGTCATCGCCGGTACCGCCGTCGGCCGTGTCCGTGTTATGACCAACGACAAAGGACGCACCGTCAAGACCGCCGGCCCCTCCGTGCCTGTGGAGATCACCGGCCTTGCCGACGTGCCCACGCCGGGCGACGAGTTCAACGCCGTCACCGACGAGCGTATGGCCCGTGAGCTGGTGGAGCAGCGCCGTCAGGCGCAGAAGGACGCCCTTGCCAAGATGAACCAGAAGGTCACCTTGGACAATCTGTTCGCCAAGATGCAGGAGGGCGAAATGAAGGAGCTGCCCCTGATCGTCAAGGCCGACGTGCAGGGCTCCGCCGAAGCGCTGAAATCCTCTCTGGAGAAAATCTCCAACGAGGAAGTCCGCGTCCGTGTCATCCACGCGGGCGTCGGCGCCATCAACGAAAGCGACATTCTGCTTGCCTCCACCGCAGGCGCCATTGTGGTGGGCTTCAATGTCCGTCCCGACGCCGCCGCTGCTGCCAGCGCCCACCGCGCCAATGTGGATATGCGGTTCTACCGCGTGATCTACGACGCCATCGACGAGATCGAGGCCGCCATGAAGGGTATGCTCGCGCCCAAGTTCGAGGAAGTTGTCATCGGCCACGCGGAAGTGCGCATGACATACAAGGTCAGCGCCATCGGCACCATCGCCGGCTGTATGGTCAAGGACGGCAAGGTCACCCGGGATTCCCAGGTGCGCGTTCTGCGGGACAACATCGTCATCCACGAAGGCGAGATCGGCTCCCTGCAGCGCTTCAAGGACGCGGTCAAGGAAGTCACCGCCGGCTACGAGTGCGGCATGAG
>HF988083.1:0-4797 GCA_000434635.1 Firmicutes bacterium CAG:110 | reverse complement strand
AGCGTCGTGAAGTACAACGACATCAAGGAAGGCGACATCTTCGAGTGCTTTGTCATGCAGGAAGTGAAACGCTAAGTTATTCGCCGCACCGCACATAACGCGGCGCGGCGAAAACCGTTATTGCACAGAGGGGGAAGCTCCCAATGTGCTGCTGAAAGGAGTACCCAATGTCATCCAACCGAATCAATCGGATCAATGAGGAGATCCAGAAGGAGCTGTCCGCCCTGCTTCGTACCGTGAAGGACCCCAGAGTGCAGGACACGATGATCTCCATTACCCGGGTGGAAACCACCCCGGATCTGCGCTATACCAAGGTATACGTCAGCTTTTTGCAGGAGGAGCGGGTGAAGGACGCCATGGCGGGGCTGAAATCCGCCGCCGGATACCTGCGCCGTCAGCTGGGACACAACCTCCAGCTGCGCTACAGCCCGGAGATCGTCTGGTCTGAGGACGATTCCATCACCTACGGCGCGAGAATGCTGAAGCTGATCAACTCCCTGGAGGTCAAACACGATGAAGATTCTGACGAGAGCTGATGCGGCGCGTTTTCTTCTGGAACACGACCATTTTGCCATTCTGTCCCACCGCCGCCCGGACGGGGATACCGTCGGCAGCTCTGCCGCTTTGTGCCGGGGGCTGCGGCAGCTGGGCAAGACCGCCCATGTGCTTGTCAACAAAGAAGTGACGCCCCGGTTTGCGTGGCTCCATGAGGGGCTGACCAAGCCATGGGTGGAGGAAGGCGACACCATCGTCTCGGTGGACGTGGCGTCTCCCGAGATGCTTCCTGCGGATTTCCGGCCGCTGCTGGGGAAGATTGCCCTGCGCATTGACCATCACAGCTCCGCGACCTCCTTTACGGAGCAGGAGCTGGTGGACGGGGACAGCGCATCCTGCGCCGAGGTGGTGTGGGACGTGCTGGAGCTGATGGGCGTCAAGGCCGACCGGGCGTTGGCGGAGGCGGTGTATGTGGGCGTTTCCACCGACACCGGCTGCTTCCGCTTTTCCAATACCACGGCGCATACCTTTTCCGTGGCGGCGCTGTGTACCCGGGCAGGTGCGCGGATCTACGAGCTGAATCAGGAGCTGTTTGAGACGAACACGCTGGAGCGGCTGAAAATGCAGGCGTGGATCGTGGAGCATCTGGAGCTGCTGCGTGGCGGCGAAATGGCTATCTGCGCTATCCCCCGTGCCGTGGAGGAGGAGATCGGCGTCAACGAGGACGATATGGACAACATCTCCAATTTCCCCCGCACGGTGGCGGGCGTGCGCATGGCGGCGACCCTCCGGGAGACGGAGGATGGGGAGACGAAGCTGTCCGTCCGGGCAGTCCCCGGCTGCGACGCCACGGCAGTCACCGTCCGTTTCGGCGGCGGCGGCCACAAGGGCGCGGCGGGCGCGTCCATGAAGCTGCCTCTCGATGAGGCCGTCAAGGCTGTGGAAGCGGTCATGTCAGAAGTGAACTGAAATGAACGGAATTGTGATTATTGACAAGCCCGCCGGGTGGACGAGTCAGGACGTGACGGCGCGGCTGCGGCGGGTGTTCGGCACCCGGCGCATCGGCCACGGCGGTACGCTGGACCCCATGGCTACCGGCGTGCTGCCTGTGTTTGTGGGGCGCGGCACCCGGGCCGTGGAGTTCTTTGAACACGCCGAAAAGACCTACGAAACGGAGCTGCTTCTGGGCGTCGCCACCGACACTGAGGATACCACCGGCACGGTACTTACCCGCCGGGAGGTCAGCGTGACACAGGAGCAGCTGGATGGGACGCTGGAGCGCTTCCGGGGGGAGATCATGCAGATCCCGCCCATGTATTCCGCGCTGAAGGTAAACGGCCAGAAGCTGTGCGACCTCGCCCGGAAGGGCAGGCAGGTGGAGCGTCAGCCCCGCCCCGTCACCATCCACGAGCTGACGCTGCTGTCCCGGGAGGGGGATACCCTCCGTCTGCGGGTGCGCTGCTCCAAGGGCACGTATATCCGCACCTTGTGCGCGGACATCGGCGAAGCGCTGGGCTGCGGCGGATGTATGCAGGCGCTGCGCCGGACGCAGGCCGGGGAATATACCATCGCCGAGGCCGTCCCCTTGCAGCAGCTGCTGGAAGCGGCGGAGCCGGAAACCTATCTGCGGGACGTGGACACCATGTTCCGGGGCTATCCCGCGGTGAAGCTCACCGTCAATCAGGAAAAGCGGTGCCGGAACGGCAACGCCTTTTCCGTCAGTCTTCCCGGCGGAACCTACCGCGCTTACAGCCAGACTGGAGAATTTCTCATGCTGGCGAAGGTGGAAGATGACGTTATGTCAACCATAAAGAGCTTTTTTGACGTACAATAAAAGAACGGAACGGAAAGCCCCGGCCTTTGCCGCAAGCTTCCGTTCCTGCCAGGTGAACCAATGAACAAGACGATTTATGCCCTTGGATTCTTCGACGGGGTACACGTAGGCCATGCCGCGCTGCTTGACCGGTGCAAAACCTTAGCGCGGGAAGAAAACTACCGCGCCGGGGTCGTGACCTTTGCCGCCCATCCGGATACGCTGGTGCTGGGAAACACCCCGCCCCTCATCAATACGCCCTACGACCGGGAGAAACTCCTCCGGGAACGCTTTTCCATGGAGCAGGTCGTGACGCTGCCCTTTGACGAGCAGATGCACACCATGCCGTGGCGGGATTTTCTTCATATGCTGATACGGGACTATGCTGCTGCCGGGTTCGTCTGCGGCGAGGACTTCCGTTTCGGCTACCGGGGCGAAGGAAATGCGGACGCTCTGGAAGGATTCTGCCGGGCGAACGGGCTTGTCAGCGCCGTGGTGAACGACCAGATGATCGACGGCATCCGGGTGTCCAGCACCTACATTCGCCGCCAGATCGAGACGGGGGACATGGAGACTGCCGTGAAATTTCTGGGGCACCCCCATATTCTCAGCGGCTCCGTGGTTCACGGACACCAGTTGGGACGGCGGCTGGGCATCCCCACCGCGAACCTGCGCCTGCCGGAGGGGCTGGCAGAGCCCAAATTCGGCGTCTACGCCTGCCGCGCCGTGGTGGAGGGCAAGCGGTACTGCGCCGTGACCAACATTGGCGTCCGACCCACGGTGGAGGGGCGCAGCGTCACGGTGGAGCCGTGGATTCTGGACTACGACGGCGACCTGTACGGCCGGGAAATCACGCTGGAATTCTACCGTTTTCTCCGCCCGGAGCGGAAATTTCCCTCTCTGGATGACCTGAAAGCGGAAATTCACCGCAACGCCGGGGAAACGAGAGCCTACTTTGGGGAATAACCCCTTGTTTTATCCGAGGAAATGCAGTATAATAAAGCATCATTCAGAATTGGGAGGACGACGCCATGCCGCTGCACGACGATGAAATGAATATGCGCCGTGAAAAGCGGGAAGCCCAGCGCAGAAAGCAGCAGGCCGAGGCTAAGCGGCTTCGTATCACGCTGATTCTGGCGGCGGTGGTGCTGGTGCTGTGTACGGCGGGGATTGTGTTCCTCACCAGCCATTCCGACAGTTCCCAGACGACAGTGGCGGCGGAGACCCGTCCCACCCAGAAGCCCACCCAGGCGACAGAACCGGCCACCCGCGCTCAGAAAAGCACCAAAACCACCATCCACATCAAGGCGGCGGGTGACCTGAACGTGACCAACACTGTAATCAACGCCGGTGTAGCCGTGGGCGGTTACAATTACACCCGCGCCTTCATGGACGTGGCGTCCACTCTGTCCGACGCAGATCTGACGGTGCTGAATCTGGAGGGCAACATCTGCGGCGAACCCTATGGCAGCGACACCACCTCCGCCCCCCGGGAGCTGCTGGATGGACTGCGCAACGCGGGCGTTGACCTGATCCAGATGGCCAATTCCTGCACCATCAACAACGGCCTGATTGGCCTGACTTCCACCCTGCAAACCATCCGGGCGGCGGGCTTGGAGCCGGTGGGTGCGTTCGCTTCGGAGTCCGAGTTCCAGCAGTCCAAGGGCTACACCATCACGGAAGCTCAGGGCGTCAAGGTTGCATTTGTAGCCTTTACCAAAGGTCTGGGCGGCCGGGGACTTCCCGCCGGAAACGACAATCTGGTGAACATCCTCTATGAGGACTACGCCAGCACCTACGACAAGATCGACCGCACCCGCATCACCAGCGTTCTGAAGGCTGTGGAAGCGGAAAAGCCGGACATCACCATCGCCCTGCTCCACTGGGGCAGCGAATACAACGACGACATCAGCGACACCCAGAAGAGCATTGTCAACCTGATGAAAAAGCAGGGCGTGGACGTTATTATCGGCACCCACCCCCATACGGTGCAGGCCATCGAGTACGACGCGCTGGCAGGCACGCTGGTGGCCTATTCTCTGGGCGACTTCTTCGGCGACGCCTCCCGGGGCGGCACCAATTACTCCATCATTCTGGATTTGGAGATCACCAAGGATTCCAGTACCGGCACCACCAAGGTGACGAATTACAGCTACACACCCATTTACACGGTCAGCGAGGCGGAAAGCGCCGACGGCTACCGCCGTGTAGTGCGCATCGACAAGACGGTGGAAGCATGGGAGGAAAATTATCTGGACAAGGTGAGCCAGTCGGCGAAAGAAAGCATGGTCTACGCGCTGGATCGTATCGAAGCCCGCATCAACCCGCCGGTAGTGGAAAAGAAGAAGTAATCGCGGAAACGTTCAGTGCCACAAGAATATGTGTTATGGAAACTCCCATGTGCTGCGGCACGTGGGAGTTTTTGAGCCTGTAAGGACGGTCTCTTGATATCGGGGTTGATACTAAAGCCTAATTAAACGCTTTAATAA
>HF988082.1:41633-52131 GCA_000434635.1 Firmicutes bacterium CAG:110 | reverse complement strand
TGTTGACGGTTTTCAGATAGACCCTAATTGGAGTTCAGTATCAGTTTATTCGTGGGGATTATGCAGAAGCTCGTGGGCTTTGCCCTTGAAGTAGCCGTTGTAGAACACGTCCATCAGAGGGTTCTCGTTGGACTTCTTGATAGCCATGCCGCCGTCCGCTTCGTACAGTCCCTTAGTGCGGGTCTCTGCCCGGCGCACCTTGGTGCCATAGACCGGCTGGCCGCCGCCCATGACGCATCCGCCGGGGCAGGCCATGACCTCAATGAAGTGGTACTCCTTCTCGCCGGATTTCACGGATTCCAGCACCTTCCGGGCGTTTGCCAGACCGGAAGCCACGCAGATCTTCACATCCAGACCGTTGTAGGGAACGCTGAATTCCCTGATGCCCTCATCGCCCCGTGCGCCGCACTCCGCGATCGCACGCAGGGTTGCCGGGTCGTGGCCCTCGATCAGACGGCGCAGAACCGCTTCCGTCACGCCGCCGGTAGTGCCGAAGATCACGCCGCCGCCGGAGCCGATGCCGAAGGGCATATCGCAGGATTCGGAAGGAAGCGCCTCAAAGTTGATGCCGTGGGCGTCGATCATCCGGATCAGCTCGGTGGTGGTGAGTACGTAATCGGTGTCCTTCTCCTCGTGGGTGTAGCTCTCCTTGCGCTCCGCCTCCATCTTCTTGGCGGTACAGGGCATGACGGAGACTACGACGGTCTTTTTTCCCTTGGCGTTGGCCTCGTCCCGGTAGTAGTCCTTCAGGATGGCGGAGAACATGGCCTGAGGAGAACGGCAGGTGGAGATATTTTCCTTGAATTCCGGATACTCGTTCTCCACGAACTTGACCCACGCGGGGCAGCAGGAGGTCATCAGCGGCAGGTTGGCGCCAGCCTTGACCCGCTCCAGAAATTCCGCGGACTCTTCCATAATGGTCAGGTCGGCGGTGTAGGCGGTGTCGAAGACCTCGTCGAAGCCCATGCGGTGCAGCGCCGCTACGACCTTGCCCATGGAGTTCTCGCCCTTGGGCAGACCGAAGGCTTCACCGATGGCCACGCGGACGGCGGGAGCGATCTGGGCGACCACGCGGGTGTTCTTGTCACCCAGCGCCTGCCAGACGTCGGTCATGTTGTGGTGAATGGTCAGGGCGCCGGTGGGGCAGACCACGCGGCACTGTCCGCAGCTGACGCAGTTGGTCATGGCCATCTTGCGGTCGAAGGCGGTGGTCACGGTAGCGTCCGTGCCGCGGTGGGCAAAGGCCAGAACGCCGATCCCCTGAAGCTCCGAGCACGCCCGGACACAGCAGCCGCACAGAATGCACTTGTTGGGGTCGCGGACGATGGCGGGAGAGGAAAAGTCTACGGGCTGGATCTCCCGGTGATTTTCAAAGCGGACATTGTTGATGCCCAGCTGGTAGGCCAGCTTCTGCAGCTTGCACCTGCCGTGCTTGTCACAGGTGGTGCAGTCCCGGCAGTGGGCGGCCAGCAGCAGCTCCACGATGAGCTTGCGGTTCTTGCGCAGACGCTCGGTATGGGTGTAGATCACCATGCCGTCCCGGGGTTCTTCCGAGCAGGAGGCGAAGAAGCGGCCTCTGTCGTCCTCCACCATGCACAGGCGGCAGGCGCCGAAAATGGACAGCTCCGGCTGGTAGCACAGGGTCGGAACCTCGAAACCGGCCTTGCGAATGATGGTCAGAACATTCTTCTCGTCGGTAAATTCTACCTTTTTTCCGTTGATTGTAATAGTACCCATGATTGCCCTCCTTACGCTTCGATGTAGATGGCATCAAAGGCGCAGTTTTCCTTACAGGCGCCGCACTTGATACACTTGTTGGAATCAATGGTGTAGGGCTTCTTGACCACGCCGGAGATGGCGTTGACGGGGCAGTTCCGGGCGCACTTGGAGCAGCCCTTGCAGAACGCGGGATTGATGACGTACCGGCGCAGAGCGGTACACTGCTTGGCCCGGCACCGCTTATCCACAATGTGCTCGACGTACTCGTCCCGGAAGGTGGCCAGAGTGGACAGAACCGGCAGCGGGGCGGACTTGCCCAGACCGCACAGTGCCATGCTCTGGATCATCTTCGCCAGTTCTTCCAGCGTGTCGATGTCCTCCAACTTGCCCTGACCGTTGACGATCCGCTCCAGAATCTCCAGCATCCGCTTGGTGCCTTCCCGGCATGGGGTGCACTTGCCGCAGGATTCCCGCTGGGTGAAGCTCATGAAGAACCGGGCGACTTCCACCATGCAGGTGTCCTGCCCCATGACCACCATGCCGCCGGAGCCGATGATGGCGTTGTATTTCTTCACGGAGTCAAAGTCCAGAGGAACGTCCAGATGTTCTTCCGTCAGGCAGCCGCCGGAGGGGCCGCCGATCTGCACGGCCTTGAATTCCGCGCCGTCCTTCAATCCGCCGCCCACGTCGAAGATGATCTGACGCAGAGTCGAACCCATGGGAACTTCGATCAGGCCGGTGTTTTCAATGGCGCCGGTGAGGGAGAAGGTCTTGCAGCCGGGGCTGCCGGGGGTGCCGATGGACTTAAACCAGTCCGCGCCCTGCAGAATGATCTTGGGGACGTTGGCATAGGTTTCCACGTTGTTCAGCACCGTGGGCTTCTCCCACAGACCCTTTTCTACGGTTCTGGGGGGCTTGGTTCTGGGCATGCCGCGGCTGCCCTCGATGGAAGCGGTCAGTGCGGAGCCTTCGCCGCAGACGAACGCGCCCGCGCCCCGGTTGATGTGCATATGGAAGGAGAAGTCGGAGCCGAGGATGTTGTCACCCAGCAGTCCCCGTTCCTCCAGCTGGGCAATGGCGTTGCGCAGCCGTGCCACGGACATGGGGTATTCCGCGCGGACGTAGATGTAGCCGTTTTCCGCACGGACGGCGTAAGCGGCGATCATCATGCCCTCGATGAGCTTGAAGGGGTCGCCTTCCATAACGGAGCCGTCCATAAACGCGCCGGGGTCGCCCTCGTCGCCGTTGCAGACCACATAGCGCACGGTCTCCTTCTGACGGGCGACCTGCTTCCACTTCCGTCCGGTGGGGAAGCCGCCGCCGCCGCGGCCGCGCAGGCCGGAGCGGTCCACTTCGTCGATAACCTCGTCCCGGGTCATGGCGAACATGGCCTTCTTCAGCGCGTCAAAGCCGCCGGAGGCCAGATACTCGTCCAGAGATTCGGCGTCGAACTTGCCGCAGTTTTCCAGAACGATCCGGGTCTGCTTCGCGATGAAGGGAATTTCATCGGGCTGAACGTAGACCTTTTCGCCCTTCTTGTAGAGCAGGCGCTCGATGACCTCGTCGCCCAGAACGCTCTTTTCCACGATCTCGGCGCAGTCCTCGGGCTGAACCTTTACGTACTGAATGACCTTGTCACCCTTCTGGATACGCACCAGCGGGCCAAGCTCGCAGAATCCCTGACAGCCCGTCTTCTTGACGCCGACGACCGTCTCGCCGTCGTGGCCGCCGCAGGGAGAGAACACCAGCTCGATGCCGGGGGTCTCTTTTACCAGATCTTCAAACCGCTCATGGATCTTATGGGAGCCGGTCGCGATACAGCCGGTGCCGGAGCAGACCAGAATCCGGCAGGCATAGCTCTGAATCTCCAGCTGCGCCTGAACGCGGGCCTGATTCAGTTCTTCACAAGTTTTGATCATCAGCCTTTCCCCCTCAATTCCGCAATCAACGCCAACGCTTTCTCCGGTGTCATGGAGGGATGCACCTGCTCATTGACCATCAGGGTAGGCGCCAGACCGCAGGCGCCCAGACAGGACACCGTTTCCACGGTAAAGAGCATATCGTCGGTGGTGTGTTTTTTCTTGCTCAGCCCCAGCTCCTTCCAGAGTGCCTCCAGAACCGGGGTAGAGTGGCGAACGTGGCAGGCAGTGCCATCGCAGACCTTAATGACGTACTTACCCTTTGCCTCAAAGGAGAAGTTCTCATAGAAGGTGGCGACCGAGTACGCCTTGGCTTCGGTGATCCCGATCTGCTTGGCAACATAGCTCAACAGCTCCGCAGGAAGATAGCGGTACTCCGCCTGAATATCCTGCATAATGGGGATCAGGGACCGTGCATCCCGGACGTAACGGGAAATGATCTCGTCCGTTTTGCGGTAATAGGATACATCCAGCATGTTTCTTTACCTCCTTGCGCGTTTACGCGCGAATTTGGGAGTATGGCTTACCAAGATTTAGTATATCATAAATCCACAATTTTTCCATGAGCTAAATTCCCCATATTTGTTCATATTTGTTCACATCTTTTGTAAAACACCACATATTCATACTGAAATTTAATTAAAATCAAAAAAGATTTTAATTGAATTTCAGTATCAGTCACCTTCGGTGACAGCTCTCCCGGAGGGAGAACCAAGGGGTTGTACCCGCATGTTGGATTGAAAAATGGAGCGTACCTGCACGGATACACCCCATTAACTTTACGACCACCCATCAAATCCGTCGGGCAATTTCCTTCCGGAAGCGCCTACGGCGCGGAGGGCCGTCAACTTGTTTACATTTCCTTTGTCAGTCTGCGGCAGGCCGAGGCCAGCTCCCGCAGGGTGCTGCACGATACCATGGGGCAGATGGACGCCATGGTCTGAACGCTTCTGATATACTGCCACTTCCCCTCCGGGATAGGGTTCAGGAAGATCACCCGTCCCGCCTGACGCTTTGCCTCCCGCACCGCCGCGACCGCCCGGGGCTGGTCGATGGTTTTGGTGTCGGAGAGGATGAGCAGCGTCGCGGACGCCCCCAGCACGCTTGGATGCATGGCACACAGGGTCTCCAGTGCTTCGCCCAAGTCCGTACCCCGGCCGTAAATCCCGGAATCCTTCACATAACTGCGGAACAGGTCCATGTTTTGCAGCCGGAAGGCGTCCGCTTCCACCGCCGTTTCGGAGAACAGAAATACCCGGGAGCTTTCCGAGACCTGGTTCAGGCTCTGGATGAACCGCAGGGCAAATTCCGAAAACTGCACCATGGAGCCGGACACATCGCACAGCAACACCAGACGCTTCCGTTTGGCGCGCTTCTTCCGATAGCGCAGCCGGTAAAAGCTGCCGCCGGTTTCCAGTCCCTTGCGGATGGTGCGGCGAAAATCCAGCTTTCCCATGTGACCGCCGGAGTGGCCCTTGGCCGCCAGCTCCCCGTTGATCTCTCTTGCTACGGCCTGAATCAGCTCGATCGCTTTGGGAATTTCCGTGTCCTTGAACTGGGAAATGTCCCGGTAGAGAATGCCGATCTCCGGGTCCATCTCCTGCCCGCCCACCCCGGCGTTTTCCATGAGCATCTGCTGCTCCATAATCGCCCGTGTGAATACGGAATGGATGAAATCGCCATAGAGCTTGGGGTTGCGCTCAGCGGTGCCGCGGTACTTTTCCATGAACCCCCGCAGGCGCTGCCGGGCTTCCTCCGGCATGGCGGCGTAGGTCTCCCGCTGCTTTTCGCTCAAATCCATGGGCTGTCCGTTCAGCTGAAGCTCCTCCTCCGCTTCCTTGCGGTGCTGCGCAAGCTCCTGCTCCCGTTCCATCTGCTCCTTTGCCTGACGGCGGATCTGTTCCTCCGAGAGGAAAAAGCCGTCGAACACCCGGTCAAATGTGATCTGCTCCTCCCGGGATTTGGCGTAGACAGTTCGAAGGGCAGTTTTTACCCGCTCCCGGTCGTCCATGCCCAGAGCGATCAGCAGTCGGGCGGCGTCCTCCGTCTCCTTGGGGCTGACGCTTAGATTTTCCAGATGGAGCATCCGGGAAAAGGCGGACAGTTTTTCCAGATAAACGTCCGGCTCAGCCATGGTGATGCCCCTCGCAGCCGCCGCAGTGGCAGCCGCCCATTTCTTCTGCATCCAGCGCCGCCATGTCCTCGTTGTTTTTCAGCACGAATCCGGCGGTCTTCCGCAGGGCGTCAGGGGTCAGCTCCCGGATGCCCAGAGCGTCCAGCGCCGCCGCCCAGTCCAGCGTCTCCGCAATGGAGGGCTTTTTCAGAATGACCTCGTTGGAGCGGAGCTTCTGCACCGCCAGCGCCACCTGGGCGCAGAGGCGGTCGTCCACATGGGGCAGCTTCGCCCGGAGAATGGCCAGCTCCTTTTCCATATCCGGGTACTCGATATACAGATAGGCGCACCGCCGCCGCAGGGCTTCGGACAGGGGCCTTGCCCGGTTGGAGGTCAGCACCACGAAGGGAACGGAGTTTGCCCGGATCGTTCCCACCTCCGGGATCGTCACCTGCATTTCCGACAGCAGCTCCAGAAGAAACGCCTCGAATTCCTCGTCGGCTTTGTCGATCTCGTCGATCAGCAGCACCACGGGCTTCTCCGAGCGGATGGACTTGAGCAGCGGCCGTTCCAGCAGGTATTCGTCGCTGAACAGCGAGCGGGTCAGCGCTTCCTTGTCCTGGGCGTTCATATTCACCTGAATGGACAGCAGCTGCTTCTGGTAGTTCCACTCGTAGAGCGCCTTGCTTTCGTCCAGCCCCTCGTAGCATTGCAGCCGCACCAGTTCCCGGTCAAGGGCGGCTGCCATGACCTTCGCCACCTCTGTCTTGCCCACACCGGCTGCGCCCTCGATCAGCAGGGGCCTGCCCAGCTGCAAGGCCACGTACAGCACCGTCGAGAGCGTATCATCATAGATATAGTGCTCCTCGTCCATTTTCTTTTTCAGTTCTTCCAGGTTCATTGCAATCGCTCCTTTTTTATCGATTGTATCATATCGTTTTCATTTTGTAAAGGGGGTACTCTCGCACCCATATAACCATCATGCGCTTTGTACAGGAAAGCTCCCCCGGAATCCGGGAGAGCTTTGCTTATTCAGATTCAGGACTCCGCCGTGGGCAGGTCGGTGTCGCCCTCTCTCAAATACCAGCCGACACTGTTAGGGATGATGTTGTCGTCCAGACGGAAAACCTTCCGGAGCATCCCGTAGTAGGGCAGGTATTTGTCGTGCTCGTCGTACCGCCAGCCCCGGCCGTAGGGCTGATCGCCGGTGTACTGGGTCAGGCAGTCGGGGTGAACCGAGGCGAAACGGCTCTGTTCCTCCGCCGAGATCCGCTTGGCGCTGTAGTTCTGGGCGAACAGGGTCTTGATGGGAAGATTGTCCAGCGGGGACAGATCCTTGACCTTGGTAAAGCTGATGTTCACCATTTCCAGCTTCTCGCACTGCGCCAGCGGGCTGAGGTCCTCGATATTGCCGCAGAAGGCCGCCTCGAAGAATTTCAGCTCTTTGCAGTTGGCGAAAGGCGTCAGGTCGGAGACATAGGCGCTGGAAATGATAATGGCTTCCAGCTTGGGCATTCCCTTCAGGAAGGAGAAGTCCGAAAGGAAGGTCACATCGTTGTGTCCTACGTCCATGAACCGCACGTCCTCGCAGTAGACCAGATTCTGGGCATTCTTGTCCGTCAGCTCGTAGGTGCAGCGGATGACCTCGCAATCGGTCATGCAGCTGCCGCCGCCGTAAGGCACGCGCCAGACCACCTTGGTCTTGTCCCGGTAGTCCTCACGGAGCTGCGCCATGCTTTCATTGGAGATCTTGCAGTTTTCCAGCACGAAGCGGCTGCAGTTCTCCATCAGATCCAGCGCCAGACGGGCTTCCGGCAGTCCCTCCTCGCCGATGTTCACATTCTTGATGTGGACTTCCGTGGTCTCGGTGGTGGAGAGGGTCTCGCCGTAGAAGTCAAACACATAGTGGAAGGATGCCGCCGGAGCTGCTTCTTTCAGGGTCTTGACGTCCTCTTTTGTCAGGCCCGTGGTGCCGTCGGATTTCATCAGCTCCACGCTGGTCAGCCCGGAAAGCATACCCAGCTTTTCGCTCACGCCCGCCACATCCCCGGAACTGATTCCGGACAGGTTCAGCTCGGTGGTGTCCATGGTGTACTCCGTGCCGCCGATGTCCACCGTGCAGTCGATGGTGATGTTCCCAAAGGTCGTTTTCAGCTCGTCGATCTGTTCCAGGGACAGCTCCGGCTTTTTCAGCGTGATTTGCTGCACGTCGGGCAGATATTGGAGATTCTCCATCAGCGTATCGTAGTCATAGTCCCCGACCTCCAGCGTCAGCTCGGTGACCTCCGGCGCGAAGGACTTGCCTCCCAGATTGACTTCGTAAAGAATCTCGCACCCGGGCAGCTGCTGCTTGGCGGATTCCAGAACCGCGTAATCGCTGCAAGCGGTGGCGTCCAGGGTTTTCAGCTTGGGGAAATAGTTTAGAAGAATCCGGATATCCTTCTCGGTCAAATCCGCAACCGTCAGCTTCGTGGTATCATTGGGATATTTGCCGACCTGGAAGGGTACGTCCCAGTAAATTTCGCAGTTCGGCAGCTGGGAATGGACGGCGTCATAATGCTCAAAGGAAATGTCCTGCCCCCGCAGATCCAAGGTCTTCGCGTTGATGGGGTAGACCGCGTCCTCAACGAAAATGTGGTTGTTCTGATACCAGAAATACCCCGTGACACCGGCCACCGCCAGCGCCAGAACCAAAACCACGGCAAACAGAATCCACAGTACTTTTTTTGCCAAGCTTCTTACCTCCTGTTCGGGGTCTGCGACCAAAGCGGCCCCCTGTCTTCAAATTGCAATTTATAATACCATATTTCGCCCAAAAAAGCAACACTTCCCGGAGGAATTGTCGCTGGAAGATTATGAAGCTTCTCTTAAGCGGGTTGCATTTTTCCACATCCGATGATATACTGCGTTACATGGGGGAATTTTGCCGAACCGAGGCGGCTCCCCCCGGTTACTTTTCGCGGAGGAAGCAATATGAAGACGAAAACCAGCCGTATTTTAGCGGTTGTGCTGATTTTTCAGCTGCTCGCCTTTTCGGCCTGCGCCGGATGGCTGATATACGACGCCAAGGTCGATCGCAGCGGCTGGGCGGAAAAGGACGGCGTGCGCTTTTATCGGGACTTTCACGCCAAACCCGTTACCGGCTGGCTGGATATAGACGGGCAGCGGTATTTTTTCCTTGAGGGCGGCATTCCCGCCACCGGCTGGCTGGAACAGGACGGCGTTACCCGGTACTTTGGCAGCGACGGCGTCATGCTGACCGGCTGGCAGACCATCGGCGGAAAAACCTACTGCTTTGGCGATGACGGCGGGATGCTCACCGGCTGGCAGCAGCTGGACGGCGTGCCCTGCTACCTCCCCGATGGCGTTCTCGCCACGGGCTGGCAGGAGATCGACGGAAAGCGGTACTATTTCGGCGACGACGGCAAAATGCAGACCGGCTTCACAAACATCGGCGGGGACATTTACTACCTTGACGAAGGCGGTCAGCCCCTGACCGGCGACGTATTTATTGGTGAAAACCGCTACCATTTTTCCGATGAAGGCGTCATGCACACCGGCTGGCTCACCTCCGAGGACGGACTGCGCTACTATCAGGCCGACGGCACCATGGTGACGGCGTGGCAGGAGATCGGCGGAAAGCGGTATTATTTCGGCGAAAACGGTGCAGCCACCATCGGCTGGTATCAGGAGGGCGAGTACAACTATTACTTCCTGTCCGACGGCTCTGCCGCCGTCGGCCCCACGGAGATCGATGGGGAGACCCACTTTTTTACCCCCAAGGGCATGGAGGTCATCCTCGTCAACGCCGCCCACCCGATTCCAAGCTACTATACCGTCAACCCCGTGATCGTGGTGGACTGGCACCAGGTCGATCAACGTTGCTACGAGCCGCTGATGCAGATGCTCTCCGATTGCTCAGGCGCGGGGATCGAGTACATCTTCAACTGCGGCTACCGCACCATGCAGGAGCAGACGGACATTCTGGAAAAGCGGACGCAGGAACACATGAAGGAATTTGACCTCGACTTCGATGAAGCCCGGAAAAAGGCGCTGGAAACTGTAGCCGTCCCCGGCACCAGTGAGCATCAGATGGGTCTGGCCGTGGACATCTCGGGGGAGGCCGCCAATATCTGGCTGGCGGAGCATTGCTGGGAATACGGCTTCATTCTCCGCTACACCGAGGAAAAAGCATCGATCACCGGCATCACCAACGAACCGTGGCACTTCCGGTACGTGGGCAGGGAAATCTCCATGGACATGAAGGACTCCGGGCTGTGCCTGGAAGAATACCTGGGCGCGGCATAGACGTTGAAAATGGAACACATAAGTACAAATTGGGATTTTTCGAGGTACAATATGAGCATAACGGTTAACATATACTATTCAGGGACAAACGGTTCCGCCCGGAAATTTGCGGAAGAAATGATGGCAACCGGCACTGTAGCTGCCATTCGAAGCGAAAAAGGGAATCTCCAATATGCGTATTTCTATCCTGCGGAGGATCCTGAAACAGTCCTGTTGATTGACAGTTGGGAAAGTCAGGCCGCTATTGACGAACACCACCATACCCCAATGATGCAAACAATCATTGCACTTCGGGACAAGTATGATTTGCACATGAAGGTTCTTCGCTTTCTTTCAGATGATGTACCGGAGGCAGATCATGGCTTTATTCGCAGTTAAGCGACCTGCCACATAGCTTCAAAGCAGCATTACGCCGCCGGTTCCCTTTTCGGGAACCGGC
>HF988082.1:36323-41626 GCA_000434635.1 Firmicutes bacterium CAG:110 | reverse complement strand
GGTTCCCTTTTCGGGAACCGGCGGCGTTCACTTTTAGTCTCTGCGCAGTGCCTCGATGGGGTTCAGGTTTGCCGCCTTGTAGGCCGGGAGCATACCGAACACCACGCCGATGAAGGTGGAGAACACCACCGCCACGATGATGGCCGGCGCGCTGATGGACACCGGGATCTGCATCATGTTGGAGATCAGCTCCGCGAGGATCACGCCGCTGATGACGCCGATGATGCCGCCCAGACTGGTCAGCACCGCCGACTCCGTCAGGAACTGGAGCAGAATGCGCTTCTTTCTCGCACCGATGGCCTTTTTCAGACCGATCTCGGCAGTCCGCTCCGTCACGGACACCAGCATGATGTTCATAACGCCGATGCCGCCCACCAGCAGGGAGATGCTGGCGATCCAGATCAGCTGGGTGTTGGTGGACTGGGACATTTTTTGCAGCTGCTGTGCCTGTTCCAGCATGTCCTGACTGCGGTAGTCGAAGTCGGAATTTTCCGAATCCACGATCTGCTTCTGGGTCAGAAGGTCAGCCGCTTCCTTGCCTGCTGTGGCCATGGTGTCGGTGTTTTTCACCTTGATGGCCACGTTCTGAGGTTCGTCAAACTGGAACGCCGTCGGCCAGACCGTGCTGGGGATGTACAGGCAGCCGGAGGAGGTGTCCGCATAGAGGAGATAGTCCTGCAATGTCTCAATGGTGGGGGTGAACTCCTTGGAAAGGGCAACCACGCCCACCACGGTGAATACGTCGCCCTTGACCTCCAGCGACTTGCCCACGGGGTCTTCCCCGCCGAACAGGGTGGAGACCGTGTTGGCGTCTACCAGCGCCACCTTGCGGAAGTTGTCGTAATCCGCCTGGGTGAAGCCCCTGCCGGACTTGACCTGATAGCCGTAAACCGACAGATAGTGCATATCAATGCCGTAAGTCTCGCCGTTGAAGCTCGTGTTCTGGTAGTACACAAAATCGGAATTGTTCCGGGAGTTGTACAGCGATACTTCCTCCACGCCGGAGATGTTCTTTAACTCCTGCCGGGTCTCCTCGGTGATGACCCGCACGCCGTCGGGGATGGAATTCCAGCTCATGTCATAGGAATACCCCGACTGATTCAGATTGACGGTGACCACGTTGTTGCCCGCGCCGATGAGGTTTTCCTTGATCTGCTCGTTGGTACCCTGAATGGTGGAAACGATGGTGATGATGGCCGCGATGCCGATGATAATGCCCAGCATGGTCAGCACGCTCCGCATCTTGTGTCCCCAGATACCCTGGAAGGCAAGCCGGATATTTTCTATCATAAATTTGCCCTCCTTAGTAACTGTACAGGTCGCTCACGTCGCTCTCCACCGTGGGCGCGCCCTCTTTCAGGTTCTTGCCGTAGGGGAATGCGATGAGATCGTCCACCGTCAGGCCGCTGCGGATTTCGGTATAGCTGCCCCAAAGCGCCTTGCCCGTGGTCACGAACCGCTTCTCCAGCTTACCGCCGGCGCCCTGGACATAGACGTAGGACTGCCCGTTCTCGGTACGGATGAAGGGGTTCTCCAGGTAAATGCCGTTCTCGCTTTCCGCGGAGGAATACTGGATATTGACGTACATTCCCGCCTGCAAGTCCGCAGTTTCGTCCACGAAGACCGTGAAGGGATAGTAGGATACATTGGGGTTGCCAGAACCGTTCCAGCCGTCGCTGTTGGTGGGGAAATCGCCCATGGAGACGATCTTGCCGGTATAGGTCATGCCGGTGTTCCAGTCGTTGACCGTGACCTCCTGGCCGATCTGCATCTTGTCCTTTTCCAGCTCGCTGACGCTGCCCTGGATGTAGAATCCGCCGCCGCCGGAGACCTTGATGACAGGCTGATTCTGGGTTTTGGCCTCGTCCTCCGACAGAACGGAGACCACCTTGCCGTCAAACTCGGCATAGACGTTGCCGTCGCTCATTTCGGTCTGCATGATCTTGTAGTCCGCCTCGGCCATCTTGATCTTGAATTTCGTTTCCTTGATGGTCTTCTCCTGCTCGGCGCGCATCTGTGCCAGCTGCGCGGCGGTATAGCCGCTGCCGGGGTCGGGCATATCCGGGTCAGTGGGATCGGTATTGTCCGGGTCATCCGTTGTAATGGTGTGGTCAGGAACTCCCGATGCGTCAAAGAAATTGAACGCAAAGCCACTGCCCTGCTTGAAAACATGCAGCCCCTCCCATGCCAGCCGGTTGCCCATGGACATGTCATCTTCGGTGACCTTAAACACAATGTAGTAATCTTCCACGGAAACAGTAGGCTTCTCACCGGGGTTTTCCGCAGCCGATGCGCTGGAATGCTCACCGCCTTCGCCCTCGGAGGTTTCCTCCGTGGAAGGTGTAGACGCTTCCGTACTTGGTTGTGTAGGCGGTTCCGTACTCGGCTGCGTAGGCGGCTCTGTACTTGGTTGCGTAGGAGGCTCCGTAGTCGGTTCCGTAGTTGGCTCTGTGGTTGGTTCCGTATCCGGTTCCGTTGGGTCGGGCTGGTTCTTAGTCTGGAGATCTTCCGCCAGTTGGCGCGCCTTTTCCAAGATACTGTCGTTAACGGTGTACCCATTTCTGAGCCAGCAGATCAGCGCCGTTTCTTCATCCTTGCCGTCGTAGAACTGTTTGTCGGATAACTCATAATTACCTTCCAGCGGTCTGTTTGCTCCCCCATTTTCTCCGCCGTAATTAAAATCGTCAGAACTCACGATGGACATGGGCTTCATGTTCCGAATGTCCTTCAGCTTCTTCTGGGCAGTTTCCAAGTCCAGCTTCAGCTTTTCCACTTCCAGCCGCTTGCGTTCCAGCTGGAGGTCGGACAGGGTGGTGTCGAAGGTCATCAGCACGTCGCCCTTTTTCACCTCGTCACCCTGAGCGACTTTCATTTCCGTCACCGTCTGGGTGGAGGAAAGAAATACGGTCTGGATTTTATCCGTGGAAACGGGGCCGTAGCTCTCCTGAGAATCGCCCCAGTATTCCGTCATGCCTACGCTGTTAAAGGCAAACACCTTCACCGGCTCCGACCTGCCCCGGCTCACGCCGAACCGCACGCCAAGGCCGATGGCCACGACCAGCCCCACGGCGGTCACCGTTATGATGATCTTTTTCTTATTCTGCTTCTTCATTCCCGGCACCTCCCTCCTGCTGCTCGTCGTAAGTACGGAGCTGCCCGTCCAGAATGTGGTAGATCTTGTCGGCACACTGGGCAATGGCAAGCTCGTGGGTAATCATGAGGATGGTCATTCCCTCGTCACTGAGCCGCCGGAAGATATCCATGATCTGGTTGCCCGCCTTGGTATCCAACGCGCCGGTAGGCTCGTCCGCCAGCAAAAGATCCGGCTTTCCCACCATCGCCCGGGCGATGGCAACACGCTGGCACTGGCCGCCGGACAGCTGGTTGGGGAAAAACTCCATCCGCTCTTCCAATCCCACGGCCTTCAGCGCTTCCGCAGCCCGCTCCCGCCGTTCCTTCAGGCTCACCCCGGCGTACAGCAGGGGCAGCGCCACGTTGTCCAGCGCGGTGAGCTTGGGCATCAGGTAAAAGCTCTGGAACACGAAGCCCAGGTGCTTGTTCCGGATATCCGCCAGTTCATCGTCGTCCATGTCCTTCAAATTCTGGCCGTCCAGCTCGTATGTGCCGGAAGTGGGAACGTCCAGACAGCCGATAATGTTCATCAGGGTGGTCTTGCCGGAACCGGAAGGCCCCATGATGGCGAGGTAGTCGCCCCGCTCCATGGTCAGGTTGACATTTTTCAGCACCCGGACAGGCTCCTTGCCCTGCACATAGTCCTTGCAGATGTCCGTCAGTTTCAGGATGGCCACTTAGCCCACCCCGCCTTCCGTGGATACGGTCTCGGCTGCCGCCGTATCCTCACCGGGCATCTCCCCGGTTTCTCCGGAGATGCTTTCCTCGGGCATCATATCCATGCCCTCAGCGGGCATGTCCTCCATGGGCATGTCCTCCATGGGCATATCCATGCCGCCTTCGCCCATATTGTCCGTGGGCATGTCCGCATTCTCCGACGCCGTCATTTCATGGGTGGTCGGCGCGCCGTTGTGGCACAGCTGCTCGTCGGGGAAGGCGATGTAATCGTCCAGCGTCAGGCCGTCCAGCACGTCGTAGGTGTCCGTTGCCTCATCGTGTTCGCCCAGCGTGATGCTGCGCTTTTCCAGCTTGCCCTTCTTCTCCGCCCACACGTAGGCAGAGCCGTCGTCTTCAAAGCAGATGAAGGCGCTGCTGAGGGGCAGACCGGAGGACGTGCCGTCGCCTTCCGTCAGCATTTCCAGGTAAACATGCTGTCCCAGAATCAGACCGTCGGTGCTGTCCAGCTCCACATAGAACGGGTACTTGCTGGACGCGGACATGGAATCGGTCGACATACCGTAATACCGGTCGGTGTCGCTCCCCTGAGAGGGGCTTTCATAATCCACCAGCTTGACCGTGCCCGTCCAGGCAGCGGACGGATCCGTCCGGGAGGTGATCTTGATGCGGGTGCCTTCAATAATGCTGCCCCGCTGCAATTCGCCGATGGTACCCTTGACGCGGTAGGAGCCGACCTCCTGAATGGTGATGTACGCCGCGGGATTGCCGTTTCTGTCGGTGCCGCTTTCGTTGATGGACTGAATGCGACCCTTGATGGGCGACACCACGGTGGCGTTTTTCAGCAGATTCTCCGCCTGGGTGACCTCGGTCTGCTTTGCCTTGGCATTCAGCTCCGCTTCCTTCATGTCCACCTGAGCGGTCTGGATCTGGATGGTATATTGCAGCTTGTCCGAACCGGACGCCCAGCCGCGCTCCTTTTCCAGCTCCTTGATCTGCTGCTGGTAATTTTCGATGGAAGCGTTCAGCTGCTCCAGCTCCAGCTGCTTCTTTTCCAGACTCAGCTGCAGCTCATCGGTGTCGTACTCGAACAGCTTGTCGCCCTTGTTGACATCGTCGCCTTCCTTGACCAGCACTTCCTTGACGGTCTTTTCCGAATCCTTCTTGATCTCCGTCACGTTTTCGGAAACGACCATGCCGGGGAACCGATCGCCGGCCGCAATGCCGCCCATTCCCGTCAGATTGGAAACCGACTGCACATACACCGCCGTATCGTTGCTGCCGCAGGCCGCCAGAGAAACGGTCAGACACAGGATCAGCGCCAGAGCCAACCATGCTCGAACTTTCATAATTCTGTCCTCCACATGTAAATGTTTCATTTTGTAAACCATATTATAGCGAAAATGCCTGCGGAAATCAACTATCTTGCCATTAAGGATTCATTAAGGGAGGATGGGAATTTCTGTCGGAAAAAGGAAACGCCCCGCGCCTGAATG
>HF988082.1:29195-36296 GCA_000434635.1 Firmicutes bacterium CAG:110 | reverse complement strand
AATGGCGCGGGGCAAGGGGATTGTTCCTTAGTCAGCCTATACAGGGGGATTAGCCCATGTAAGCAGCCAGCTGCTCCTGAGCAGCACCGACAAAGTCGTTGATGCCAGCGTCTTCCAGCTTGGACAGGAATGTGGGCAGAACATCATCGGGGTTGACAGCACCGGACATCAGGTTGAAGGCGTACTCGGCGTAGACGTTGGACAGAGCAGCAGCTTCGGTGCTCAGCTCGGAGGAGTCGAAGATGAAGCCGCCCATGGGCAGAGCCTCAGCCGCGTCGTAGTAAGCGGAGAAGCGATCCCAGAAGTCAACACCCTGCGCATCGGTGGGCGGCAGGATACGGACGTTGCCCATACCATTGGTCCAGGGGGAGTAGTTAGCGCGGTTCTCAGCGATGAAGGTGATGGTGCCGTCGCTGTTCTTGTTGTAGGTGAAGCCCTCAGTACCATAGTTCATCATGGTCATCAGCTCGGGATCGGTGTTCAGCAGGTTCAGGAACATCAGAGCCCGCTCGGGGTTAGCGGAGGTAGCGGAGATGGCGATCATAGCGCCCTGACCGGAGGTGCAGTCCATGTAGGCAGCAGTCTCGGGAACCATGCGGACGTCGATACCACGGGCGTTGGAGAAGTCCAGTTCGCAGCCGAAGGCGTAGGACTGGGTGCCGAACAGGTAGTCGCCAGTGGACTGGGTAGCGGTACGGTAGTCGTTAGCGGTAGCGGTGGACTGGCAGCTGGGGGAGATGAAGCCCTTCTGAGCGTACTCATAGGTCTTCGCAGCGAACTTGGCAAACGCATCGGTAGCAAACTTGTTCACGATGGTGCTGCCGATGTCCTTGGAGGGATGCTCGGCGTCGTAGTAGTAGGACAGGACACTGCCGGAGGACAGGTCGCCAGTGATGATGGAGGAATGAGTGACCATTCTCTCAAGAACGACAGGCTCGATCAGCAGGGGGTAGAAATCCTTGCCCTTCAGATCCTTAGCCTTCTGCAGCATTTCCTCGAACTCGGGGGAGTAGTAGTCCAGGTGGCCGGCGCAGACAGCGTCAACGTCGTAGCCCAGCTCAGCCAGCAGGGTGCCGTTGACATCCCAGCAGTTCTGAGTAGCGGTGTCCTTCAGGCCGGGAACGGCATAGATGCCCAGGCCGTCGTAGCCGTTGGTCTCGGCGCAGTCCCAGATGCCCTGAGGAATGGCGGCCTTCAGCTCGGGCGCGTAAGTGTCCAGCATGTCGTCCAGCTTGACCCAGTAGCCGTCCTTGGCGTACTTGTTATACTCGTCGGCAGACCAGTTGCAGGTGAAGTACATATCGACCTTGTCGCCGCCGGCCAGAGCGGTAACGGTGGCCTGATCGAAGTCGCCCCAGGTGCCCCAGATGGGCTCAATGACGACGTTGATCTTGTCCTTCAGATAAGCGTTGACGGACTCCATGACCTTCTCGGAAGCGTCGGGAGTGACGGTGCTGCCGTGGAACCAGATCTTCAGGGTGACGGGCTCCAGCTCAGCTGCGGTAGGAGCAGCAGTCTCGGCGTTGTCAGCAGCGGGAGCATTGTCGGGGGCGGCGGTGGGAGTGGTAGTGCTGGTGCCGCAAGCGGCCAGACCAAGTACCATTACCAGAGCCAGCAACAGGGCCAGTAACTTTTTCATGTGTCTTCCTCCAAATAAAATTTGTTTTTACTAAACAGCCAGACGTGGCTGCATTAGCCATGGATTGCGCCGATACGTGATATCGGCGGACTTGGGTACTGCCTTCTTTGGAATCAGCCCTTCACGGAGCCGACCGTCAGGCCGGAAACGATGTAGCGCTGGAAGAAGGGGTAGGCGCAGGCAATGGGAACGACGATGAACACGACCAGAACCATTCGCAGAGCCTGTGACGGCATCTTCGCCGCCTCGGCGATGGCGTCCGGGCCGAGCATACCGGCCATACGGTTTAAGTATTCCGTGTTGTTCTGCAGTTCCATCAGCAGCGCCTGCAGGGGCTGCAAAACCTTCTTCTGCTGAATGTACAGCAGGGAGTTGAACCAGTCGTTCCAGTAAGCCAGAGCGTTCAGCAGAGCGATGGTGGCAATGCCGGGCTTGGCAATGGGGACGACCACACGGAACAATGTGGAATATTCGCCGCTGCCGTCAATGGTGGCTGCTTCGATCAGCTCCAGAGGGACACTGCTCTTAAAGAAGGAGCGCATCACGATGATGTTGAAGGGGCTGACCAGCAGGGGGACGATCAAGGCCGCATAGTTCTCGCTCAGTCCCAGCAGCTGCTTGCTGACGATGTAGGTCGGCACCAGACCGCCGCCAAAGATCATGGTGAAGAAGCTGAGGAAATTGAAGAAGCTGCGGAATTTGAAGTCGGGACGGTACAGGACGTAGGCGTACATGGCACACATGGTAGTGCTCAGCACCGTGCCGATGACCGTGATGTAGATGGAGTTAAAGTAGGAGCGCCAGATCTGGGGCAGCTTATTGAACGCATACTGGTAAGCGTCCATGCTCCAGCTGGTGGGGATGAAGGAATAGCCGATAGTGGTGATGGATTCCTTCGACGAGAAGGAAATAATGATAACGAAGAGGAAGGGGATGATGCAGCAGATGGAGAACAGACCGATCAGCACATGAAAGACCGCTTCGGTTCCCACGCTGACGCAATTCAGACGGAGGTTTTTCTTCTTTCCAGCCATTTTGAATACCCCCTTAGAACAGGCTGCTTTCGGAATCGATCTTCTTTACGATTCCGTTGGCCGTCAGGATGCAGACGAAGCCAAGCACATTTTGCAGCAATCCGGCCGCGGAAGACTGTCCCGGGTCACCGGTCGCCATGTAGGCGCGGTAGACGTAGGTATCAATGGTCTGGGTCACGGAGAACAGCGCGCCGTTCTGCATGGGAACATTGTAGAACAGGCCAAAGTCAGAAGCGAAGATCTTACCAACGTTCATGATGAACAGAATGGCGATCATCGTGCGCAGATGAGGGATGGTCACGTGGAGCACCTGCTGCCATTTGGTGGCGCCGTCAATGGCGGCGGCTTCATACTGGTTTGTGTCGATGCCGGTGATAGCCGCGAGGTAAAGGACTGTGGAGTAGCCCACATTCTTCCAGAGGTTCGCGAACGTCAGGATGAACGGCCAGGGGCCGGGGGTCGTATACCACGAGGTGCGGGCATGTCCCGCGGCTTCCTGCATGGCGGGGATCATGCCATACTGGGCGTCCAGAAATGCGTTGAGGAAGTAGCTGACCACAACCCAGCTCAGGAAGTAGGGGAAGAACATCATGGTCTGGTAAGCCTTCTTGAAGAACTTTCTGGTAATCTCGTTCATCATGATGGCGAAGGCCACGGGAATGACGACGCCCAGAATAATGAACACGATGTTGTAGGCCAGCGTATTGCGGATCATGACCCACGCGGAGTCGGTCTTGAACAGGAACTCGAAATTCTTGAATCCCACCCATTTACTGTTGATCAGATTGCTGATAAAGGAAGGATTGCGGGGGTTGACCTTGTAATTCTTGAACGCCAGCACGATACCGCCCATGGGCAGGTAACGCAGCAGCAGCAGCCAGATCGCCACGGGAGCAACCATGGTCAGAAGTACCAGAGTTTTCTTGTTCTTCTCAAACCAGCTCGGGGACGTGGTTCTTGGCTCCAGACGTTCGGTGGTTTTTGTAGCCATTCACTTTTCACCCATCTTTCATAGGGCCACCGTCCCCATCGGCTACGCCGACGGCTACCGCCGCAGTCTGTCCGGACGGTTTTACGTCCTGATCCACGGACAGCGCGCCCCCATTCTGGGGCGGGTCTGCATGGATCAGATGATGGTGGATGTTACCGATATCCCCGGCGTTCAGGCTGGTGACACCGTCACCCTGATCGGGACGGACGGCGATGAGACCATCTCCATGGAGGAGATTGCCGCCGCGGCCGGAAGCTTCAACTACGAATTTGCCTGCGGTATCAGCCGGCGGGTGCCCCGCGTGTACCTGCGCGGAGGACAGGCCGTCCATACCGTACATTACCTGACCGATGTCTATCATACGATTTCTCGATAAAATGGTTAACACCATTTTATCCTGCGAATCCTTCGCAGGCCGCCGGCGGCGGCGAGAAATGTATGGACTTACGTTTTTTGCGGCTACGCCGCTGGCTGCTGAAACAGCAGCCGGATAAAACGGTTTTTAACCGTTTTATTAAAAACTAGTATCAGGAGGAACCCCATGGCACATAAACCGAAATACGCAAAACAGGAACCCCGCCGGAATACCGCGCTGAAGCTGCTGCCGCTGGTGCTGGCGGCAATCGTCGCGGTGGTTCTCATTATCAAAACCGTAGGCGGGAAAAAGCCCGAGGAAAGTCCTCCAACGACGGTGGAGACCCAGCCCGTGGAGCCGGTCGCCTCCGCCACCGTGGGCGTCCAGGGCGACCTGCTGATGCACAAGCCCGTGCTCACCGCCTGCACCACAGAGGATGGCGGCTACGATTTTGAATCGATTTTCCGCTACGTGGCAGAATATACTGCCCGGTACGACTACTCTGTCGCCAATCTGGAAACCACCCTGGGCGGCGACAATTACGTGTATCAGGGCTACCCCAAGTTCAACTGTCCTGACGGGATCGTGGAGGCGGCAAAGGACGCGGGGATCGACATGCTGCTCACTGCCAACAATCACTGCTCCGACACCACCACTGAAGGCGTCCTGCGCACGGTGAAGCGGGTGCGGGAAATGGGTCTGACCCCTCTGGGGACCCAGCTCAGCGACGAGGAACCCAAGTACGCCGTGGTGGACGTGGGCGGCATCAAGGTGGGCATGGCGGCCTACACCTACGCCACCAGCGCGGTCAATGGCCGTCCCTCCCTCAACTATGAGGCGGAGGTCACGCAGGTTGGTCTGGTGAATTACTTTACCTACGACAATCTGGACGCCTTCTATTCCGAGGTACAGTCTCTCCTGTCCCAAATGCAGGAAGACGGCGCGGAAGCTACCATGCTGTATATCCACTGGGGCACAGAGTACTCCCTCCAAGCGGATTCCTCCCAGCGGATGATCGCCCAGAAAATGTGCGATATGGGTGTGGATGTCATTGTCGGCGGACACCCCCACGTGGTGGAGCCGATGGAGCTGCTGACCAGCAGCTCCGATTCCCGGCACAAAACGGCGGTCATTTACTCTCTGGGCAACGCCGTATCCAACCAGCGCCGGGACCTGATGACCCTGAACACCGGCCACACCGAGGACGGCGCGGTGTTCACCGTCACTTTTGAAAAATACGCCGACGGCGGAGTATACGTTGCCGATGTGAACGTGATGCCCACATGGGTCAACCTGCACAGCGTTGACGAAAAGCAGGAATACAACATCGTCCCGCTGGAAGACGCCCGGCGGACAGAGTGGCAGAATCTGTATGGTCTGGACGCCGCCGCTCTGGCGAACGCCGTGGCATCCTACGACCGCACCATGAACATCGTCGGCCCGGGGCTTGAGCAATGCCGGAGCTATTACGCGCAGGAAAAGCAGGCGCGGGAAACTCCCGTTGTTCCGACCGAAGAGGCAGCCTGACAAGGAGGAGTACCCATGTCCAAAAAGCCGAAGGGAAACAACACAGCAGTCGTTGTGCTGCTGACCGTATTGATTTTCGTCATGATCGCGCTGACAGGTCTTGTGATCTGGATGTGTGTTAATCTGGTGAACAAAACGCCCCAGACTACCATCCGGACGGAGACACAGGTTTATACCCTTCCCACCGTCATCCGGACAGAGCCGACGCAGGCCGAGACCCAGCCCCCGGAGACCACCCTGCCGGAACCGGAGCATGTGGTGGCTACCGCTTCCATCGGCACCATGGGCGATCTGCTGATGCACAAGCCGGTGTTTGACACCTGCCTGCAAAGCAATGGCACCTACGATTTCAGTTCCATTTTCCGCTATGTCAAGGATGTCGTGTCCGGTCTGGACTACGCCATTGCCAATCTGGAAACCACCTTCGGCGGCGACGATTACCCCTATCAGGGCAATCCCGCTTTCAACTGTCCCGACGCGCTGATCGACAGCGTAGTGGACACGGGCTATGACATGCTGCTCACCGCCAACAACCACGCGGGCGACACCATGGCGTCGGGTATCACCCGCACCGTGGAGATCATCCGCGGCAAGGGACTGACCGCCCTCGGCTCCCAGCTGAACGCCGACGAGCCGAAATACGCCGTGGTGGACGTAAACGGCATCAAGATCGGCATGGTGTGCTACACATGGGCATACAGCAGCAACGGCACATCCTTCTCCCTCAATGGTCTTACCCCCATCAAGGACGAGGGGCAGATGAACTACTTCCTCAACAACGACCCCGGCAAGCTGTACACCGCGTCGGAACAGATTCTGGAACAGATGAAAGCGGACGGTGCGGAAGCCACCATGATGTTCATTCACTGGGGCGTGGAATATAACATCAAGGAAAATTCCCTTCAGGACACCATGGCGCAGAAGCTGTGCGATCTTGGCTTTGACGTGATCGTGGGCGGGCATCCGCATGTTGTTCAGCCGGTGGACTTGCTTACCAGCACCGCTGACCCTGACCACAAGACCGTGGTCATCTACTCTCTGGGCAACGCCGTATCCAACCAGAGAAGCGGCTATATTCAAGCCGCGCCTCCCTACTATACGGAGGATGGCATTCTGTTCACCGTCACCTTTGAAAAGTATTCCGACGGAGCCGTGTATCTGCAAAGCGTGGACGCGCTGCCCACATGGGTGAACATGCGCACTGACGGGGCGAAGCAATATAACATCCTGCCGCTGGACGAAGACAATCAGGATCAGTGGGCGGAGCTATTCAACCTGAACGACGCCATGCTGTCCTCCGCGAAGAAGTCCATGGAGCGCACGGACTCCATCGTCGGCGTGGGCATGGAAAAATGCCGGACGTATCTGGAACAGCAGAAAGCCGACCGGGAAGCCTACTATCAGGACCTGGCCAGCCATCCGGAAACCTACGTTCCAAGCACCGTCCCGGAGGAAACCGCCGGGGAAACCATCCCGGAAACCACCGCCGTCACCGCTCCTGCGGCATAACAAACCCTACCCAAATACCGTGCCGCGGCAAACGTCAGTTCTGCCG
>HF988082.1:24957-29182 GCA_000434635.1 Firmicutes bacterium CAG:110 | reverse complement strand
CCGCGGCAAACGTCAGTTCTGCCGCGGCACGGTTTTCGTCTGCCGGAACGGAAAACGAAACTTTCCCGGGAAAAAACGGATAGAATCCATTGACATTGCAAAAATTTACGGTATAGTAGTATCTGTCGTATTTCGGCGTAAAATAAAGGAATCTCTGACTAAATCGGCGAGAGCTGACAGCGAGAGATTTTTCCCCAGACGAAGGTTTCAAAAGTGGAGGAATACTTTGTGTATTTCCCACTTTTAATACCGCACAGCTGGGGAAAAAGATCCGCTGCTCAGCCGAAGGCGATTTAGTCAGGGATTCCTAAAAAAGAAACGGGGGAGGATAATGTCCAAGGAACTCATCAGACTCCAAGACCTGACCATGGAGTTCGACGGGGAGCGTATTCTCGACGGCATCAATCTTTATTTCAACGATCACGAATTTCTCACACTGCTCGGCCCCTCCGGCTGCGGCAAGACCACAACGCTTCGGATCATCGGCGGCTTTCTGACGCCTACTTCCGGCACGGTGACGTTTGACGGGAAGGTCATCAACGACGTTCCGCCCTACAAGCGGCAGATCAACACCGTGTTCCAGCGTTATGCCCTTTTTCCGCATCTGGATGTGTACGACAACGTCGCTTTCGGCCTGAAGGTAGCAAAGCTGCCCAAGGACGAAGTTGACCGCAGGGTCAATGAAATGCTGGAAATCGTCAGCCTGAAGGGCTACGAAAACCGCAGCGTGGACAGTCTGTCCGGCGGCCAGCAGCAGCGTGTTGCCATCGCCCGGGCATTGGTCAACCAGCCGAAGGTGCTGCTGCTGGACGAACCGCTGGCAGCGCTGGATCTGCGCTTGCGCAAGGACATGCAGATCGAGCTGAAACGCATCCAGCAGACCACCGGCATCACGTTCATCTATGTCACCCACGATCAGGAGGAAGCTCTTTCCATGTCCGACACCGTGGTGGTCATGGACAAGGGACGGATACAGCAGATCGGCAGACCTGAGGATATCTATAATGAGCCGAAGAACGCCTTCGTGGCGGACTTTATCGGCGAAAGCAACATCCTGGACGGCGTCATGCTGGAAGACTTCAAGGTTCGGTTCTTCGGCCGGGTCTTTGAGTGCGTGGACAAGGGCTTCGCCCCCAACGAGCCGGTGGACGTGGTCATCCGCCCGGAGGACATTGACATCGTGAAGCCCGCGGAGAGTCATCTCGTCGGCACCGTCACGGGCATTACCTTCAAGGGTCTTAACTACGATATCATCGTGGAGTTCAAGGGCTTCAAATGGCTCATCCAGACCACGGACTACCACGGCGTGGGCGAGACCATCGGCATCCGCCTGAACCCGGAAGACATTCACATCATGCACAAGAGCGAATATTCAGGTCTCTTTGGCGACTACAGCTCCTACTCCGCCGAGTATGACGAGCTGACGGAGGATGCCGAAGATGAAGAAGAATAAGTCTATCTTGCTCAGCACCCCGTATTTGATATGGATGGTGGTATTCACGCTGATCCCTCTGGGCGTGGTGTGCTACTATGCCCTTACCGACCCGTCTACGGGGGAATTCAGCCTTGTGAACCTGCGAGGGCTGAACCTGTACTGGGGCGTTCTGTGGCAGTCCATCTTCTACGCGGTGGCGTCGGCTTTCATCTGCCTGCTGCTGGGCTACCCCATGGCCTACTACATCGCCCACCGAAGCCAGACCGCTCAGAAGTTCCTGTATATGCTGGTGATGCTGCCCATGTGCATGAGCTTCCTGCTCCGCACCCTCGCATGGGTCGGATTGCTGCAGGACACCGGCATCATCAACAATATTCTCGACGCCATCGGTATCGGCCGGCTGCGGCTCATCCGTACCCCCGGCGCGGTCATTCTGGGCATGGTGTATAACTATCTGCCCTATATGATCCTGCCTCTGTACGGCGTCATCGTCAAGATCGACCCCCGGCTCATTGAAGCGGCGGAGGATCTGGGCTGCAACAGCACGCAGGTGTTTTCCCGGGTGGTGCTGCCGCTGAGCGTTCCCGGCATTCTCTCCGGCATGACCATGGTGTTCGTCCCGGCGGTGTCCACCTTCTATATCTCCCAGAAGCTGGGCGGTACGGACACGGTGCTCATCGGCGACGTGATCGAGCGCCAGTTCAAGCAGGGCAACAACCCCAATCTGGGTGCGGCGCTGAGTCTGGTGCTGATGATTCTGGTATTCATCTGCACCGGCATCATGAACCGCTTCGGCGGCGACAATGAGGAAGGCGGTGTCATCGTATGAAAAGAGCCAACCGCATTCTCACCATCCTGATTTTCATTTTCCTGTACGTCCCCATGGCAGTGCTGATCGTGGCGTCGTTCAATACAGGCAAGGACGTTACCCAGTTTGAAGGGTTTACCCTGCGGCAGTACGCCCGTCTGTTTCAGGACAGGACGCTGTTAAAGCTGCTGGGTAACTCCCTGCTCGTCTCGGTTCTCGCCAGCTTCATCGCCACGGTCTTCGGCACGGTGGCGTCACTGGGCATCTACAACCTGAACCCCAGACTGCGCAAGGCTGCCATGACGCTGACCAACATCCCCATGACGAATCCGGATATCGTCACCGGCGTGTCCCTTTCCCTGCTGTTCGTCTTCGTGGGGACCCGGATGCTGGGGCAGCGGAACAGCCTGACCTTCTGGACGCTGCTCATTGCCCACATCACCTTCAACCTCCCCTACGTGATCCTGAACGTCATGCCGAAACTCAAGCAGACGGACAGCTCCCTCCGGGACGCGGCCATGGACTTGGGCTGCACGCCCCTGCAGGCGTTTTTCAAGGTGACGCTCCATGAGATTGCCCCCGGCATCGTGTCCGGCGCTATTATGGCGTTCACCATGAGTCTGGACGATTTTGTCATCAGCTATTTTGTCAGCGGGCTGGATTTCGTGACCCTTCCCGTGGAAATCTATTCCTACACGAAAAAGCCCCTCCATCCGAAAATCTACGCCCTGTTCACCCTGCTATTCCTGCTGATTCTGGTGCTGATGGTCACCATGAACCTCATTCAGCTCCGCGGGGACAAAAAACGAGCCGCTGCCCACAGCGGGGTATAAAGGAGAATTGTCATGAAAAAAGGGATTTCCGTTATTCTTGCCGTCTTGCTTGCCGTGAGCTGCCTGACCGGTCTTTCCGGCTGCGGCAGCAGTAAAAAGACCACCCTGTACGTCTACAACTGGGGTCAGTACATCTCCGAGGGCGACGACGGCTCTCTGGATGTAATCGCCGCCTTTGAGGAAGCCTACCCCAACATCCGCGTGCAGTATTCCACCTATGACTCCAACGAGATCATGTACTCCAAGCTGTCCAACGGCGGCATCACCGTGGACGTGATCATCCCCTCCGACTACATGATCGGCCGGATGGTGCAGGAGGGTATGCTGGAGGAGCTGAACTTCGACAACATCCCCAACTACCAGTATATCGACGATTCCTTCAAGAACACCTCCTACGACCCGGAGAACAAGTATTCCGTTCCCTACACCTGGGGCACCGTGGGTATCATCTACAACACCAAGTATGTGGACGAAGCCGACGTCACCGGCTGGGAACTGCTGTGGAACGAGAAGTACGCCGGAAAGATCCTGATGTTCGACAACTCCCGGGACGCCTTCGGCATTGCCGAGTACCTGCTGGGCTACGACGTGAACACCACCGACGAGGCCGAGCTTCAGGCCTGTTCCGCCAAGCTGGCGGAGCAGAAGCCCGTGGTGCAGCAGTACGTCATGGATCAGATTTTTGACGCAATGGAAAACGAGGAAGCGTGGATCGCCCCCTACTACGCCGGCGACTATCTGACCATGGTGGAAGAGAACCCCGATCTGGCCTTCTACCGTCCCACGACCCAGGGCTACAACATGTTCATCGACGCCATGTGCATCCCCACCTGCTGTCAGGAGAAGGAGGCGGCGGAAGCCTTCATCAACTTCCTGTGCAGCCCGGAGATTTCCTCCGCCAACATGGAGTTTTTGGGCTACAGCGTCCCTTCCACCGCGGCGAAGGAGCTGATGGATCCGGAGGTCGCGGACAGCGAGGTCGCCTACCCCGACGCGGACACCCTCACCACCGGCACCAGCTTCAACTTCCTGCCGGAGGAAACCTCCCGGTATATGGAAAGCCTGTTTATGGAAGTCCGCAACGGCTGATGGGCTTTTGACCTGCCGAAAAAAGTTCGTATAAACAGAAAGATTCCCGTCCGCAGATTG
>HF988082.1:20355-24921 GCA_000434635.1 Firmicutes bacterium CAG:110 | reverse complement strand
GGGATTTTTCTACGCAGATTTAAATCGCATTTCCCGGCTTCGCGGGCTGTCCAAGCTCGCTTTGAATCGGGCGCACCATGCAGAACTGTTTCAGATGAAAATGCTTTTCCAGAACCTCGTAAATCTCAAACCCCAACTGCTGGTATAGCGTCACGTTGTTGGGGTTGTGGGTCTCCAGCGACATCATCATGTGATGCTTGTCCGCGTAATCCACCGCCGCCTTCAGCAGCTTCACCGCAATGCCGTGGTGCTGCATCTGGGGGTCTACCGCCAGATAGATCACATGGAGACGGTTGTCCTCGTGCAGCTGGGTCGTCCAGTGGGAGTTCAGGTAATCCCGTGCGGCAAAAAAGTGGAACAGGGTTCTGAGCGACGGGTCTTCCTTGATCAGCCATGCGTCCGTCTGCAATTCCGCTTCCAGCTCCGTAAAGTAGTATTGGAGGAAGTGGTACGGCTCGGTCTCGTCGGAAACGACCAGAAGGCCGTTCAAATCCGGGCTGTCGGCAAAAATGTCGCAGTTTTTGTAGAATTCCTCCATGTCGCAGGCAAAGAGCTTCGGCAAAAGCTTCTTGCGGATATCCTCGTTGGGAATCAGGGTCTCGTACAGCGGGTCGGAGGCAAAGCACTTGTTCAGCAGTGCCTGAAGCTTTGGCAGGTCTTTTTTTGTAACTTTGTATAATTCGCTTTCCATATATTCGTTCCTTTATCTCGGGAGGCAGTCGCGGAGCATCCGCTTCATTTCCTCCACACTGATGTTCAGACTGCCCACCAGATCCCGGTAGGCGCCCTCCTGCGCGGCGGCCGCGCCTTGCAGGAAGGCCGCTTCCGCGGTGTAGTCCGTAATGCCCTTGGCTTTCTTTTCCAGCAGGCTCTTGACCGTTGCGTATAGGTTGATATACCCCACGATCCGGCGGTAGCCCCATTTCAGGCGCTCCTTGGGCTGGGAAAATACGTACTGGGTGAAGTGGCGGTACACCCGCTGCTCAAACAGGAAGGCATACCGGTTGTTGTCGATCTCATAGAGTTTCCGCAGTGCCGCGGAGAGATTTCCCTCCGTCAGGCTGTCTGCCGCGCCGTGGAGCAGCTCCAGGCTTTGCTGCAAGCTTTCCTGGGGGAACTGGACGTTGCCGTACCAGTCGATGCGGACAAAGGTGTCCTGGGTCTGCTGGAACAGATTCAGCAGCTGCCGCTCCAATCGACCGGCGTCTTCGCCGGGTTCCTGCCCCCGGTTGATGGCCGCCGCACGGTCATAGACCTGCTGGGCAAGCGCCGCCGCTTCATCCAGCGCCTGGGCAAGGCTCTCGCCGTCGGCCTCCGTCCGGGCGCACCAGTCCAAATCCAGCGCTTCCTTGGCCTTTTGGAAGGTTCCGGCAAAGTTCAGCGGAACGACTCTAGTCCTGTCAATGGCCATCAGCAGCAGACCGAACAGCTCGTGGTGGAGACGGTACACGTCCTCGTCATAGTAGGTGTCGTTGTCGAACTGGGAATGATAGTGGGTCTCCATGAAGCTGCCGCCGGTGAAATCGTTGACCATGGAGGGAATGCCCGCAATGGCGATGGAAAAGTCGTCCGACCATGTTTCAATGGGGGCGGTGATCCGGGTTTCCTCGGGATAGCCCTGTGTCAGCTCCGGGAGATTTTCCAGAAAATCCTCCAGAAAATCCACATATTCGTAGGTGCTGCGGATTCTTGCCCGGGTGCCGTGGGCAAGAGCGGGCAGCTCGAAATTCAGGTCGGCAATGACTTGCCCCCGCCATTCGGGATGCACGGTAAACACCTGCTCATAAGCGCCGGTGGACCAGTCGAACTGGGAGTCCGCCACGCCCCATTCCTCCGACGCCATGGCGCAGAAAAGGATGGTGTTCTCCGGCTGCCAGCCGGTCTCTACCAGTGCTTTGCCCATGCCCAGCATCATGGAAATGGCGGTGTTATCGTCCTGAAAGCCGTCAAAATAGGAGTCGTAGTGGGCGGACAGCATGATCTTCCGGTCAGGGTTCCGGCCGGTCAGCTCGCCGATGATGTTGTAGGTGGTGCGGTCGCGCTCCACCCGGGTGCAGGCGTCCAGCGTAACGGCCACCGTCGCACTGTTCGCAAGCAGCTCCTTCAGCACCCCGGCGTCCTTCCGGGAAATGGAAAAGGCGGCGGCTTCGGGAGGGCCTGCGATATCCTGGGCGTTCAGCGCGGCGTCGTCCACCTCGCCGTAGCCCCCGGTCTGCACGGCGATCAGCGCCGCCGCACCCTTGAGGTGGGACTGATACACGGGGTAGTTGATCCACCATTCGTTCCGCTGATTGATCTCCACCAGCACCAGCTTCCCGTTAACGTCCAGCCCCTCGTAATCCGCTTCCGTGCCCTTGCCCGCATAGACAAGCTCGTAGGCGGTAGGGCCGTCCGTGACGAAATTCGTCTGATACGCGCCCAGCTGGACGCGGCGTTCCTGTCCCTCGGCGTCGGTGAAGGACAGCTCCGCTTTCTCAAACTCCCATGCGTCCACGGTGATGGCGTCCTTCCATACTTTGGAAAAGCCGATTTTCTTCATCTCCGCCGCCAGCATGTCTCCCGTGGCGATCTCCGCCGGGGAGCCTGCGGTGCGGTAGCCCAGCACGGGGTTGGTGCAGTGCTCCTCCATCCGCTTTGCAAGGCGGTAGGAATAGCCGATATCCAGCCTTTCCAGATACCGTTGCGCCTGACTTGTCAAGGTCATCATCTCCTGTTTTCCCGCTTTTGGGAATTGTAGCATACTTAAAAGGCGTTGTACAGTGCCAATTTATCTAAAAAACGCGGCATAGAAGCCGCGTTTTTTCATTAGCTTTCGAGTGCCTGTAATCTTCCCTGAATGATTTTTCCCACGGTCTGGGCAAACCAGCCCACGGAGGGCAGCCTGACCACATCCCGGCCGTAAATGGTGCGGGCGCTGCTTAAATCGCCCTCCCGGCCGGAGAACAGGCACAGCGGCGGATTGCCATGCCTGCGCAATGCCGTCGCTTCTTCGGCGGCGTCGGTCACGGCGGGCCTGCCGCTGTAGTCCCGGCTGAAAAACTGATTCCCCGTGCCAGGGAGGCGGGTATCGTCGTTGGGGTTCGCGTCGGTGAGGATCAGCAAAAGCCGCTGCTGTTCCCCCGACCGGCGCAGAAGCCAGTCCACTGCCCGCAGGGCAAGTCCGTCCCGGTTCCATCCGGCGGCAGCGAACTCGAAAATCCGGTTGTTGCCCTGATTTTCCCGGTAGTCCCGGTACTCCCGCAACACCGTACAGCCGCTGACGGAGCAGTAGGACAGCACCCGGACAGGAATTGCGCACCGGGTCAGCGCTTCGGCCAGAATGTAGCCTTGCGTCGCCAGTTGCTCCTGCCGCCGGTTCTGGGAGGCGGAAGCGTCCAGCAGAATATCCACGATCAGGTTCCCAAGGGTATTGGGCTGCTGCCGGTCAAACACCCGGCCGTCCCCCAGCGAGGGGGCGCGCCATGCAAGCGCCGGGTTGACCCGCCCCGCACGGCACCGAAGGCTCCCGTCCTCCTGAAGCAGCAGGATGGTGTTTTGCAGCTGCTGGGCAAGGCGCTGGATCTCCAGCCGGTTCTGGGCAAGATGCGCCTGAAAATAGGCGCGGTTGCGCTCCGTCTGCTCCTGAAGCTGCTCCCATTCCCGGGTGGGCGCTTCCCCGTTTTCCGGCGCTTCTCCTCTGGTGAAGTGCAGAACGCAGTTTCGGTGATGGCCGGTGCAGCAGGTTCGCTCCGCGTCCGCCAGTTCCGCCGGGGTCAGCATGGACTTGCCGAAGCACGCGGCGGCGTATTTCCGAATATCGTCCTTCCGGGCCTCCCGCCAACCGAAAATGCGCCGCCCCAAAGAACGTAGTCCCACGCCGCCCTCCGGCGCGGCCTGCCCCAGACGGTGCAGCCCTCCCGGGCGAAGCATCAGCCGGGCAAAGAAACCCAGATCCACCCGGTTGGAATTGAAGTGGTCAATTTCGTTGCGGAGATTCCTCCCGAAATATTTGAGGACGATCTGCTCCATCCGCGTCTGGATGGCCTCGGCGTCCCAGTCGGGGTCAAATTCCAGCGCGTCCAGAATCTGCTTTTCCCGGTCAGATTCCTCGCTGGACAGCCCCAGCGTCCGGCGGAACCAGCCGATTTTCAGCCGGTCCTGCTCGCTGTTCACGGAAAAATCCTGCTGTAACTGCCGCTGGGCATAGTCCTGCCGCAGAAAGGTCAGCGCCGGACGGGCGTCCCGGCACCTGAGATAGGCGCACCGTTCCAGCCCCAGCCAGAGCAGCTCACTTTGCAGCTCTCCCCCGGAGTGGCGCTCCAGTGCGGTGAACAGCAGCTCCAACTTCTTGTAATCATACAGCTGCCGCACAAGGCCGATGGCGGTGTTGAAATACAGCGACGCTTCCCCGTTGGGTTCATAGCCCCGGCTGCCCGTGGCGAAGCCGTAAGCGCCCGCGGCGTTCCATATCTGATTGTCCGCCCGGCGGGCTTCCTGTTCCCCGATGTCCATATCAGTCTCCGAAGAACTCGTCCGCTTTCGCCGTTCTGGGGACACGCGCCCAGACCACGTCGGCGGTGAGCTGCC
>HF988082.1:4284-20342 GCA_000434635.1 Firmicutes bacterium CAG:110 | reverse complement strand
GGCGGTGAGCTGCCGCTCGAAGGGGTCGAATGCCTTGTTGATGATGCCCATTTCCAGTGCGGCTTCCGGGGAAAGTCCCCGTTCCATCAGCCGCAGGGCAGTCAGCAGTCCCCGCAGGTCCAGCGCCCGGGCGGAGATCTCCCCGCTGCTGCACTTGGCGCGCAGATCGTCGAACAACGCCGCCAGCTGCTGCGCCCAGCTCTTTTTCAGGCTCGGGAAGCCCCGCAGCAGGAGTTTGCACAGATCGTCCTGCCCGATTACCGGCATATCCACCACCACGAACCGGGAAACCAGCGCTTCGTTCAGCTCCCGGGTTCCGGCGTAGCCATAGTTCATGGTGCCGATGAACCGGGCCGCGTCGTCCAGCGTCACGCGGCGGTAGCCCGGAATGTCAATGACCCGGCGGAAATCCAGCGTGGCGTGGAGCACGGCCAGCGCTTCGTTTTTCGCCATATTCACCTCGTCCAGAATGCCGAAGCCGCCAAGTCTCGCGCACTGGCACACAGGGCCTTCCCGGAAGCAGACCTCGCCTCCCTTCAGCGTATCGGTGCCGATGAGGGACGCCGCGTCCACATTGATGTGCATGGAGATGTCCCACACGGGGCGGCCGAACAGGGCGGCCAGATTCTCCGCCAGTACGTTTTTTCCGGTGGCCTTGGGGCCTGCGAGAAGCAGGTTCTCCCCGCACAGCACCGCCGCCGCGGCGGCTTCCCAGACGTCCTTGCCGTAGTATACAAATCGGGGGTTTGGAATCCGGCCGCGTACTTCCTCCGCCACGCCGTGGGCGTCCCGGAAGGAACGGACTTCTGCAAGCAGGTGCCTGTTCACGCCCTCAGCTTCCAGTTCTTTCCAAATATCCATGACAAATCCCTCCTCGCAACGTTCCTCTTCTATTTTAGCATGATGCACGGCATTTGCAAGGAGAATCTTTCCCTTTCAGCTTGCGTGTGGAAAAGGTTTCCTGTATAATAGGTTACATTCATACACTTTGGAAAGAAGGGGTATCTATGGAGAAGGTCAGGCAATTTCTGGCGCGCAAGGATGTGGTATTCACCCTCCAGCGCTACGGGATCGATGCGCTGGGGGCCATGGCGCAGGGATTGTTCTGCACGCTGCTGGTGGGAACCATCCTCAATACTCTGGGACAGCAGTTCGGCATCGGGTTTTTGACACGGATCATCGTCACCGTGGGCAAGGGTGAGGGCGCAGTGGGCTATACCATCGGCGGCCTTGCCTCCGCCATGGTCGGCCCCGGCATTGCCGTGGCCATCGGATTTGCGCTGCACTGCCCGACGCTGGTGCTGTTTTCCCTGATCCCCGTGGGCTTTGCCGCCAACGCCATGGGCGGCGCGGGCGGGCCGCTGGCGGTATACGTCGTCGCCATCGTCGCGGCGGAATGCGGCAAGCTGGTGGCAAAGGAGACCAAAATCGACATTCTGGTGACGCCCATCGTGACGGTTCTGGCCGGCATCGGCATTGCGCGTCTGGTAGCAGCGCCCATCGGTACGGCGGCCAGCGCCGTAGGCAGTTTCATCAAATGGGCGACGGTGCTTCAGCCCTTTTTCATGGGCATTGTGGTATCCGTCGCCGTGGGCGTGGCGCTGACGCTGCCCATTTCCTCCGCCGCCATCTGCGCGGCGCTGGGACTGACGGGTCTTGCCGGCGGCGCCGCCGTGGCCGGATGCTGCGCCCAGATGGTGGGCTTCGCGGTGATGAGCTTCCGGGAAAACGGCTGGGGCGGTCTGGTCGCTCAGGGCATCGGCACCAGCATGCTGCAAATGCCCAACATTGTGAAGAACCCCCGTATCTGGATACCGCCCACACTGGCATCGGCCATCACGGGGCCGCTTGCCACATGCCTGTTCCGTCTGGAGATGAACGGTACGGCGGTCTCCTCCGGCATGGGCACCTGCGGCTTTGTCGGGCAGATCGGCGTTTACACGGGCTGGATCAACGATATTGCCAGCGGCGCAAAGGCGGCCATCACCGCCATGGACTGGACGGGCATGGCGCTGATCTGCTTCGTTCTTCCGGCGGTGCTGAGCTGGGTTTTCTGCCTGATCCTCCGGAAATGGGGCTGGATCGGGGAAAACGACCTGAAATTGGAGCTGTGAAGAATTCCCCCGCCGCGTCGGAACATCCGTGCGGCGGGGGAATTTTGATTGCTTTACGCGCCGAACACCTTTGTGTCCAGATGCCGCTTTTTGACGGCGTAGTATAGCGCCGTGCCAAAGGTCAGGAGCACCGCCAGCTCTCCCAGCGCCACGTACAGCGCGTTGAGGAAGAAACCGCCGCCGATGTATACCGTCAGTTCCCAGCCTACCAGCAGTGCGTTGAACAGCGCGGGCATCGCCATCCCCACCAGAGGATAGCCCTTCACCGTGACCCGCCGGGTCAGCCACATCCCCCCGGCCGCGAGAAGGGTTGCGAGGCTGCCCACGAGAAAGTCCAGAGGCAGCGCGGCGGCATAGGTGATGTTGAAAACCAGACAGCCCACCGTCAATCCGGGAATCGCTGCCGGGGTGAAAAAGGAAAGCACACACAGCGCTTCGGACAGCCGCATTTGGATCGCCCATGTGGTGGAACCGGGAAGCAGAACATTCTGCAGGTGGGTCAGTACAGCGTACAGCGCCGCAATGACGGCGGCATGGGTCAGAAATCTGGTGTTTTTCGACATGGTGTTCCTCCAAAACAGAAATTGGGGACAGCGCAAGACCGTCCCCAACAAAAAATGAGCGCATAGCGCCCATCGGAAATCCCTAGTTTTGTTTACCGACAGGATGGTCACGAACTGTCCTATGAAATTTCTCTCATTATACACGTTGGCGGCAGAAAAGTCAAGGTTGCATTTCCCCTGAATATCTGATATTATGACACGGCACGCAACAACAAGGAGATGGTAGTTTATGGCAAAAAATAACACCCCGGTGGACAAGAACTCCCGGGAGTACCTGCTGCGGCAGGTGGCCAACGGACGTTACAGTCTGTTGCTGATCGTCATTCTCACGGTGGTCAATCTGATCATGACGATTCTGGACACGAACACGTATTTCCTGTTCTCCGCTTCCGTACCGTACTATCTGGTATTCGTGGGGATGGGCATAGAGAACGGCTTTGTGGACGGTGCCTGGAATGTCAAAGGGACGCTCACCTACACGGGTCTGGTCATCGCGCTGGTCATTGTGGCGGTGTATCTGCTGTGCTGGCTGCTGAGCAAGAAGCGCGCCGGTTGGCTGACGGCGGCGCTGGTGCTGTTCATCGTCGATACCGTGGCGCTGGTGGTCATTACCTTTGCTCTGTATGATAGCCCCATGGGCAAGCTGGTGGATTTCCTGCTGCACATCTGGGCGATTGTAGAGCTGGTTCAGGGCGTGCGGGGCAGCAAAAAGCTCAAGGCGCTCCCCCCGGCGGAAGAACCCCGGAACGTCTGCACCGGACCAGAATTCTAGTTTCATACATGCAGGAAGCTCCCTCGAAAAGAGGGAGCTTCTTGATTTTATGCCAGATAAATCGCCTTGCAGGCCAGCATGGTTTCGTAGCAGTCCAGCTTGGAGACCAGCTCCAGGGGCGCGTGCATACTGAGCACCGGCACGCCCGCGTCCACGGTGACGATATTCCGGTTGGCCATGTAGGCCGCCACGGTGCCGCCGCCGCCCTGATCTACCTTGCCCAGAGTCGCGATCTGCCAGATGACGCCCGCCTTGTCCAGAGTGGAACGGACGTGACCCATGGCCTCGGCGGAAGCGTCGGACGCGCCGCCCTTGCCCCGGGAGCCGGTGTACTTGCAGATGGCAACGCCGTAGTTCAGCTGGCTGTTGTTCCGCTTGTCGCAGGTCTCCGGCCAGTTGGGGTCAAAGGCGTTGGAAACGTCGGCGGACAGGCAGAAGGAATTGGCGAAGCAGTCGGATAGCTTGACGCCCTGCGCGTCGCACAGCCCCTCCATGAAATGCTCAAAGTAGTGGCTCTGCATACCGGAAATGCCCACGGAGCCGATCTCTTCCTTATCGGCAAGGATGCAGACGGCGGTCTTTTCGGGCATGTCCAGAGAGAACAGGGCTTCCAGCTCGGCGTAAGCGCAGACCCGGTCGTCGTGGCCGTAGGAGCTGAGCAGGCTGCGGTCAAGACCCGCCTCCCGGCAGCGTCCTGCGGGAACCACCGTCAGCTCGGCGGAGAGGAAGTCGCTCTCCACAAGGCCGTACTTCTCGTTCAGCAGCTTCATGATGTGCAGCTTCACGAGGTCAGAGCCGTCGCCCTCCAGCGGCTCGGAGCCGAGGATCACGTTCAGCTGCTCGCCCTCGATGACCTTCCCCGCGGGCTTCTGCATCTGATCCGCCGCAAGATGGGGCAGCAGGTCGGAGACCATCAGGATGGGGTCGCCCTCGTCCTCGCCGATGGTGACCGTGACCACAGCGCCGTCCGCCCGGTACACCACGCCGTGGAGCGCCAGAGGAATGGTCGTCCACTGGTATTTCTTGATGCCGCCGTAATAGTGGGTCTTCAGGTAGCTGATCTCGGAATCCTCGTACAGGGGATTGGGCTTGATGTCCAGCCGGGGGGAATCCACGTGGGCGGCGCAGATGTTCGCGCCCTCGCCCAGAGACTTGGTGCCGACGACGGCCAGAGCGATGGATTTATTGCGGTTGTTGTAGTAAATTTTGTCGCCGGGCTTGGCTTCCATGCCGGGGGCGAAGGGCTTGTAGCCCAGCTTCTCGGCTTCCCGAACGGCCCATGCGGTGGCCTCCCGCTCGGTCTTACATTCGCTCATGAACGCCATGTAGCGCTGAGCATAGCCTTCCATTTCATCCCGCTGGGCGTCAGTGAGCCGGGTGTAGCCGTTCTTGGGCGACGCCAGCAGGGAATTGCGCAGTTCTTCTGTGGTCATGTTGCATCCTCCTATGTTTCTTTCCGCCTCCGCCATCAGGCGGGGCGTTACTTTGGGGTAGGTCAGATTTTCCGGTAGCGCCGAAAACAGTCTGACTTCCCCGATCTCGCTTTCCGGCAGGGGTTCCAGACGGCGAACCGCCGCGAAAAACACCATGCCGTTGGCGCTGCTTTGGGAATCGAAGCCGCGGTAGTCGCAGACCGGGTAAAGCTCCGCGTCCCGGACGCCGCTTTCCTCATACAGCTCCCGTCGGGCAGCCTGCATGGGCGTTTCTCCCGGCTCGATGTGGCCGCCCTGGGTCTCCCATGTGTCCCGCTCCCTGTGCCGGCTGAGAAGCCACTTCCCATCATGCCGGGAGCAGACGACAACGAAGGTATATGTTCCCAGCGTCCCCGTCGGGTGGACGGTACATTGCAGGGACTTGCGGCGCTCGCTCGCTGCGTCCATTATACCAATTCCCCGCAAAAACGCAAGGCATTTTTCCCGAAATTCCGACGATGACCCGGTGTTTTCCAACACAAAGCCGCATTTTTCCCGGAACCAGCTCTCCTCCGGCTGGGCGGCGATGCGGCGGCGGGCGTAGTCTTCCGGAATGCCGTCCCGGCGCATAAGGCGGCGAACCCGGTCTTCCACCGGGGCAGTGACGGCGACCGTCACGTCGCACAGCCCGGCAAGCCCGCCCTCAAACAGGGCGATAGCGTCGATGGCAGCAAGCGCGGGCTTTTCCCCGAGGCGGCGAAGCACCTCCCGCTTCACGGCGGCGTGGGTGATTCTATTCAAATCCAGCAGAGCGTTTTTGTCGGAAAATACCAGATTCCCAAGCTTTTTCCGCTGCAAAACGCCGTCCTCCACCGTGCCGGGGAATCGTTCTTCGATGGCCGCAAGAAGGGATGCGTCCCGCGTCAGCAGCTCGTGGTAGATGGCGTCGCAGTCCAGAACCACCGCGCCCCGCTCCTTCAGAACGTTCAGCAGGGTGGTTTTTCCGCAGCCGGTGCCGCCGGTGATGCCGAGAATCATGCTTCCTCCTCCGCGTCCACAATGTGGAACGCCGCGGCCTTTTTCAGCCGGTTCTGCACGGCGTAGGCCACACCGCCCCCCACCGGGCACCGGGCATAGACCTGATGGATACCGGGGTCGTCCAGTTCCCGCAGGGCGGCAAACAAGCCGGCGGACAGGGTGTTGACGTCCGCCTCCCGGCCGTAGGACAGGGGACTGCACCCGGCGTACAGGGGCAGCTCTTCTTCAAAGCACAGCACCCGGTCGCCGGGGGTGAAATGGCGGCGGATGTAGGCGGCGGCCTTTTCCCGGCTGCCGGAGACAATGACCACCGGCTCCGCCGGGGCGTAATGGCGGTATTTCATGCCGGGGGCTTTCACCACGGCGTCCTTGTCGATCTGGGCGGTAACAGCCTTGTCGATGACCAGATCCCCCAGAACGGAAATCAGCTGCTCCGGGGTGATCCCGCCGGGGCGCAGCAGCCGGGGGCGATCTTCCGTCAAATCCACGATGGTGGACTCCACGCCCACCCGGCATGGGCCGCCGTCCACGATGGCGGCGATTTTCCCGTCATGGTCATGAAGGACGTGCTGGGCGGTGGTGGTGGAGGGCTTTCCGGAAATGTTGGCGGAGGGAGCAGCGATAGGAACCCCCGCAAGGCGAATGATCTCCCGGGTCACGGCGTTGTCCGGGCAGCGGACGGCCACGGTGGAAAGTCCTCCGGTGGTGCGCCGGGGGACGCAGTCCCGGGCGGGCAGCACCATGGTCAGCGGCCCCGGCCAGAATTCCTTCGCCAGCTCATAGGCCGCCGCAGGTACGTCGTGGCAGAACAGTTCGATCTGCTCCGCGCCGCAGATGTGCAGAATCAGGGGGTTGTCCTGTGGACGACCCTTGGCTTCAAAAATTTTCGTCACGGCAGCTTCGTCCAGACCGTTTGCGCCCAGACCGTAAACCGTCTCCGTGGGGATCGCCACCAGCTCCCCCCGGCGAATCAGGTCAGCCGCAATTTGGGGCGTTTCCGCGTCCAATGCGGACAGAAGAAGTGTCTTCATCAATACACCTCCAATTGAAATAAGGGGCAAAGATGGGCAGCCGCTTTTGTTTGCGGCTGCCCATCAGAGACTGGTAAAAATTAGACAGCGGGCTGGTTGGCAGCCTCGATGATCTTGACAAACTTCTCGGGAACCAGAGACGCGCCGCCGATCAGACCGCCGTCGATGTCGGGCTGTGCCAGCAGCTCGAAGGCGTTCTTGTCGTTCATGGAGCCGCCGTACAGGATGGAGATCGCACGGGCGTTCTTGGAGGAGTACAGCTTGCGCACCACGGTACGGATGTTCTCGCAGACCTCTTCCGCCTGATCGGGAGTGGCGGTCAGGCCGGTGCCGATGGCCCAGATGGGCTCGTAGGCGATGATGACCTTGCGGATCTTGTCCTCGGGAACGCCAGCCAGACCCAGCTTGATCTGCATGGTGATCCACTCGGTGGTGATGCCGCTCTGGCGCTGCTCAAGGCTCTCGCCGCAGCACATAATGGGGGTCAGGCCGGCGTTCAGGGCAGCCAGAACCTTGGCGTTGACATCGGCGTCGGTCTCGCCCATGGCACGGCGCTCGGAGTGGCCGATGATGACGTACTTGCAGCCGGCATCCACCAGCATATTGGTGGCGATTTCACCGGTGTAAGCGCCGGAGGCGTTGGCGTTGCAGTTCTCGGCGCCGATGCCTACCCGGGTCTCACGCATGGCGCGGACAGCAGCGGGAATGCACACGGCGGGAACGCACAGAGCCACGTCGCACCAGCGGCCCTTAGGCAGAATGGCCTTCAGCTGGGTCATAAACTCCTTGGTCTCGGAGGGGGTCTTGTTCATCTTCCAGTTGCCGGCGATAACGGTCTTGCGGTATTTTCTGTTCATGATTCCATTTCTCCTTTTATTGATAGGGATGTTAATAGAAACTCGATTCCCGGATTACTTATCTTCCAGGCAGGCGATGCCGGGCAGCTCCAGACCTTCCAGGAATTCCAGAGAAGCGCCGCCGCCGGTGGAAATGTGGGTGATCTTGTCGGCAAAGCCCAGCTGCTCGCAGGCCGCAGCGCTGTCGCCGCCGCCGACGATGGTGGTGGCGCTGGAATCTGCCAGAGCCTGCGCCATGGCGATGGTGCCCTTGGCCAGAGTGGGATTCTCAAACACGCCCATGGGGCCGTTCCAGACGACAGTCTTAGCGTCCTTCACAGCGGACGCGAACAGGGCGCAGGTCTTCTCACCGATGTCCAGACCTTCCTTGTCGGCGGGGATGGCAGCGGCGTCAACGGTGGTAACGTCGATGGGGCCGTCGATGGGGTCGGGGAAGGAATCGGCAACGACCACGTCCACAGGCAGGAGCAGCTTGACGCCCTTGGCTTCCGCCTTGGCCATCATGTCCTTGCAGTAGTCGATCTTGCTCTCGTCCAGCAGGGACTTGCCAACAGCGTAGCCCTTGGCGGCAAGGAAGGTATAGGCCATGCCGCCGCCGATGATCAGGGTGTCCACCTTTTCCAGCAGGTTATTGATGACATTCAGCTTGTCGGAGACCTTTGCGCCGCCCAGAACAGCGACGAAGGGACGCTCGGGGTCGGACAGGGCCTTGCCCATGATGGAAACTTCCTTCTGAACGAGGAAGCCGCTGACGGCGGGCAGATAATCTGCCACACCGGCGGTGGAAGAATGGGCGCGGTGGGCAGTGCCGAAAGCGTCGTTGACGAACACGTCCGCCAGAGAGGCCAGAGCCTTGCTCAGCTCGGGATCGTTCTTGGTCTCGCCCTTCTCAAACCGGGTGTTCTCCAGCAGCATCACGTCGCCGTTCTTCAGCGCGGCGGCCTTGGCCTTGGCGTCCTCGCCGGCCACATCGGCGGCCATGATGACTTCCTTGCCCAGCAGCTCGCTGATGCGCTTCGCCACGATCTTCAGGCTCAGCTCGGGCTTCCATTCGCCCTTGGGCTTGCCCATGTGGGAGCAGAGGATGACCTTTGCGTTGTGGTCAACCAGATACTTGATGGTGGGCATGGCGGCGACAATCCGCTTGTCGGAGGTGATGACGCCGTTCTTGGTGGGAACATTGAAGTCGCAGCGGCACAGGACCCGCTTGCCGGCTACGTCGATGTCCTCGATGGACTTTTTATTGTAGTTCATGATAACTCCTCCATATTCTCGGGAGGTCACTCCCGCATTTTACCAAAGTCGCGCAAATTGGGAAACGACAGCTGACGCAGTGCCTCGTAGACGGTGACGGCAACCGCATTGCTCAGATTCAGGCTCCGGGCATCCGGACGCATGGGAATGCGAACACACGCGTCGTAGTGCGCCCGAAGGAAGTCCTCCGGAAGTCCCTTAGTCTCCTTCCCGAAAAACAGGTAGCAGCCGTCGTGAAAGGCAGCCTCGGTATAGCTCCTCGGCGCTTTCGTGGACAGGCACCACATTTCCTCCACCTGATTCTTCGCGAAGAAGTCCTCCAGATTTTCGTAGTCCCGAACCTCCACCATGTGCCAGTAATCCAGACCCGCACGGCGGACGGCCTTTTCGGAGATGTCAAAGCCCAGCGGCCGTATCAGGTGCAGACGGCAGCCTGTTGCGGCGCAGGTGCGGGCGATATTGCCGCAGTTCTGCGGTATCTCCGGTTCCACCAGAACAATATTCAGCATGCACATCACCCCGGTGGCAGTCGCGTCGGACTGTTTTCTCAAAATCCGCTCGTCTTCTATTGTAAGTCAAACGGGCGGTAAAATCAATCGGAAAAAATGTTAATTTTCAACTTTTTTATAGTATTCACATAAAAAATGGACATTGGGGCAGAATTTTGTGAATAATGCAGAAACTCGCATAATTTGTGCCGTTTTTTCGGAAAAATCCCCGCCGATGCAGGAAAAAACGTTTCCAAAAAATCAACCGGGAACCCGGACAAAATCCCGGTTCCCGGTGAAATTTCGCTACATTATGGTTCAGAGCAGTTTTTCCTTGTTCCGCAAGGGAAATCCGTTATTTCCCCACGCGTCCGTACAGCTTTGTGGCAGCGTAAATTCTCGCGGCCAGAGCGTCGGAGTCAAAGCCCTTTTCCGCGCGCCACGTCCAGTTGGCGCTGGACAGCGTACCGGGAAAGTTCATGCGAGCTTCCTTGCCCAGTTCCAGATAGTCCTGCATCTGCACCACGCACAGCCGGGACACGGAACCCATGCAGCCGCGAATCATGCCCCGGATATAGCCCTCTTCCCGGTTCAGTCCGAGATAGGTTTTCGCGCATGCCACATCCTCCGGCGCGGCTTCGTCAAACCACTGCTTGAGAGTCACGTTGTCGTGGGTGCCGGTGTAGCACACGGAGTCCACGGGGTACAGATGGGGCATGTAGTCGCTTTCCTCCCGGGAGTCGAAGGCAAATTCCAGAACCTTCATGCCGGGATAGCCGGAGTCCTGCTGCAACTTCCGCACCTCGGGGGTGATAAAGCCCAGATCTTCGGCAATGAATTCCAGATTGGGCAGAGCCTGCTGAATGGTGCGGATGAAGTCCATTCCGGGGCCTTTCACCCACTTGCCGTTCCGCGCGGTGGTATCTCCTGCGGGCACCGACCAGTAGCTTTCAAAGCCGCGGAAATGATCCAGACGGATAACGTCGTACAGCTTTCCGGCAGCCGTCAGGCGCTGAATCCACCAGAAATAGTGAGTCTGCGCCATCTTTTTCCAGTCGTAAATTGGGTTGCCCCAGAGCTGGCCGTCTGCGGTGAAGGAATCCGGGGGGCAGCCCGCCACCTGTTCCGGATGGCGGCTTTCGTCCAGCTGGAAGAGTTCCGGATTCGCCCACACGTCCGCCGAATCCAGCGGCACGTAAATGGGAACGTCGCCGATAATGCGGACGCCCTTGGCATTGGCGTAGCTGCGCAGAGCCTTCCACTGCCTGTCAAATTCGTACTGAACAAAGTATTGCAGCCGGATCTCATCGGACAGCTCCCGGCGCTTTTCCGCCAGCGCGTCGGCCTTGCGCAGGCGCAGAGCCTCCGGCCAGTCCAGCCATGGCTTGCCGCCCAGGGTGTCCTTCAACGCCGTGAACAGAGCATAGTCTTCCAGCCAGCTCCGGTTCTGCTCCACGAATGTTTCGTAGGCTTCATCCGGTGCAAACCGCTGAAACGCCAGCCGCAGCACGTTCATCCGGTGGGCGTACATGGCGCCGAAATCCACCCGTGCCGGATTGCTGCCCCATGGAATGTTCTGGATTTCCTCTTTTTTCAGCAGCCCCTCGTCTGCCAGCCTGTCCAGATCGATGAGATAATGGTTGCCTGCGCAGGCGCCCAGAGACTGATAGGGGGAATCGCCGTAGCCGGTGGGAGTCAGGGGCAAGATCTGCCAGTACCGCTGTCCGGCCCTGACCAGAAAGTCCACAAAGGCATAGGCGTCCTTTCCCATGGTGCCGATGCCGTAAGAGGTCGGCAGGGAGGTAATATGCATCAAAATTCCGCTTTCGCGCATTGCAATAGTCTCCTTAATTGATACCGCTTTACGTTCTTATCGAAAAACAGCATCTGTGATATGTGATCGTTCATTAAAATGCTCAATTCAGAATTGAGCATTTTAATGGATTATCAGTGTGAAATTTCCCGGATGCTCTCCCGGGAGAGGATCTCAAAGGGCACCGTCTCGTGACAGGCGGGCGCGTTCCGCTCGATATTCCCCAGCAGAATTTCCACGCTGCGCTTTGCCAGCAGGGAAACGGTCTGACGGACGGTGGCCAGTCTCGGCACCAGGAAGCTGCTCAGCGGCAGGCCGTCCACGCCCATGACCGACACGTCCTCCGGCACCTGCAGGCCGTTGTCCTGCAAGGCGCGGATGGCTCCGATGGCCATCACGTCGGCGGTGGCGAAAATCGCGGTGAACCGGCAGCCCTTATCCAACAGCGCCTTGGTCGCCTGATACCCCGCCTGATAGGAATAGCGCACGCCCTGATAGTCCCGCTTGGGGTCGAAGGGGATGCCGTGGGCAGTGAAGGACTGCATACAGCCCTCGTAGCGCAGACGGCTGGTGTCGGAAATGGCCCGGTCGCCGCCGATGATGGCGATACGGCTATGTCCCAGACGAATCAACGTATCCATGGCGCTGCACGCGGCCTCCCGGTCGTCGGTGGAGACGCTGGACAGGTTGTCAAAGGACAGCATGGAGGCGTCGTTGGTGACCACGACACAGGGAACGTCAATGCCCCCGAAATCCCGGATGAAATTCTCGTTGTTGCCGCCGAGGAACAGGATGCCCAGAGGCTTCTTTTCCCGGCACAGCTGCGCGGCTCGGCGCACTTCGTTTTCGTCCTCGTCCATGTAGTCCACCACCAGCTGGTAGTGGGTCTGGGCGATCAGGGTCTGGATGGACTCCACCATCTCCCCGAACAGCTCGTTGCCGATACCCTTGACCACCACCAGAATGGTGGTGGAGTGGTGCTGCTTGAGCTGCTTGGCGTTGACGTTCAACTGAAAGCCGCTTTCGGCGGCGGCCTCCAGGATTTCCTGCCTTGCCCGCTCGCTGACGTTGGGATGATTGTTCAGCGCCCGGGAAACGGTGCCGACGGCATAGCCGGTCTTTGCAGCCAGATCTTTGATTGTCATGGCATCCGCCGCCCCTCTCTTTTCGGAATCTTTGAAATACCCACCGGCTGTTTACACAGCCGGTGGGTAAAAATCAGTTACGGGAACTTAGCCCTTCACCGCGCCGGCAGCGACGCCCTTGATGATGTACTTCTGGCAGAACAGGTAGACAATGATGATGGGCAGAATGGCCATCATGATGACCGCCATGGTCGCGCCCAGATCCACGGTGCCATAGCTACCCTTCAGGTACTGGACGTGGATGGGGATGGTGCGGTACTTGGTGATGTCCAGAACCAGATACGGCAGGAGATAGTCGTTCCAGACCCACATCAGTTCCAGAATACCCACGGAAATGAGGGTAGGCTTCAGCATGGGCAGCACCACGTTGAAGTAGGTGCGCACGGGACCGCAGCCGTCAATGGACGCCGCTTCCTCGATTTCCAGAGGCAGGCTCTTGACGAAGCCCACGAACATGAAGATGGCAAGACCCGCGCCGAAGCCCAGATAGATCACAGGAATCGTCCAGGGGGTGTTCAGCTTCAGGGAGTCAGCGGTGGAGGTCAGGGTGAACATGACCATCTGGAAGGGGACGATCATGGAGAACAGGCACAGATAGTAGAAGAACTTGGCAAAGCCGCTCCGCACCCGGGCAATGTACCATGCCGCCATGGAGCAGCACAGCAGGATCAGCGCCGTGGAAACCACGCTGATGAACAGGCTGTAGCCCACGGACTTGAGGAAGGGGTAATTGCCGAAGGTCATACCCTTGACATAGTTGGCAAAGCCCACGAAGCTCTCCGAATTGGGCAGGGCAAACACGTCCAGATTGATGGCATTGTTGGACTTCAGGGAGTTGACGACAACCTCGTAAATGGGCATGATCCACACAAGGCAGATCAGCACGAAGGCAACGGTCAGCACCGTGCTGCCGGCGGAATACTCTTTGGTTTTCATTCTGTCTTTACGCATCACTGCTGCACCTCCTTGCGGCGGGTCGCGGTCTGCTGAGCAATGGCCAGAACGGCCACCAGAATAAAGAAGATAACAGCCTTTGCCTGGGCAACGCCGTGCCAATTCTTATTGATGTTGTAGGTGGAGTAAATGTTCAGCGCCAGCAGCTCAGTCTGGTTGAACTTCGCGCCGTTCTGGATGACGCTGGGCAGGCCGCCGGTCAGCGCCAGGTTCTGGTCGAACAGCTTGAAGGAGTTGGTCAGAGTCAGGAAGGTGCAAGTGGTGATGGAGGGCATCACGTTGAGGATGATGACTCTAAACAGTGTCTGGCTGCCGCTGGCGCCGTCAATTTCAGCGGCCTCCAGCATGTCTCCGGGGACGGCCTGAAGTCCGGCAATGTAAATGATCATCATGTAGCCGATCTGCTGCCAGGCCACCAGAATGACCAGGCCCCAGAAGCCGTAAGTGGCGTTGGCGGTGAGGTAGGTGGCGTAATTGCGCAGAATGCCGTCGAAGATCATGCTCCAAATATAGCCCAGCACCACGCCGCCGATCAGGTTGGGCATGAAGAACACGGTGCGAAACAGGTTGGAGCCGCGCATCTTCTGGGTCAGGGCATAGGCGATGAAGAAGGCCAGCACATTGATCAGGAGAATGGAGACCACGGCGAAAAAGGCGGTGTTCTTGAAGGCGTTCCAGAAGCTGACGTCCGTCCAGATTTTGGAATAATTCGTCAGGCCGACCCATTTGGCATCCTTGGGAATATTGAAGGTGCAGAAGGACAGGTAGATGCCCTGCAAAAACGGCCAGACGAAGCCGATGCAGAAGGCAGCGAACACGGGGAGGATGAACAGCGGCGCCCACCGCTGAATGGGACGGCGGATCAGTCGGCTGTTCAGCCCGGCGCCGTCATTTTTTTTGCTCAATGAGATTCCCTCGCTTTCCTGTATTGTATTTTTATTATATTTGGCTGCTTACCAAAATAACCGTGTCAGAACGGAACTGCGTTCCGGTGCTGCCGCGCAGGACAGGAGGCTGCATCCGCCCAAAAGCCGACGTACCCTCCCACCCTGTGCAGGCCGGGACATTCAAAGGGGCGGGCTTCCCGCCCGCCCCTCTGGGTTTCAGTTGTGGTGTGCCGATCAGCCGTTCACGGTCTTGTACTCGATGGCCCAGCCGTCAACGAAAGCGGTCTTAACAGCTTCCCAGTTGGCGTCGGTGGGATCAGCGGAGTAAGCAGCCAGAGCGGTGACAACGGTAGCTCTCCAGGAGTCCACGTTGGGGGTGTAGTTGAACGCCCAGGTCACAGCGTACTTGCCGTCAGCCAGCAGCGCGTTGCCGTCAACGATGAACTTGTTGGCGGAAGCGGGGCAGCTCTTGAAGGGAACAGCGCCCAGCTGCTCGACCAGGACAGCGGATGCGTCGGGATCGGTGACCAGCCAATACAGGAAGTCCAGAGAAGCCTGGATGTCCTCTTCCTTGGCCTGACTGTTGATCGCCCAGCAGTTCTCGGTGCCGGAGCACAGGCCGGCCTTCTCTTCGCCGTCAACGCCGCAGTAGATGGGGATCATGGCGATCTCGTCGGGGTTCAGGTTGAACTTGTCGGCGGTCAGAGCCGCGTACTCCCAAGTGCCGTTCTGGTAGAAGACAGCCTTGCCTTCGCCGAACTCAGCCTCGGACTGGTCGCCAGTGGCGGTGGACAGGGCGGTGGGGTCAGCGGCGGAATCGGTGATGTACAGATCCCAGATGTTGCGGAAGTTGTCCAGGTAGGTGCCCTTGATCTCGGCGGGCTGCTCGGTCACGCCGTCGTCACGGAACTCATAGTAGAGGGGCATGTTGGCCAGGTGACCGGAGAAGCGCCAGGAAGAGGAGCCGTCCAGGCCGGCGGAGGAGAAGGCGTCGAAGCCCAGCTCAGCGGCGCGGGCGTGGATGTCGTCAGCGACGGCCTTCAGGGACGCGAAGTCCTTGATCTCATCCAGAGAGTGACCGGCATCGGCCAGCAGCTTGGTGTTGACGATGATACCGAAGGACTCGTAGCAGTAGCCCATGGCCTTCAGCTCACCGGCCTCGTTGTAGAGGTTGAAGTCGTTGGTGGCCAGCTCGCCGGCGAGAGCCGTTCCGGTCAGATCCAGAGCGTACTCATCCCAGTCCTTCAGGCCGGACATGTTGCCGATGTTGTAGACGGTGGGAGCGCCGTCCTTGCCCATCTGGGCGTTCAGGGTGTTGGAGTAGTCGCCGGAAGCGGCGGTCACGACCTTGACAGGCACGCCGGTCTTCTCGGTGTAGCTGGCGGCCAGACCCTGCAGAGCCTGGTCGAACTCGGGCTTGAAGTTCAGGTAGTAGACGGAACCGGCAGCGGCGGGCGCGTCGGTCTTGGCCTCGGTGGCGGGAGTGTCAACCTTGGCTTCGGTGGGAGCCTTGGTCTCGGTAGTGGTCTTGGAGCCGCAGGCGGCCAGGCCCATTACCATGACAACTGCCAGCAGCAATGCAATCAGCTTTTTCATTTGTGTTTCCTCCTATTTTCGTTCCGGCAGAGCCGGATGGTGGTTTGGAAACGATTCCAACGTTTCCATGTCAACATCATAGCGCACTTTATCCAAAAGTGCAACTGAAATTTTTTCTTTTTTGAAAGTTCTGC
>HF988082.1:2808-4085 GCA_000434635.1 Firmicutes bacterium CAG:110 | reverse complement strand
CCACGCCGGAATCGGCGATCACCGCCAGCCACATGGAGGCATAGCCGCACAGGCCGAGGATCATGACGGCCAGCTTCACCGCCAGAGCGAACACCACATTCTGCCACGCAATCCGGGCGGTCTGTCTGGAAATGCGGAGCGCCTGCGGCACCGCCGCCACGTCGGAGGTCATGAACACCACGTCCGCCGCCTCGATGGCCGCGTCCGCGCCGCTGCCCATGGCCGCGCCCACGTCCGCACCGGCCAGCACGGGGGCGTCGTTGATGCCGTCGCCGACGAACATGGCCGCACCCTTGGTCTCCCGGATGGATTGCAGCCGCGCAAGCTTCTGCTGGGGCAGCAGTCCCGCGTGAACCTCCCGGATACCCACGGCTCCGGCAACGGCCTTGGCCGATTCCTCGGCGTCGCCGGTGAGCATCACGGTCTCGATGCCGCTGTCCCGCAGGGCGCGGACGGCGTTCTCCGCGCCGGTCTTGATGGTGTCGGCGATGAGCAGGTAGCCCTGATAAACGCCGTCCACCGCCACCAGCACCTTGGTGCCGTATTCCCTGGACTTGGGGAAGGTCACGCCCTGCTCCGTCAGCAGCCGCTCGTTGCCGCAGAGAATTTCCTTGCCGTCCAGCTTCGCCCGGATGCCCCGCCCGGCCAGCTCTTCCAGCTCCTCGGGACGGCGCAGCTCCATATTCCGCGCCTTGGCCGCCGCGACGATGCTCTCGGCGATGGGGTGGGTGGACTGCTGCTCGCAGTCGGCACAGAGTTCCAGCAGCTCGTCGCCGCCTACGATCTTCTGCACGGTAAAGTCGCCCTTGGTGATGGTGCCGGTCTTATCCATGATGACGGCCTTGATCTTGCTCATGGCCTCCATGGACTGGCCGCCCTTAAAGAGGATCCCCCTCTTGCTGCCCGCGCCGATACCGGCGAAGAAGGCCAGCGGCACGCTGAGAACCAGCGCGCAGGGGCAGCTCATGACCAGAAATGTCAGAGCGGTGTAGACCCATTTGCCCCAGTCGCCGGTGACGAGGGAGGGAATGATCGCCGTCAGCACGGCGGCGCCCACTACGATGGGGGTGTAGACCCGTGCAAAACGGGTGATGAAGCGGTCGATCTTGGGCTTGCTGGCAGCGGCGTTTTCCACGCTGTCCAGAATGCGGGTGACCATGGATTCGGACAGGGACTTTTCCACCCGGACGGTGAGCTGACCTGTGGTATTGACGCAGCCGGAGACCACACTGTCTCCCTCGGCTACGGAAACCGGCACCGGCTCGCCGGTGATGGGG
>HF988082.1:0-2795 GCA_000434635.1 Firmicutes bacterium CAG:110 | reverse complement strand
GCCGGTGATGGGGGCAGTGTCAATGCGGCTGCTGCCGCTGACCACGATGCCGTCCAGCGGGATACGGTCGCCGGGACGAACCAGCACGATGTCGCCGATGTTCGCTTCTCCTGCGGGAATTTCCCGCACCGTCTCGCCGTCCACCAGCTGCACCACCTCGGGGCGCAGGTCAACGGCTTCCATAATCTGGCTGCGGCTGCGGGCGACGGCTCTGTCTTCAAAATATTCGCCGACGCGGTAGAACAGCATGACGCCCACGGCTTCGGTGAAGCTGCCGGTGAAGAACGCGCCGATGGAGGCAAGGGCCATCAGGAAGTTCTCGTCCAGCATCTGGCCCCGGGCAAGGTTCTTTACGGCCGTCACAATGACTTCCCTGCCCAGCAGGACATATGCCACGAGGCACACACCCAGCGTCGGCCATTTCAGTCCGAAATGGTCCAGCACCAGACCCACCACAAACAGAACCGCACCAACCAGAATTGGCTTCAGGTCTTCCGACTCCTCGCCGCCGTGCTCGTGACCGTTGTCATGGCTGTGCTCGTGGGTATGTTCATGGTTGTGATGGTGTTCGTGTTCATGCTCATGGTCATCATCGTGATGATGGTCATGAGCGTGGTCGTGGCAATGCTCATGTTCGTGATCGTGGTCGTGATGATGCTCGTGACCGCAGCAGCAATCATGATGATGCTCATGTTCGCCGGTGTGGCTGTGGTGGGTGTGAGCGCCGTCTCTGGGGTAGAATTCCACCTCCGGCTCCACCTTCTGAGCGGCCTCCTGCAATTTGGGGAGCAGGGCGTCGGGGTCTTCAGCGGTAATCCGAAGCTGCATTGTGGCATAGGTAAGTACCGCTTCCTGCACCTCCGGGAGGGCATTAAGCGCCGCTTCCACCTTCGATGCGCAGTTGGCGCAGTCCAGATTCTCTACCCGATATACTTTCTTCACCATGGGAATGCCTCCCTAATTAAATGTATATATGAGCATACGCTCATTTGTTGATATCAGTATACATCGCATTTCTCCCTTTGTCAATAGGCAAATACAAAAAAATCCGGGCAGCGCCGCATGGATACGGCACTGCCCCGGCATTTTTTCAAAAAAGCAGCAAAGAAATCCACGTCACAACATTGTCCCCGTACTGGAACTCGATCCCGCAGCGCTCCAGCGTGGGAATAATGTTGATGCCCTGACTTTCCACGCAGGGGTGCATCCGCTCCGGATGGCGGCAAGGCAGGCCGTCCTCGATGGCGCACCGGGGGCAGATGGCGCAGGATTCCGTGGATAGGATATAAGGTTCCACACCCTGTTCCCGGAAGAAGCCGCCCACCTGATTGGTAATATCCTCGTGGTCGGCGCGGGTGGCGAGGGTCTGGTTGATGTCGGCGATGTCGGGGACCTCCGTGACGGTGGCGATCATCAGGCAGTTTTTGTGGCGCATACACTTTTCCTGACATGTCTCCACACTGCCGACGCCGGGAGGGCACGCCCAGCTTTTGCCGTACATGGGGCATTCGTGCTCGCAGATCCACCGGACGCGCTGGGAAAATTCCAGCTCCTGCGGATCGAAGAACCGGTAGCAGTACAGGGGCAGCTCCGCCAGCTTTTCCTCTAAGATTTCCTGATTCATCCAAATTCCTCCATAATCTGAGTGCAGCCCTCTACAAGGTCGTCCCATGTTTTGCCAAAATCCCCCGTATACCAGGGATCGGCCACGTCCCGGTCAAGCAGCGGCCGGATCTTCTCCGGGTCGTCGGGAAGCAGCCGCCTCAGGAGCCGGGCGTTGCTGCGATCCATATAATAGATCCGGTCGAAATGCCGCAAGTCCGCGGCGGTCACCTGCCGGGCGGTGTGATCGCCGCAGAAAACGCCGTGCCGTTCCAATTCCCGGCGTGCAGCCGGGTAGACGGGGTTACCGATCTCCTCCCGGCTCACCGCGGCGGAGTCGATCTCAAACCGGTCGGCCACTCCCGCCCGCGCGGCCATGTCCTTTAGAATATACTCCGCCATAGGGCTGCGGCAAATATTGCCGTGGCATACAAATAATATCTTAATCATATGATTTTTCCTTCCTGCAACGCCCTAAAGTGCCGTATTTTGCGCCATTTTGCGATTCATGCCCTGAAATCTGTGATGTACAGATTTCTGTCCAAATCCGGTTTGGAGGGCAAAATGAGGCAAATCAGTGCAAGCAAACGTAGTCAAAACGTAGTCGAAATTGCGAAAACAGACTACTGCGGTTTTGGGCAGGTATTATTCTTCATTCTACCACATCCGTCAACTTATCACCACAGAGAAAAACACAAGATATCATAGCCCTGCTAGAGTTTCTTAAAATTGACCTTCATCTAAACACTCCTTATAACAGCCCTTGTAAATTTCGCGAGTGCCGCAAAACTCTACTTTTGTCATTTCTTTTTTATTATAGGTCTGCTATGTCGCTATTTCAAGATATCACGCACAGTTTTGCTAACTCTTTCAATAGATTTATCGATAATTATTGAGAAAATGAACTTCGTTGAGAAAAAGGCGCCCCACTGACCATCACGATCAGCAGGGCGCTCGTTCTTTCTCTTCCATATTAAACTGCTCTGAAGCTTCTCTGGGTTACCGGCCTCTGTTCACCGGCGGTCTTTGCGACTTCTTCTTTTGCTTTGTTCAGTTCCTCCAAGCGGACCATCTCATTCTGGGCATCCTCCAGTCCCAGATTATCTTTTTTAAGGCAACACCGCATAAATACCAAAATCCGCATTATGCAATAGGTGCCAAATAAAAACTGTGGATAACCTCTGAATTTTTGC
>HF988081.1:8231-13419 GCA_000434635.1 Firmicutes bacterium CAG:110 | reverse complement strand
ATCGCGCACGTCGATGTTCACACCGGAGAGTGTGACGCTTGCGGTCTGACCGCTTTCCGCGTTGATGGTGAGGGTGTTTTCCTTAGAGGTTACCGTAATGACGGGCGCGCTGTCCGGTACAGCGGCTCCGCCTCCCTGCCTGACCGTCTGCCCGCCGCTCTCGGCGTTTACGGTGATGTCGCCCTTGCCGATGTCCCAGGTCGCCGCAAGCGCCGACACGGGCATGCTGACGAGAAGCAGCAGCGCAAGGAGCGTTGATACGATGATTCTTCCCTTCATGTGCAAATGCCTCCTTTGTTGTTTTGATCGATCGCCTCGATCCCTTTTACGTATACACAATTATTTTATCAGACAATTCGGATATTTGCAAGAGCCTGTTCGGGCAAAAATCTGCTTTTGATGCTCTCGCCGGATGCCTGCCAGTTTGCTGCTGGTATGTATAGAATTGCTCCTTTGTCATTTCTGCACATCTTTTCGTTTTCTGCCCATATCACGCCGGAAAAGGGACGTTTCGGAGAATTACTTTCAAGACTTCCTATAAAGTTCGGAAATAAAGCAAAATCTGCCTTTTTACCGTATAGTTGTCTCGATATAATCCAACTGGGGATGAAAAAAAGGACGGCGGTAATTTACCGTCGTCCTTTTCTGGTAATTCCAAATTGCAGAGTAAAACCAAGCGCGGAGCCATGGAAAAGGAAAACGCCGAAATCCTTTAGAGATTTCAGCGTTTTTCCTTATTTGGTCGGAGTGTCGGGATTCGAACCCGAGGCCTCTTGGACCCGAACCAAGCGCGATACCAAGCTTCGCCACACCCCGTTAACTCTGGTATTATAATGAATTATTTCCCCATTGTCAAGTGCCAACCGCCGCTTTTTCCGCCTGTCCGTATTTTTATCACGCCGCGCTCATACACTTCCCCGAGGTGGTTTACATGAGTTACCGGGTGGAATATGCTTCTTCCGGAATCAAAAGAAAGCAAATCCGGCAGAGAAACGGCAGAGCCTTGCTGCTGACGGCGGTCTGCTTTCTGATTTTCCTGCTGATCGTCGGCGGATTCTGGCCGAAAGGGGCGCAGGCGCTTCGGGAGATACTTCTCCCCGGCGACAGCGCGGTGACGGCGGCCGCGTGGGCAGAATTGACCCATGAGCTGCACGCCGGAGCGCCGGTGGGCAGCGCGGTGGAAAACTTCTGCCGGGAAGTTTTTGCGAATGCGGGACTTTGTCCGGGTTGACGTTTCCGCCTGCCTGATGGGCGCGTTTCTGCTGCTGACACTGCCGCTGAACTGGCTCCTGTCCGCGCTGGCAGCGGCGGCGTTTCATGAGCTGTGCCACGGGGCGGCTATTCTGCTCCTTGGCGGGCGGGTCTGGGGCGTTCGCATCGGCGCGGGCGGGGCGGTGATGGAGACGGAACCATTAAGCAGCGGCAAAGAGCTGGTCTGCGCTCTGGCAGGCCCCGCAGGAAGCCTGCTGCTGGTGCTTATGTTTCGGGTGTTCCCACGGGTGGCGGTCTGCGCACTGGTACAGGGGGCTTTCAATCTTTTGCCAGTGTTCCCACTGGACGGCGGGCGGGCGCTGCGCTGCGCTCTGACGCGGATTTGCCCAAAATGGGCAAATCTCATTGCAATCTGGGCAGAATGGGGAACAATAGGGATATTGGGTGCTCTCGCGCTGACATTCACTTTTTACTGGAAGCTGGGGATGCTGCCCCTGACGGCGGTAACTTTGCTGGCAATCAAAGCATTCCTGCGAAAAAGACCTTGCAAACTGACACGGTTCGGGGTACAATAGGCGGAGAACTTTTTAATGAGGTATCACTATGACCGAACTGATGCAGCGCATTCTCCCCACCGTGCAGAAACCGGCACGCTACACCGGCGGAGAATGGGGCGAGATCAAAAAGGATTTGAAGGACGTCCGGGTACGCGTGGCCTTCTGCTTCCCGGACACCTACGAGATCGGCATGTCCAACTTAGGAATGCGTATCCTCTACGGCGTCATGAACGGGATGGACGGCGTGTGGTGCGAGCGTGTGTTTGCCCCATGGGGAGACATGGAGCAGGCTATGCGGGATAATTCCCTGCCCCTGTGGGCGCTGGAAAGCCAGACTCCCGTCCGGGAGTTCGACATGATTGCCTTTACCATCGGCTATGAAATGGCGTACTCCAACATCTTAAATATGCTGAATCTGGCAGGCGTCCCCCTTCGCTCCAAAGACCGGGAGGGACTGAAAAACATTGTGTTTGCCGGAGGCGTCTGTGCCTTCAACCCGGAGCCGCTGGCGGACTTTATCGACTTTTTTTCCTTGGGCGAGGGCGAGGACATCACCGTGGAGATTTTGCAGCTCTACGACCGGGCAAAGGCCGAAGGGTGGAGCAAGGATGTTTTTCTCCATGAAGTGGCGAAAATCCCCGGCGTGTACGTCCCCAGCTTCTACCGCCACGAATACAACGCCGACGGCACCCTCGCCGCCATCGTGCCGTTGGAGGGTGCGCCCGAGACGGTGACAAAGCGCATCATCGAAGACCTGGACAACGCCTATTTCCCCACCAAAATGATCGTTCCCTCCACGGAGATTGTCCATGACCGTGCAAATCTGGAGGTGTTCCGGGGCTGCATCCGGGGCTGCCGGTTCTGTCAGGCGGGCTTCTCCTGCCGCCCGGTACGGAAGAAAAGCCCGGAAGTGCTGTACCGTCAGGCGGTGGAGACCCTTCGCGCTTCCGGAAACAACGAGATCACCATTTCCAGCCTGTCAACCTCTGATTACCGGGGGCTGAAAGAGCTGACGGACAAGCTGATCCCCTACTGCACGGAGAATAAGGTCAGCCTCTCCGTTCCCTCCCTCCGGGCGGACAATTTTTCCCGCGACCTGATGGAACGGCTTCAGGCGGGCGGCCGGAAAAGCAGCCTGACCTTCGCCCCGGAGGCGGGAACCCAGCGCCTGCGTGACGTCATCAACAAGAATCTGACCGAGGACGAAATTCTGACGACCTGCGCCAACGCCTTTTCCGGCGGCTGGAACAACGTCAAGCTCTATTTTATGCTGGGTCTGCCCACGGAAACGGACGAGGACGTGCTCGGCATCGCGGAGCTGGTGTACAAGGTGATCCTGACGTGGAAGGAACACGCCGTGAACAAGAAACGGGGCCTTCGCGTTCACGTCGCAACGGCGTACTTTGTCCCCAAGCCCCACACGCCTTTCCAGTGGGAACAGCAGATCACGCCTCAGGAATATCTGCGCCGCTGCCGCCTGCTGAAATCCCATTTCTATTCCAAGTCCATCGAATACGACTATCACGCGCCGGATTTGAGCCAGCTGGAAGCGGTCTTTGCCCGTGGCGACCGCCGGCTGGGCGCGGTGATCGAGGAAGCCGTGAAAAACGGCGCGCGGCTGGACGGCTGGGACGAATATTTTGACTACGCCAAATGGCAGGACGCCTTCCGCAAATGCGGCGTGGACGTGGACTTCTACACCGTCCGCGGCTACGGCGAGGACGAGCTACTGCCGTGGGACACCATCGACGTGGGCGTGACAAAGAAATTCCTGAAGCTGGAGCGAAAACGTGCCTACGAGTCGAAGATCACCCCGGACTGCCGCCACGGCTGCGCGGGCTGCGGCGCGGAAAGACTGCTGCGGGAGGTGTCGTGCGATGCTTAGAGCGCTGTTTCAGAAAACAGGCAATGCCGTGTATATCTCCCATTTGGATTTGATGCGGCTGTTCCAGCGGGCATTCAAGCGGGCGGGACTGCCCCTGACCCACACGCAGGGCTTCAACCCCCGCCCCTCGGTGTCCATCGCCCTGCCCCTGAGCCTTGGCGTGGAAAGCCAGTGCGAGCTGCTGGATTTTGAGTTGGAAACGGACACGTTTTCAAACGAGGATATCTGCACCCGGCTGAATCAGGCGCTTGTGGAGGGCGTACACGTCCTCTCGGTGTACGCCGGCGGCGGAAAAATCAAGAATCTGGCGTATCTCGACTGCGCCGTGCTGTTGGAATACGACGCAGGCGTGCCGCAGAACGCGGCGGAACAGATTGAAGCCCTGTTTTCCCGTGAGGAAGTGACCGTGGAAAAAAAGGGTAAAAAAGGCGTTGTGGAGCAGAACATCATCCCCATGATCCGTAAGCTTTCCGCCGCACCGGCGTCGGACAACGTTGTAAAGCTTGAGGCGCGGGTCTGCTGCCAGAATCCATCCCTGAATCCCATGCTGCTGGGCGCCGCCGTAAACAAATACCTCCCCGACCTCGCGCCGGATTTTATCCGGTACAGCCGGGTGGAAATCTATGATACCAATGAAACCATTTTCAGATAAGGAGTAACGTCAAATGGAAGAATATATTTTGGAAGAATGCCCCATCTGCCGGGGCGCGGGTCTGCTCATGCACGAAGGCGGCTGGAACGTACAGGTGGAGTGCGCGGATTGCAGCGCCCACACCGTGTACGTGGAATACGAGGACGAGGACGAGAAGGCCGAAGCCGAGCGGAAGGTCATCCATCTGTGGAACATCGGCAAGGTGATCACCAGTGAGCGCGGCGAGTGAGACTGCGGCGCTCCTGCGCCGCCGGATCGCACAGGTCAGTGAGTTTGCCCCCGGCTCCATTGGGGACATGCTGCACTTTGAACTGCTGGAATGCGACCCGGAAGCGGGGGACTATTTTCTCTCCTGCCGGACGGAAACATGGATGCGCAACCCCGCGGGGACGCTTCACGGCGGCCTGTGCGCGACGGTGCTGGATCAGGCGATGGGACTGATCCCCTACTGCCTGAAAACAGGAGCCGGGATCGCGCCCACCGTGCAGCTCAGCGTGAACTACCATCGCCCTCTGAATCCGGGGGCAGAGGTGGTAATCAAGGTGCATGTGATCTCTGTATCCAGAAGCCTGATAACCCTGTCGGCAGAGGCCCGGTCAAAGGAAAACCCGGAAAAACTGTGCCTGTCCGGCACAGGGCTGTACCTCTGGAAACCGGCGCAATGAGGTCGCTCAGACGCCGCCGCGAAAAAATAATAAAAAAAGGAAAAATAATGGTTGCATTTTTCGAGAAGGTGTGCTAATATATTCAGGCAGTCGAGAGACGCAATCAAAAATCCGGGTGTGGCGAAGTTTGGTATCGCGCTTGAATGGGGTTCAAGAGGCCTCGAGTTCGAATCTCGACACTCGGACCAGGATGCCGTGAAATTCGTATGAATTTCAC
>HF988081.1:5642-8190 GCA_000434635.1 Firmicutes bacterium CAG:110 | reverse complement strand
TTTCCATCTTTTCCAATCTATCCAAAAAGCGCAGAAGTCGAATTCTGACTTCTGCGCTTTATTTTTTGATGTGTCCCGTCCGGCGCTGCCTTGAATACCGGGCAGCTTCCGGTTATTGTTTATTTTCCGTCCCATACAGCCCGCAGTTGTGCAGAAAGGCAAGAACCATTCTTTCATATTCCCCACGCGCCATAACGATAGACCGGGCGTGGTCTGCATTCTCGAAAAGATGCAGCTCGCTGTTGGGATTTACGCAGGCTTTGTGCAGCATTTCACTGTGGGTATACGGAATTAAATTGTCGCTTTTTCCGTGCATCAGGCAGATCGGTACGTTTTTTCCTTGCACCGCCGCAATCGGGCAGACGGATTCCACGTCGTAGTCGTATTTTCGCTTTGCGCGGCGGCGCAGAATCGGCCAGATCAGGCCAATGGGAATGTGCAGATTGCGCTTTAACCACTGGGCAAAAAGCAGCTTGCTGTCCGCGAAGGGACAGTCCGCGATCACAAAATCCGGCGTCTCGTACTTGAGCGTCAGAAGCGCGGTGGCCGCGCCCATGGATTCGCCGTGCAGGCCGATGACGCAGTCCTGACCGAATATCTGCCTGACATAGGCGATGATGGCGGCCACGTCCCGCGCTTCGTTCTGCCCAAGGGTGCAGAAGTCTCCCGTGGATTCACCGAAATAGCGCTCGTCAAAAATCACGGTGCTGAACCCGGCGCGGTAGAAAATATCCGCATATTTGAGGTCGGAATACCGGTTTACGGTGTGTCCATGGCAGATGATCGCCACCTTGCGGGGCGTTCCGGAGTCGGCCGGATTCATCATGTACTCGCCGGAGATGTCCGCGCCCGCACAGTGGAGGACGAAGGGCGTCCGCTGCCATTTTGTTTCATATGCTTCGATGCAGTCGGAAAAGCCATTTGTCGTTTCCAGCGCTTTGACGTAATCGACGTCGTAGCGCACCGGATTTACGACCATCTGAAGACACTTTTCCGCAATCAGCGCCGAAAGGGCGAAAACTGCCAGCAAAAGCAGCGCCCCGATCATGCACCAAATCAACGTACCGGCTCCTTCGCTTCCCGCGCCCGGCGCTGCCGTGCGGCGAAGAACAGCGGCACAAAGGTCGCCAGAACCAGCAGTGTGGAGATCAAAAACAGGACGTGAGTGGGAAGATACGCCGCAAATCCGTTGGAATCCAGAATCTGTCCGTTGTTTTTGATGATGGGATTGGCAATGAACGGCGATACGATCCACGGAATGAGGACGAAGAAAACGATGCGGAAGCCCTCAAACTGCCCCTTGGACTCCTCTGGGAAAAGCTGCTTCATCCAGACGGAAGTCACCTGCATGAACATGATATAGCCGCATCCGAAGAAGAACAGGCCGATCAGCAGTGACCAGTTCCAGATGGTGCTGGGGTCAACGTTTTCCGGACGCCCAAAGAGACCAACGATCCCCACGCCGACAAAGCTGAGTAAGACAGCGATGGACGTGGCGAGGACAAATTTGTTTTTGCTCAGGATCTTGGAGGCGGGGACGACCGAAAGCATACCGACGATCAGAGCGATGCCCTGAATGATTCCGATGCTGTCGGCGCGGAATCCCAGATAATAGATCATGTAATTTCCGATATGGGGATAGTACACATTGAAGGCGATGAAATACACGGTCAGCACAAGGAAAACCCAGACCAGCTCTTTCATTTTGATCAGTTCGCGGAAATTGAACGCGCTGAAAAGCTGCTTTCCGAAGCTGCCGTTTTTGCTGGGTCTGAGCTGCGGGGCGTCCTTCATAAAGAGGATCGCCGCGATTCCGAACAGAATTACGAAACCGCCCATGACCACGAACAGGCGCATATAATTGTCGCTGCCGCCGATGAGCATACCGCCGACCACCGTGCCGACGATGGTGCCGATGATGGGCTGGGTGGCAAGGGCGGCGCCGATGGAACCGCGGTTCTGCTCGGTCATCATGTCGTTCAGCCATGCGTTGTAGCCCGCGTCATTGCCCATGGAGCCGAAGAAGGACATCAGCGCGTCGGCACAGACAACAGCCGTCGCCGCAAGCATCAGAACCTGGGCGGAACTCGCAGGCTGGCCGCCGGTGATCCATTCCGTCGTGCCGAACAGAATTGTGAAGATGCCCCAGAGGATGTACCCGATGCCGATGAAATTCTTCCGCTTTCCCATCCGGTCGGACAAGGTTCCGAACAGGAAGGTTGCAATGGTAGTTGCGATGGCCGAAATGGCGACCATCCAGGAAATGATGGTGGGGTCCTTGGCAATTTTTGCGTATACGAAGGTATTGAACCATTGGTTTTCGATGTTCCAGCATAACTGCCCCACAAGGCCGAGACCCCAGACAAGTACCCAGAAGCGAATGTCCCGTGTGCGTTTTTTCTCCATTTCGGATTGCCCCTTTTCGTTTGTATGTGGGTTTATTGTATTTTATAAAAGTAAGGTTGTCAATAGATTCCTTTTTGGGCAGAATGACGTTTCTGCTTTCTACAGAATCGGGACAAAAAACGCCGGAATCACGGGGATTCCG
>HF988081.1:0-5621 GCA_000434635.1 Firmicutes bacterium CAG:110 | reverse complement strand
GGAATCACGGGGATTCCGGCGTTTTCGTCGATTTATGTAGAAGAAGCGCAGCCGGCAGGGGATTCATCCAGCTGCCTGACCGTAATGGAGGATACCCTGTGGGCGTCCAGCTCGGAAACCGTGATCTCCAGATGCTTCGTGGTGAAGGACTCACCCTTGACCGGCACCTTGTTCAGCTGCTCCATGACCCAGCCGCCTACGGAGACGCTGTCGGATTTCAGTTCCACGTCAAAGAACTCCATGAAGTCCTCCAGACTGACGGAACAATCGACCCGGTAGAGGTTTTCACCCAGCTTTTCAAAATCCTCCTCAACTTCGTCGTGTTCATCCCAGATCTCACCTACCAGCTCTTCCAGAATGTCCTCCATCGTAACGATTCCCAGCGTGCCGCCGAAATCATCGACCACGACCGCAATGTGGGATTTCTGGTGCTGGAGCATCTTCAGAATGTCCCGGATTTTGGTATGCTGGTAGACGAACAACGGCTCCGTCATGATCTGGGCGATGGGCTGATCGGTCATTTTGCCGTTGATGTAGAAATCCTTCTGATGGAGAACGCCCACGACCTGATCGATGGTATCCCGGTAGACGAGCAGCCGGGAGAACCGGGACTGGGTGAAGGCCTTTGCGATTTCCTCGTGGCTCTCGTTGATGTCCACGGCTTCCAGCTCGATCCGGTGGGTCAGAATTTCCGCCGCCGTCAGGTCGCCGAACTCCAGAGCGTTTCGCAGAAGCTCGCCCTCGTTCTCGTCAATGCCGCCGTCATGCTCCACGTCCTCCATAAAGAGAAGCAATTCCTCGTGGGACATTTTGGCGCTGCCGTCCGTCTTGATGAAGCGGGAGATGAACTTTTTGCACTGGGTAAAGAGGAAATTCAGGGGCGTCAGCACCCAGATTCACAGACGGATGAACGGCGCGCTGAATATGGCGAAATGCTCCGGGGCGTCCTTTGCGATGCTCTTGGGGGTGATCTCGCCAAAGAGCAGGACGACGAGGGTCACGACCACGGTGGAGATCGTCGCGCCCACGTCGCCGTAAAGCTCGACGAACAAAAGCGTACCGACGGATGCTATGGTAATGTTTACGATATTGTTTCCAATCAGAATGGTAGAGATCAGCCGGTCGTAATTCTCGGCAAGCTTAAGGGCCAGCGCCGCCCGTTTGTTTCCGTTGTCGGCGAGAACCTTCAGCCTGGTTTTGTTCAAAGAAGAGAATGCCGTTTCCGTTGCGCTGAAATAGGCAGACATGGCAAGACAGACTGCCATTGCGAAAATGCTTCCAATGTGATTCATACAAAACTCCTTTTTCTGTTCATATATTGTCGGACAAGATCACACGCTTATACTCTGTATCGCAGGAGCGGGCGAAGATGTGCCATATAGGAACAGGGAATGCAGGAGTAATTGTCAGCACCGTCGCTGCTGTCGGATTCCACGGTCTTTCCTCCTTCCGTTATCATGAAATGAACCGCATAGGTTTGCCGTTCATTATAGCATGGTTATGGCTAGGATTTGGTAAAGAAATTTACAGCGACGCGGAATACGACGATAAAATGGGAAATGGTGGGGAATAATGGCGTTCACCCATAAAAAAGGATATGAAAAAGTTTATCTAATAAAGAAAGATCGTTTGGCTGTACACGCCGTCTTCCAGAATTTGGGATATTTGAATATTGACAAAATCGGTCTTTGCGTGTAGAATGACGACAACCGAATAGAAAAGCGATGACGAAGACGGATTTGATCGTACAGCCGATAGAGAGCCGGGGAGGGTGGAAGCCCGGTGGACTGCCTTCAAAATCCCATCCCTTCCGAGCCGGAGTTCTCCAAAGCAATGCAAGTAGGGTCTCCCGCGTGGACTGCGTGAGTGTCTAGGGCTTGTTGGAGCCCGAAAGAGGTGCGCTTGTGCGCGCAATTTGAGTGGTACCGCGGGTATTTTATGACTCGTCTCAAAGAAATTTGAGACGAGTCATTTTTATATTCAATTCAAAAAAAGAGGTACGGGAAATGAAACTGAGTAAAAAGAGTCTGTTGGTGGTCAGTGTTATGCTGTTTGCCCTGTTTTTTGGGGCGGGCAACCTGATTTTTCCGCCGTTTCTGGGACAGAACGCCGGGGAGAATACCCTTCCGGCCATGATCGGGTTCCTTGCGACGGCGGTGGTGCTGCCGGTGCTTGGCGTGGTGGTGGTCGCGCGATTCGATGGGCTGGAAAAGCTGGGAAAACAGGTGGGGGCGCGGTTTGCGCTGGTGTTTACCGTGCTGATCTACCTGTCCATCGGACCGGGACTGGGAATTCCCAGAGCCGCTTCCGTTCCATTTGAAATGGCGGTGGCGCCCTATCTGCCGGAGGGGAGCAATCCGGCGCTGTGGATGGCGGCCTATTCTCTGGGGTTTTTCCTGATCGCCCTGTGGCTGTGCCTGAATCCCGGAAAGCTGGTTGACCGGATCGGCCGGGGGCTGACCCCGGCGCTGCTGGCGCTTCTGACGTTGCTGTTCATCAGCTTCCTGTTCCGGGGAGAGACCAGCGTCGCGGCGGCACAGGGGGGCTATCAGGAGGCGGCGCTGCTCAAGGGCTTTACCGAGGGCTACAACACCATGGACACCATTGCCGCACTGAATTTCGGGCTGGTGATCTCCGCGACGCTGGGGACCTTCGGCCTGACGGAGAAAAAGGACAAGATGCGCTATACGATTCTGGCGGGGGTGCTGGCTGGGACGATTCTGGCGGTGGTGTATGCCATGCTGTCCTGCATGGGCATGTGCAGCTCCGGCGTTTACCCGGTTCAGGAAAACGGCGCGTGGACGCTGCGGTGCATCGTCTATCAGGTGTTTGGCGGCACCGGGGCAGTGCTGCTGGCGGCCATCTTTACGCTTGCCTGCCTGACCACCTGCGTCGGACTTATCAACTCCATTTCTCAGTATTTCTCCACCCTTTTCCGGAAGATCTCCTATCGGGCGTGGGTGTATATCATCACGTTTTTCTCGTTCCTCGTGTGCAATCTGGGGCTGAGCATGATCCTGAGCATTTCCATCCCCATCCTGAACGCCATTTATCCCGTATCCGTTGTGCTGATCCTGTTGGGACTGAGCCACGATCTGTGGAAGGGGAACCGGTTCGCCTATCCCATGACGGTGGCGGGAACCGCCGCGGTGAGCATCGCTTTTGCGCTGGGCGACGCGGGGTTGCCGCTGGGCGCTCTGGGGCGGCTGCTGCACAGACTGCCGCTGTACCGGCTGGGCTTCGGCTGGGTCTGCGTGGCGGTGGGAATGCTGCTGCTCAGCTTCGGGGTGAACGCCCTGCTCCGCAGGGCGCACGCGGCGGAGGAATGCGTGTCAAAATGATTTGCCTGTTGGCTGGACGATGTTGACAAGAAGGGGTATTGAAGCTGCGAAAAGACAATACTCTTTCCGCAAATCAGCCTTGACATTGCGCCTAGGCGGTTGTATGATTCCCACAGATACAAAGAAAGGAGTCTTTCTTATGCCAAAATGGTTGGATAATGCTGTATTTTACGAAATTTACCCCCAGTCGTTCCTTGATACCAATGCTGACGGTATCGGCGATTTTCAGGGGATCATCAACAAGCTGGACTATATCCGGGGGCTGGGCTGCAACGCGCTGTGGATCAATCCCTGCTTCCTGTCGCCCTTCGGCGACGCGGGGTATGATGTGGCGGATTATTACCGCGTCGCGCCCCGGTACGGCACGAACGAGGATCTGAAGCGCCTGTTTGCCGAGGCGCACAAGCGGGAAATGCACGTGCTGCTGGATCTGGTGCCGGGGCATACCTCCGTGGAACACGAGTGGTTCCGGGAGTCCATGAAGGCGGAGCGGAACGCCTACACCGACCGCTATGTGTGGACGGACAGCGTCTGGGAAGCACCGGAAAATATGGGTTGCCTGCGGGGCATTTCCCAGCGGGACGGCTCCTGCGCCATCAATTTCTTCACCTGCCAGCCCGCGCTGAATTACGGCTACTATAACCGCACCCGCCCATGGCAGCAGTCTCCCGACGACGAAGGCCCCAAGGCCACGCTGAACGCCATGGTGGACGTGATGCGCTTCTGGCTGGGTCTGGGCTGCGACGGCTTCCGGGTGGATATGGCGGCCAGTCTGGTGAAGAACGACCCGGACAGCCTCGGCACCATCGCCCTGTGGCAGAAAGTTCGCGCGTTTCTGGATGCGGAATTCCCGGAAGCGGCCATGGTCTCCGAGTGGGGCGAGCCGGAAAAGTCCCTGCGCGGGGGGTTCCATATGGACTTTCTGCTCCACTTCGGCCCCTCCCATTACAACGACCTGTTCCGGTGCGAGGAGCCTTATTTCTCCGACCGGGGCGTGGGCGACGCGTCGGCCTTCGTGGAAAAGTATCTGGAGAGCCGGGAGCGGGCAGGGAAGGACGGCCTGATCTGTATTCCCTCCGGCAACCACGACATGACCCGCCTCGCAAAGCACGTGGAGGGGGACGAGAAGAAGTTGGCCTTTGCCTTCCTGCTGACCATGCCCGGTGCGCCGTTCATTTACTACGGCGACGAGATTGGTATGCGCTACGTGGAGGGGCTGACCAGCGTGGAGGGCGGCTATGAGCGCACCGGCGCCCGCAGTCCCATGCAGTGGGATAACGGGGTGAACGCGGGCTTCAGCGCCGCGCCTACGGACAAGATTTACATTCGGCAGGACCCCGCGTCCGACCGTCCCACGGTTGCTGGGCAGCTGGATGATGAGGCATCTCTGCTGAATCACGTCCGCCGCCTGATTGAACTGCGGCAGGCGCACAGTGCCCTGCAAAGCCGGAGCGGGATCACCTTCGTCAGCGACGGCGCGCCGAAGCGGCCGCTGGTTTACAAGCGCGGAAACGACGAGGAAACGCTGCTGGTCGCCATCAATCCCTACCGGGAGGAAGTGTCCTTCCGGCTGGACAGGACGCTGGGCGGCGCGCTGTACACCTTCGGCGGCGAGGCCGCGCAGAAGGGAGAGGCGGTCACGCTGCCCCCGGTAAGCGCGGGCGTCTACGGGCTTAAATGAATTTCACTGCCCCGCCGAAAACCGGCGGGGCAGGAATTCCCGAAAAAGGGAAATTTACGCTTGACAAATCGGGTTTCCTGTAGTATTATAACCGGGCTGGACAGATAGCACCGTGATGGAGAAGTCGCGTAGCTGGCCGAGCGCGCACGATTGGAAATCGTGTATACCCCAAAAGGGTATCGAGGGTTCAAATCCCTCCTTCTCCGCCAAGAAAAAAGCCCCTTTTACCGCTAAAACATGGTAAAAGGGGAATTTTTTTACCTATTGTGCAAAATAACGGCCACCTGAAATCTACGCTACCTTTTTTTAAATCTAGGATTCCGAATCGTGTATGCCTTGCCTAAATTTTCCGAACTTTTAAAGGAGAAATGAAAAATGGCTGGAAAAACTAGAATAACCTCATCAAATCAAAAGGTAAAAACTCCAAAAGAAAAAAAGAAAATGCTGTCTTATTCTCCATTATTTATATCCTCACTTTCTGATAACATATAGTGTGAATAGAAATATTGAGGATTATAAACTATATCCAAGTTGCTTTGTTATATTATAGCTGTCCTCAAGAGGGCAGCTATAATTCTTATAAAGCGAGGTCTTATCTA
>HF988080.1:9319-25428 GCA_000434635.1 Firmicutes bacterium CAG:110 | reverse complement strand
AATTAAGATTTTAATCAGGAAATAGTATGAAAAATTCTGATTTGAGGTTTTTATGCATCATCGTTACATCGGAGACAAGGCGTTTTACCGCCGGGTCTTTGGGGTAGCCGTCCCCATTATCATCCAGAACGGCATCACCAACTTTGTGTCCCTGCTGGACAACATCATGGTCGGGCAGGTCGGCACCGTTCCCATGAGCGGCGTTTCCATCGTCAACGGCCTGCTGTTCGTATTCAACCTGTGCGTCTTCGGCGCAAGCTCCGGCGCGGGTATCTTCACCGCCCAGTTCTACGGCTCCAAGGATGACGAGGGCATCCGCCACACCTTCCGGTTTAAGTTCCTGATCTGTATCGTCATCTCTTTGGTGGGCGCGGCCATTTTCCTGCTGGGCGGTTCCAGTCTGATTGGACTTTACCTCACCGGCGAGGGCGACGCCGCCACTGCCGCCGGGGCGCTGGATCACGGCCTTAAATATCTGGCCATCATGCTCTGGGGCTTTTTGCCCTTCGCCCTGACCAACACCTATTCCAGCACCCTCCGGGAGACCGGGGAGACTTTCATCCCCATGCTGGGCGGCATTGCGGCGGTGTTCGTGAATCTGGTGCTGAATTACATCCTGATCTTCGGCAAATTCGGCGCGCCGGAAATGGGCGTGGAGGGCGCGGCCATCGCCACGGTCATTTCCCGGTACGTGGAGCTTGCCATCGTGGCGGGGTGGACACACGGCCACAAAGCCCGCAACGCCTTTATCGTAGGCGCTTACCGTTCCATGTACATCCCCGGCAAGCTACTGAGATCCATCACCATCAAGGGTATGCCCCTGCTGGTCAACGAATTCCTCTGGTCCAGCGGCATGGCCGTCCTGAACCAGTGCTACTCCACCTGCGGGCTGGACGTGGTGCCTGCAATGAACATTTGCAGCACCCTGTTCAATCTGGGGAGCGTCGTCTATCTTTCCATGGGCAATTCCGTTGGCATTATCATGGGGCAGATGCTGGGCGCGGGGCACTCGGAGGAGGACGTGCGGGACACCAACCGGAAGCTCATCGCCGTGTCCATTGCGTCGGGCGTCATGTTCGGCGGCCTGATGGCGGCGGTTTCCGAGGCGTTCCCCGGCATCTACAACACCACCGACGCCGTGCGGCATCTGGCGGCGCAGCTGATCTGGATCTCCGCCGTGATGATGCCCTTCGGCTCCTATCTCAACGCCACCTATTTCACCCTCCGTTCCGGCGGACAGACCTTCGTGACGTTCCTGTTTGACAGCTGCTTCATGTGGGTGTTCTGCGTGCCGCTGGCCTTCTGCCTGAGCCGGTTTACGAACCTGCCCATTCTGCCGCTGTACGCTATCTGTCAGGCTACCGACTTCATCAAGTGCGTCATTGGTACGGTCATGCTGAAACAGGGCAAGTGGATTCAGAACCTGACGGTCTGATATTATTTCCTGATTAAAATCTTTTTTAAAGATTTTAATTGGAGTTCAGCATGAGCTATTGATAGACAAAGCCGACAGCGGTTTTCGCTGTCGGCTTTTCCAATATGGGGTTTACTTATGCAGGAAAGAGAACAGACCCTTCTTTTCGTAAGGCGCGGAGCTGATGCCGCCCACCTGATAGCCGGTGGCGTTGATCGTCTCCCGGAGCTTACCCTCATCCAGCGGCTCGTCGGACAGAATGACGGTCTCGCCCTTCACGTGGGAGGAGGTAACCTTTTTGACGTTCAGCGCGCTGCGGACGGCGTCGTTCACATGGGCTTCGCACATGGAACAGGCCATGCCGGATACCTGCACAGTCGTTTGAATCATAATAACCCTTCTTTCTGAAAGTTTAACCATATTATAGCACAGTATTGGGTTAGCGTCAACTAACCTTATGGAAAATGGCCGTGCTTGCACAGTCTGCCGAAATCTGTTATACTGAGCCTGAAAGGAAGTGTTTTCCCGTGCGGTGCGATTGTCATATTCACATGGTTCTGGACGGCGCGGACTGGAAGCGGGCGATCGCCCGGCATTCCGGGGGCGTGGATGAAGTCTGGGTTCGCCGGGTGCTGGAAACTTACCAAAAGCTGGGCTTTGCCTACCTCCGTGACGGCGGCGACCGCTGGGGCGTGGGGGCGAAAGCCCGGTCGCTGGCGGGGGAGTACGGCATCACCTACCGCACGCCGTTGTCGCCGCTGTGCGCGCAGGGTCACTACGGCGGATTCATCGGAGAAAAGTACGAAAATCTATCCCAGTATGCCGCTATGGTTACTCAAAAGCGGGCGGAAGGCGCGGATTTTATCAAGATCATGATATCCGGTCTGATGGATTTTGATCGCTTCGGTGTGCTGACTGAGGACGGCCTTCCCCCGGAAACCATCCGGGAGCTGATCCATATTGCCCACGAGGAAGGCTTTGCCGTAATGGCCCACGCCAACGGCGCCCGGACGGTGGAAGCCGCAGCGCTGGCCGGGGTGGATTCCGTGGAACACGGCGCGTATCTGGACACGGACGCCCTCCACGCCATGCGCGAAAACGGAACGGTGTGGGTGCCTACGCTGTCCACCATCGGGAATCTGCGGGGAATGGGACGCTTTGACGAAACCGCTGTGGCGGCGATTCTGGAAAGCGCCATGGAAAATGTGGCCGCCTTTGCGGCCATGGGCGGCCTGATCGCCCCCGGAACCGACGCCGGAGCGTGGGCAGTCCCCCACGGAAGCCTGTCGGAGTACGCGCTGCTGGAGCAGGCGCTGGGGGAGAATGCAGAAAATGTGCTGAGCCGCGGCGTAGCGGAGATTCAGAGGAAATTTTGACATACGATTCTACGGAGGGCGCTATATGGAATACTTCACGTACAATACGTGGTCTTACTCTTGTTAACAGAAGTCCACAAATTTCCCATAAAATTTTCTGTCCCGGACTGTGCTGTCAGCACGGTCCGGGACGGTTGCTTTTTTATACGCTTTTTTTGCTCCTGCGGGGAATATCTTACGTTTTGGTTGGGTAGTATGATTCTAAATCCCCTACTATGGTGCCGGGGTCTCCGGTGAAGGCGGAAAGAACTTCTATCGGTATCCCGTGTTCTCTGGCAAGCTCTACACTGCGGTCGTGGAGCACCTGCGCGCCATTCTCGATCAGCGTCATCATTTTTGCATAACTGATCTGCCCGAAACGGGTGGCGTCGGAGTAAATTCTGGGGTCCCGGTCATAGACGCCGTCCACGTCTGTGAAGATCTGACAGCGGTCGGCCTTCAGCCATGCCGCCAGAGCTACCGCCGTGGTGTCCGAACCGCCGCGCCCCAACGTGGTGATGTCCCCCTCGGGATCGACGCCCTGAAAGCCTGCCACGACCACGATCTTTCCCGCGTCCAGCTGCCGGCGGATGCGGGCGACGTCGATATTTTGTATCCGGGCGTTGCCGTGGACGCCGTCGGTCCGGATGCCCGCCTGCCAGCCGGTGAGACTGACGGCGCTGTAACCCATAGCCCCGATGGCCATGGTCATCAGCCCTGCCGACATCTGCTCCCCGGCGGCAAGATATGCGTCCATCTCCCGGGCGGAGCCCCGGCGGTTTACCTGAGTTGCCTTTTCGATGAGCATATCCGTGGTATCCCCCTGAGCGGAAACCACCACGACGACCTGATTTCCCTGCCGGGCCAGCCCCGTGACCCTACGAGCCGCGGCGCGCAGGCGCGACATTCCCGCAAGGGACGTTCCTCCATATTTCTGCACGATGAGCATATCGCACCCCTCCCGATTCATCGTATGTCAGGGATGGGCGAAGTGTGACGAAGGCAGCACCGCGCAATTGCGTCTGCGAGTCTCAGCCGTCTTTTTGCCCCACTTCCGCAGTTTCAAAAATGGGAAATACATACAGTATTCCTCCATTTTTGAAACTTTGAATTGGAACAAAAATCCTGGCTGAGACTTCTTGCCGAATTGCGCGGTGCTGCCTGAAGAAAACCGCCGCAGAAAACAGCGGCGGCGGTTTCGCAATTCAGAATATGGGGTTATCCGGCCAGCACGTCGGCCTTCAGCACGCCCTGAATGGCGGAGAGGCGGTTCATCAGTTCCTCCAGCGTCATGGTCAGGTCGATGGTCTCCGCAGAGATGGTCACGACCGCCGTACCGTTGGTGGGGACGATGGAATTGATGGTGCTGATATTGGCGCCGGCGTCGGCAAAGACGCCCAGGATCTCGGACAAGAGTCCCTGCTCATCGTGGAGCAGCAGCTGGAAGGTGATGATGCGGCCGGTCATCATGCTCTGGAAGGGCAGCACGGCGTCCCGGTACTTGTAGAATGCGCTGCGGCTGATGTCGGTCATGCGGGTGGCTTCGTTGACGGTGGAGGCTTCGCCGGTGGAAAGCAGACGCTTTGCCTCCGCTACCTTCAGGAAAACCTCGGGCAGGGCGGAAGACTCCACAATATAGTATTTGGGTTTGGTCGACATGTCGGACCTCCTTAAAACTGGTTCAATTTGTGTGTGGCAGAACAACACCTGTTTCTCCACAATGTATTGTAACATACTTTTCTTAGAATGCAACCCCATATCACCAGAGTTTTTGTCGGAAAGGAGGAATCTTTTTGCGTCCCGCAGTGAAAAAAAGCATATCCGTGCTGGCGGCGTTTTTTGCCGTGTGGCTGGCTGCCCGTTTTCTTCTGCCGCTGTGCTTCCCCTTTCTGCTGGGGGCGCTGCTGGCCTTCGCGGCGGAGCCGATGGTGGGCTTCCTCCAGAAACGGCGGGTTCCACGGTGTGTGTGCTCCGGCATCGGCGTCAGCATGGCCTTCTGTTTTCTTGCCATGCTGGTGCTGATTCTCTGCGCCTTTGCTCTGCGGGAGCTGCGAAGGGTGGCGGGGGTGCTGCCCGATCTGGAGGATACGGCAAAATCCGGCATCGGCCTGCTGCAAAGCTGGCTGCTGGAGCTGGCGTCCCACACGCCCCAGAGCGTGCAGCCCCTGCTCAGCGAGAACGTGACCTCCTTCTTCTCCAATGGAACATCTCTGCTGGACAAGGTCATCCGGTATATTCTGGGGCTGGCGGGAAACATTCTGAGCCACATTCCCGACGGCGCGCTGAGTTTGGGAACGGCGGTGATCTCCTCCTTCCTGATCTCCGCCCGGCTGCCGAAGATCAAAAGCTGGCTGAAAAAACGTCTGCCCGAGGAAAAGCTCAAGCCCGCCGCGGACGCCCTGAAGCGTATGAAAAATGCCGTGGGCGGGTGGCTGACGGCGCAGCTGAAGCTGATGGGCGTGACGTTCACCATTCTGACGCTGGGGTTCGTGGTGCTGCGGATCGCCTATGCCCCGCTGTGGGCGCTGGTGGTCGCGCTGGTGGACGCACTGCCCGTGCTGGGTACCGGCACCGTGCTGGTGCCATGGGCGGTGATCTGCTTTTTGCAGGGAGAGGGCGCGAGGGCAATCGGCCTGCTGGGCGTTTATGCCGTGGTCACCCTGTCCCGCTCCATGCTGGAGCCGAAGCTGGTGGGGCGGCATCTGGGGCTTGACCCCCTGGTGACGCTGATGGCGCTGTACGTCGGCTACAAGCTCTGGGGCGTGGGCGGCATGATCTTTGCCCCTCTGCTCGCCGTGACCATCATGCAGGTCACGCCGGGGCGGGAGCGGGGAGATACCCCTGAAATCCCTTAAACAAGAAAATTCCCAACTGCCTATTGTACATCCCGTTCATTTTTGCTATAATATAGGGAAAATGTTATTACTGGATGTGCATGAATCGTGAAATACGGAATTTGGAAGGTGTCCCAGCTGGAGGCGGGGGCTGTCAACGCATTGGTTGGCAGCGGCTACGCTCCGCTGGCCGCCATGGTGCTGGCCTCCCGGGGGATCGGGGATGATCGACAGGCCAGATCTTACTTAGACTGCAACGCGCCCCTGCTTGACCCTTTTTTGATGACGGATATGGACAAGGCTGCCGGACGGGTGGGACTTGCCATGTCCCGGGGTGAGAAGATCGCCGTGTTCGGCGACTACGACGTAGACGGCATCACCGCCACCTGCCTGCTGACGGATTTTCTCCGCCGCCACGGCGCGGATGTGGTGAGCTACATTCCCGGCCGTCTGGAGGAGGGCTACGGCCTGAATCCCATCGCTATCCACCAGCTCCACGCCGAGGGCGTCAAGCTGATCGTCACCGTGGACTGCGGCATCACCGCCGTGAGCGAGGCGGAGCTGTGTAAGCAGCTGGGCATTGATCTCGTCATCACCGACCATCATGAGTGCAAGCAGACGCTGCCCGCCGCAGTTGCCGTGGTAGACCCCCACCGCCCCGACGGCGGCTATCCCCATAAGAATCTCTCCGGCGTGGGCGTGGCCTTCAAGCTGGCTTCCGCCCTGTGCGGTTCTCAGGAAACGGTGTTGGAGGAATACGCCGACATGGTATGCCTCGGCACCGTGGCGGATGTGATGCCCCTGCAAGGGGAGAACCGGGTGTTCGTGGCGAGAGGTCTGGAATCTCTGGCGCATACCAAGCGCCCGGGCATCGCGGCGCTGATGGCGGAGTGCGGCTGCGCCCCGGAGACTGTCAGCGCGTCCTCCATCGGCTTCATGCTGGCGCCCCGCATCAACGCCGCCGGACGGATGGGACAGATCGATCTTGCGGTGGAGCTGTTTCTCACCGACGACCCGGACAAGGCCGCCGAGGCCGCCCGGGGACTGTGCGAGCTGAACCGGCAGCGGCAGGCCGTGGAGTCGGAAATTTACCGGCAGGCCGTGTCCATGCTGCCCATGGGCAAGCCCCCGGAGGCCATCGTGCTGGCTGATGAAAGCTGGCATCAGGGCGTGGTGGGCATCGTGGCCAGCCGCATTGCCGAGGAATACGCCTGCCCCACCTTCCTGATCTGTCTGGACGGCGAGCATGGCAAGGCCAGCTCCCGCAGCCACGGGGGCTTCAACCTGTTTGCCTCCCTGAGCGCCCTGTCTCCGCTGCTGGAAAGCTACGGCGGCCATGAGCTGGCCGCGGGCTTTACCATTTCCCGCGCCAACATTCCGGAATTCCGCCGCCAGATCTGCGCGCTGGCCGCGCAGTATTACACCGACGACGTGCCGAGGACGGTTCTGGATGTGGACTGCGCCGTTTCCCCGGAGCTGCTGACACTGCACAATGTGGACGCCCTGCAAATGCTGGAGCCCTGCGGCAACGGCTGCCCCAAGCCGGTGCTGATGATGAAGAATCTGACCATCGACCGCATCAGCATGGTGGGCGGCGGGCGGCATATGCGCCTGCGCCTGTGCAGCGGACATACGTACCTGAACGCCATTTATTTTTCCGCCAATCCCCAGACGGTGTCCATCCAGCCGGGGGATTTGGTGGACGTGGCCTTTACCCCTCAGGTGAACGAATTCCGGGGGACGCGCACCGTGCAGATGAATGTCATCGACATCCGCCCCAGCTGCAGCGCCGAGTGCCTGCCCGACGCCGCGCCTTACCGGGACATGCAACGGGGAAATCTGACCTCCGGCGAGGCCGCGGCGCTGCTGCCCGACCGGAAAATGCTGGCGCTGGTATGGCGGTATCTGGACGCCGCGAACCCGGTGCAGGAATCGCCTATGTGCCTGTGCCGCAAGATCGTCCGCTGGTCGGGACAACCGTTGAATCTGGGGCAGATGCTCACCTGTCTGGATATTTTCCGGGACGTGGGACTGCTCACCGTCCAGCGGCAGCATAAATATGTTTCCATCCGGCTGACCCCCGGAGAAGGAAAGGCCGACCTGAGCCGAAGCCAGACCATGCAGCGGCTGCTGCACGCGAAAGAGAGCTGAATCAAAATGGAATCCTTTGAAGAACATTACGCGTCCATGTGCGACGCAATCAAAAAGCACCTGCCTGGCGCGGACATGGCGCTCATCGACCGTGCCGTGGATTACGCCAACCAGAAGCACAAGCTGCAAAAACGGAAGGACGGTTCCCCCTACATCATCCACCCGCTGGCGGTCGCCCAGATCGTGGCGGAGATGGGGCTGGACTGCGACGCCATTCTGGGCGCCCTGCTCCACGACTGCATCGAGGACACCGATGCCTCCCATGAGGACATTGAAAAAATCTTCGGCCCCACCGTGGCGGAGCTGGTGGAGGGCGTCACAAAGCTGACCCGGGCAAACTTCTCCTCCTCCGAGCAGGCGCAGATGGAGAATCTGCGCAAGATGTTCATGGCCATGAGCAAGGACATCCGGGTGGTGCTGATCAAAATCGCCGACCGGCTCCACAACATGCGTACCATGCAGTACCAGACGCCGGAAAAGCAGATTCAGAAGTGCCGGGAGACAATGGACGTCTATGCGCCCCTTGCCCACCGCCTTGGTATGCAGAAGATCAAGTGGGAGCTGGAGGATACCGCTCTGCGCTACCTCGCGCCCATGGAGTATAACGAGATCATGTCCTACCTTCAGGCCCACAAGGAGAAGGACGAGGCCTTTATGCGCACCATCCAGGACAAGATCACCCAGCGCCTGACCTCCGTGGGCATCCACAACACCACCTACGGACGGATCAAGCACGTCTACTCCATCTACCGCAAGATGCTCGCCCAGGGCAAGACCATTGACGAGCTGTACGACATTTACGCTTTCCGGGTCATTGTGGACACCATCCCCGACTGCTATAACGTGCTGGGGCATGTCCACGACCTGTTCAGTCTGGTGCCGGGACGGTTCAAGGACTATATCTCCACCCCCAAGCCCAACATGTACCAGTCCCTGCACACCACCGTCATCGGCTCTCAGGGCATCCCCTTCGAGGTGCAGATCCGCACATGGCAGATGCACGAGACCGCCGAATACGGTATCGCCGCCCACTGGAAGTACAAGCAGGGCACCGGCACGGGTACGGAGAAGGACTTCGAGTGGGTGCGCCGCCTGCTGGAAAGCCAGCAGGATTCCGACGCGGAAGAGTTCGTCCAGTCCATGAAGATCGACATGTTCGACGACGAGGTGTTCGTCTACACCCCCAAGGGACGGATCGTCTCCCTGCCCGCCGGCTCCACGCCCATCGATTTTGCCTACGCCATCCATTCCGGCGTGGGAAATTCCATGATCGGCGCGAAGGTGAATAACCGCATCGCCAACATCGACACCACCCTGAAAAACGGCGATATTGTGGAGGTGCTGACCTCCAAATCCGCCAAAGGCCCCAGCCGGGACTGGCTGACCATCTGCAAGAGCAATCAGGCCAGAACCAAGATCAAGCAGTGGTTCAAGAAGGAGAAGCGGGAGGAAAACATCGTCCACGGCAAGGCGTCCTTCGAGTCGGAAATGAAGCGGGTGGGGCTGCCCATCACCGCCGCCACCGACCCCGAGCTGGAAGCTCAGCTCCTAAAAAAGCTGTCCTTCGACACCTGGGACGATATGTTCGCCGCCATCGGCTACGGCGGGCTGACCGCCGCCAAGGCCGTCGGCCGCATCCGGGACGATATCAACAAGGCTCTGAAGCAGCAGACCGCGGAAAAGCTGCCCCAAAGTCCCCTGCGCTTCCGCCCCGATTCCGAAGCGGTCATCCAGAACCGCCACGCGGTCAACGGCGTCATCGTGGAGGACATCGATTCCTGCATGATCAAGTTCGCCAAATGCTGCACCCCCGTCCCCGGCGACCCCATTGTGGGTTTCATCACCAAGGGCTTCGGCGTCAGCATCCACCGGGCGGACTGCCCCAACGCCCAGAGCCGGGAAGATCCCCGTCAGGCCGCCCGCTGGGTGCGCGTCCGCTGGGCGACGCAGGAAGAGCAGCCCTTTGAGACCACGCTGGAGCTGGACTGCATCACCCGTGATGGGCTGATTCTGGACGTGGCCATGGTGCTGTCCACCGCCCGCGTCCGGGTCAAGGAAATGAGCGGCAAAGACCTGCCCGGCGGCCGCAGCGCCATCACCATCCGGTTTGAAGTCAAGGACGTGGCGGAGCTGGAATCTGTGCGGACGAAGCTGCTGAACATCCGGGACGTGGTCGGCTCCCGCAGAGGACAGAATTAAGGAGAGAGACGCTATGCGCGCTGTACTGACAAGAGTCAATTCCGCCGCCGTCGCCATTGACGGCGAGGTGGTGGGAAAAATCGGAAAAGGCTTCCTCATCCTTCTCGGTGTCGGCCCCGACGATACCGAAAAGGAATGCCGGTATCTGGCAGAAAAAGCGCTGGGACTCCGGATTTTTACCGACGAAAACGACAAAATGAATCTGGGACTGGACGCGGTGGGCGGCGAGGTGCTGGTGGTGAGCCAGTTCACTCTCTACGGCAACTGCCGCAAGGGCCGCCGCCCCAGCTTTACCGACGCTGCGAACCCGGAACTGGGGGAGCGGCTGTATGAGCAGTTCCTCGCCGACTGCGCCAGTCTGGGGTATCCCCCTCAGCACGGCCGCTTCGGCGCGGACATGAAGGTGGAATCCGTCAACGACGGCCCCGTGACCCTGATTCTGGACACGGAGCAGCTGATGGACACCCCCAGAAGAAAATGACAAAATTCACACCCGGTAGGTGATAGTATGCTGAACATTCACACGCTGACCCTTGGGGCTTACGGAACCAACTGCTACATCGTCCACGACAGTGCGTCGGAGACCTGCTGTGTCATCGACCCCGGCTACACCCCGGAAAAGGTGCTGAGCGAGGTGAACGCGCTGAGGCTGACCGTGGAAGCGATTCTCCTGACCCACGGGCACTTTGATCATGTGGGCGGCGTAAAGGAGATTGCCGCCGAGACCGGCTGCGACGTCTATCTCTGCGCCGACGAGCTGACCATGCCGCCCCAGATGACGGCGGGGCCGCTCTACTATACCAAAACCTACGACGAGGGGGATACCCTGCACCTCGCGGGGCTGACGATCTCCGTTATCCGCACCCCCGGCCATACCCCCGGCTCCGTGTGCTTGCTCATTGACGACGCCATGTTCTCCGGGGATACCCTGTTTGCCGGTTCCTGCGGCCGTACCGATTTTCCCGGCGGCAGCGACGCGGCCATGCGGGCTTCTCTGCGCCGTCTGGCGGGGCTTTCCGCCGACTACCGGGTCTACCCCGGCCACGGCATGGATACGACGCTGGCGGAGGAAAAGCGGTATAACCCTTATCTACGATAACCGAGGTTCTTATGAAACTGACACTACACGGTCATGACGACCGCTATGCTGTGGAGCAGTTACAGCTGTCCCTGTTTCCCGACAACACGGAAGGGGAGGCGGTTTCGTCCCTCCACCGGGGAAAGGTCTGGCTTACCGCCGTCACGAAAATCACTGTAAACGGCACCACTGCCGCGGCTACCCGGCGGATCAAGGCGGCGGACGAAACCGTCCGACTGCGCCGCCGGGCATTGCAGCAGAGCTATTATCTGGCCGCGAAACAGCTGCTGCCCGTTACGCCCCCATGGGGCGCACTGGCCGGCGTCCGACCCACGAAAATCACTACCAAGCATCTGCTGGAGGGTGGCAGCCCTAAATCCGCGGACAGGCTGCTGCGGGACGTGTATTACGTCACCGACGACCGCCGCAGGCTGGCCATCGACTGCTCGGTCTCCACAGTCCGGGCGGTGAATATGCTGCAGCCCAGCGATCTGTCGCTGTACGTCGGCATCCCCTTCTGCCCCACCCGCTGCACCTATTGCAGCTTCGTCAGCCGCACCATCGGCAGGAAAACGGAACTGCTGGAATCCTATCTGCGGGCGCTGGAACAGGAAATTGCGGTCACGGGCAGACTTCTGGCGCAGTCCGGGAGAACTATCCGCACCCTCTACATCGGCGGCGGCACCCCCACGACCCTCTCCGCCCCTCAGATGGAGCGCCTGCTGGGCGTCATACGGGACAATTTCGATCTGTCCCGGTGCGTGGAATTCACCGTAGAGGGCGGCCGCCCGGATACGCTGGATCTGGAGAAGCTTCAAGTTATCCGTTCCGGCGGCGCTGACCGCATGAGCATCAACCCCCAGACCATGGAGGACGCCGTCTTACGCGCCTGCGGGCGGCCCCACAAGGCGGCGGACGTGCTTCGCGCCTACGGCGAAGCGGCGGATGCAGGTTTCAGTGCCATCAATATGGATTTGATTGCGGGTCTTCCCGCGGACAGCACGGCGGGCTTCCGCCGCAGTCTGGACGCCGTGGCGACTTTGAACCCCGCCAACATCACCGTCCACACCCTCGCCCTGAAAAAAGGAGCCGACCTGTTTGAAAGGCGGGAGAATCTCCCCTCCGCCGGGGACGTCGCCGAAATGGTCGCCTACGGGGAGCAGACCCTCCGGGCGCTGGGCTACAAGCCCTATTACCTCTACCGCCAGAAATACATGTCCGGCAGCTTCGAGAACGTGGGCTGGAGCCGGGACAATCTGGACTGCCTGTACAACATCTACATGATGGAGGAAGTGCATACCATCCTCTCTCTTGGCGGCGGAGGCATGAACAAGGTCAATCTCCCCGACGGCACCCTCCGCCGGTTCCATAACCCAAAATTCCCCGAACAGTACATCGAAATGCTCTCGGGCGTACTGGAGCAGAAGCAGGAGCTGTTCCGTCTCATGGCGGATGGGGCAAAATAACGCCCACGCTATACGAAAGGAAGTGTGCCAATTTGGACACCCTCATTTCCAATGTTACAGCCGTGACCATGAACCCCCGGATGGAGGTCATTTTTGGCGCTTATATCGGCATCGAGGACGGGAAGATCGTCTCCATTGAGCGAAAGCCCCCTGCCGAAGCGCCCAAGGCCATTGTGGACGGCACCGGCATGGTGGCTATCCCCGGTCTCATCAACTGCCATACCCATCTGGCGACTGCCAGTCTGCGGTGCTTCACCGACGATCTGGGCAACACCGAAGCCCTTCAGGCGCTGCTGCAAAAGGAAGCGAAAATGGACTCCCGCAGCGCCAAAGCGGCGGCATCTCTCGCCATCGCCGAGTGCCTGCGCTTCGGCGTTACCTCGGTTTCCGACTTGTATTACTACCCCAACGCCACCGCCGAGGCCGTGGCGGAGTCCGGCATCAAGGCCAATCTGGCGCTGTCCAGCTATCGCTTCATCGACGAGAACGAGGACTTCGACTTCGAGACCGACGAGCAGTGCCGGGAGCTGGTAAAGGTCACGGAGAAGTGGAACGGCTTTGACGGCGGCCGCATCAAAATTGACGCCGGAATCTACGGCGAGTACATCAGCAATTACCGGCTCTGGGAAGGTCTGGTGGGCTACGCCGCAGAGCAGAATCTGGGAATGCAGCTGCATCTTGCGGAGACCCAGAGCGAAGTGGACTCCTGTCTGGAGCGCACCGGCATGAACCCCGGCGAGCTGTTAAACTGCCACAATGTATTCAGCCGCCCCACCACTGCTGCAGGCTGTACATATTTAACCGAGGACGAGCGTAAACTGCTGGGGAAGAAGGGCGTCTGCGCCGTGGCGACCCCCGTGTCCGCCTACAAAAACGGCCAGTCCTCCACCCCTATTCTGGAATCCGTCAAGGCGGGGATGAACGTAGCCCTCGGCACCGGCGGCGCCATCGAGTGCGGCAACTTGGACATGTTCGAGGTCATGCGCTTTGCCGCCATGTCCGCCCGGAAGGAAAGCGGCAATCCCGCCGCCCTCCCGTCTCCCGCCGCCCTGATGATGGCGACTGTCTCCGGCGCGCAGGCGCAGAGACGCGCTAAGGAATGCGGAATGCTTCAGGTTGGCATGGACGCGGATATCGCGCTCATCGACTTTTCCGCCCCCCATCTGATCCCCTGCCACAATGTTCTGAACGGTCTCGTCTGGTCTGCCAAGGGCGGCGACGTGGCCATGACCATGGTGCGGGGCAAAATCCTCTACGAAAACGGCTGCTTCCCCACCATCGACATGAAGAAGGTCGTGGAGGAGCTGACCGAATACGCCATCCCCCGGCTGTTTGAAGAAACGAAGTGACCCTGCATTCCCCCGCAGAAAGGATGAAACCATGTCTGATATGCAAAAAAAGCAGAATTTTCTTCAGGGCACCGCGCTGCTTGCAATGGCAACGGCCATTGTCAAGGTCATCGGCGCTCTGTACAAAATTCCCCTCAACGCCATCATCGGCGAGCAGGGCTTCGGCTACTTCAACACGGCCTACGACATCTATAACGTGCTGCTGATGATCTCCACCGCCGGACTGCCCGTTGCCATGAGCCGGATGATCTCGCAGGCAAGCTCCCTTGACCACTACAATCAGGTGCGGCGGATTTACCATACCGCACGAGGCATTTTTCTGGCGCTGGGCATTGCGGGCAGTCTGCTGATGACGGTGTTCTGCCGCCAGCTGGCCGCCTTCCAGAACCAGCCCGACGCATGGGCGGCCATTGGGTGCCTCGGCCCCTGCGTGCTGCTGATTTGTGTCATGAGCACCTACCGTGGCTTCTTTCAGGGGCAGGGGAACATGCTGCCCACCTCCGTTTCTCAGGTGCTGGAGGCCGTGGTGAAGCTGATCGTGGGCATGGGCGCGGCGCTGGCGATCCTGAAAATGACCAACGAAATTCCGCTGGCCGCGGGCGGCGCGATTCTGGGTGTCACGGCAAGCTGCCTTGTCTCGGCAATTTATCTGTTCAGCCGCTTCCGGAAGAGCTACGCTCTTCTGCCCCAGACGGAGGAAGAGCCCCGCTCCTACCGGGAGACTGCCCGGGGGCTGCTGGCCATCGCCATTCCCATCACCTTCGGCTCCGCCGCCTTGCAGCTGATGACCATGCTGGAAACCAAGATTTACATGGGACAGCTGCTGAATCTGGGCTACACCCAGTCCGCCGCCGACACCATGCGGGGCGTTTACGGCATGTGCCTGACCATTTTCAACATGCCCTGCGCCTTCATCACCCCCATTACCATCAGTATCATTCCCGCCATCACTTCCCACCTGACCCTCTGCGGCGATGATGAAGCCAAGGCCACGGAGGAATCCGCCGTGCGGATCACCGGGCTGATCGCCATGCCCTGTGCCTTCGGCCTCGCCCTGCTGGCCGAGCCGATTACCGCTCTGCTGGGGGGATATTCCGGCGGAAATCTGGCAATGGCTACCCGGCTGATGACAGTTCTGGGCTTTACCATCATCTTTAACGCTTTGGTGCTGGTCTCCACGGCCATCATGCAGGCCCACGGCCACGCCGGTCGGCCGGTCATCAACATGCTGATCGGCGGCGTTGTGAATCTGGTGGCGGTGTACGTGCTGGCGGGAATGCCGCTTATCAACATTCTGGGTACGCCTACCGGCCTGCTGATGGGCTATGTGGTCATCAGTATCCTGAACATCCTGTCCATGCGCCGTCTGCTGCCGAAGCCGCCCGCGATCCTGCCGAACCTTCTGCGTTCCTTCTTCGCCGCGGCGGTGATGGGCGTTCTCGCATGGGGCGCACTGTGGGCGCTGAAAGCCGTCGGCGTGCGGGAGATCGGCACAGGCCGCCTGATTCTGTGCGCCGTGCCGGTTCTGGTGGGCGTCGTCAGCTATTTCTTTACCGCCGTAAAGTTCAAAGTCATCACCCATGAGGACTGTCTGCTGCTGCCAAAGGGCGAAAAAATCGCAAAAATCCTGAAGCTGTGAGTTTTTTTGAAAAATCTCTTGCAATTTGGGTAGAATTATGTTAATCTAAACAACGCTTTCAAAAATATTTTCACTTTCAGAAAAGAGGATATAAACATGAACAAAACTGAACTGATTGCTGCCGCCGCCGAGGGCGCCGGCCTGACCAAGAAGGACACCGAGCGGGTCATCAACGCCGCCATTGACGCCGTTACCGCGGCTCTGGTGAAGGGCGACAAGGTGCAGGTCTCCGGCTTCGGCACCTTCGAGACCAAGGAGCGGGAAGCCCGCGTTGGCCGCAACCCCCACACCAAGGAAGCCATCGAGATCCCCGCCACCCGCGTTCCTGCCTTCAAGGCAAGCAAGGCTCTGAAGGACATCGTGGCGAAGTAAGCGATGCGGCTTGACAAGTATCTCAAAGTCTCCCGCCTGATCAAGCGCCGGACGGTCGCCAACGAAGCCTGCGACAACGGCCGCATCAGCGTCAACGGCCGCGTGGTCAAGGCCGGTTACGACGTAAAGGTCGGGGACAAAATCGAGATTTCCATGGGCGCCCGGACGGTGACCGTGGAGGTTCTTCAGGTAGCGGAAACCGTCCGCAAGGACGATGCCGCCGCCATGTATAAGGAAGTATAAGAATTCACC